>DASVGE010000076.1:0-16134 GCA_036379695.1 Pyrinomonadaceae bacterium | reverse complement strand
CCTCATCTACATTTCGGTGTTTACACGATGACCGGAGCGATCAATCCGCTGCCACTGCTTACCGACCGCGGCGCGGCAACTGTCACGAAGAAAAAAGAGCCCAAAGCCCGCCTCGTCAGCCGCAAAGCCTAGCTGGGCGTCTCCAAGGAGACGCGCAACTCCAATCACGTTGACGCGCCGCGCGGCTTCGCTTATTGTTTCGCCGTTCAACCAGTGTCGGTCCGGTAAGGGACCATTCCATACGCCCAATCGGAAGGAGCTAGTCATGCAAGTGCGATCCAGGTATCTCACTGTCTCGATCCTTGTTCTCTGTTTCGTTGTCTCGGTGTTTCTCGTGACGCCGCGATCCGAGGCGAACAACTCAACTCAGGATCCGCCCACGCCACCAGCCGGAGCGACGGGGCAGGAGCGTCCCGGCCGTCCGGATCAGCAACCCGCTGAACCCCGGCCTTACGAACGTGTGATCACGAAAGACGCGAAGTCAGACGAAGGTATCTTCACCATCCACACGATCAAGGAAAAGATCTATTACGAAATCCCGAAGAGCGAACTTCAGAAAGAGTTTCTCTGGGTGAGCCAGATTGCCAAGACGACCCTGGGCGCCGGCTACGGCGGACAGGCTGCTGGAAATCGGGTGGTGAAGTGGGAGCGAAAGGGAAATCGCATTCTGCTGCGCAACGTGCTCTACGACGTGGTCGCCGATCCGAAACTGCCGGTGTCGCGCGCGGTACAAGCTGCGAACAACGACACCATCATCATGGCGTTCAATATCGAGGCGCTCGGCAAAGACGACTCCGCAGTGATCGACGTTACGCGTCTCTTCACGACGGAAGTCACGGAGTTTAGCGCGCGAACTCGTTTGCGTGCTCGTGGCTTCGACGCCACCCGCTCGTTCATCGAGAAGACCAAATCCTTCCCGACGAATATCGAAGTTGAAGTTTCACAAACTTACACTTCGCCGCCGGACATGACACCGGGCGGTGGTGCTCCAGCACCAATCCCGATTCCAAATCCGTTTGCGACCGGAATGCGTGCCGGCACAAACGCGACGGTCGTCATGCACTACAGCATGGTGAAGCTGCCGGAGAAACCGATGATGCCGCGGCTTTATGACGAGCGAGTCGGCTATTTCACTGTCCGTAAAACCGATTACGGCATTGACGAGCACCGCGCGCCCGAACGCCGTTACATCACGCGCTGGCGTCTCGAAAAGAAGGATCCGAGTGCCGAGCTCTCAGAGCCCGTCAAACCGATCGTCTATTACGTCGATCCGGCCACACCGACGAAATGGATACCGTGGATCAAGAAGGGAATTGAAGACTGGCAACCTGCCTTCGAAGCAGCGGGCTTCAAGAACGCGATCATCGCCAAGGAAGCGCCTTCAAAGTCAGAAGATCCAAACTGGGATCCGGAAGACGCCCGCTACTCAGTTATTCGTTATCTTCCGTCGACGATTGAGAATGCTTCAGGACCGCACGTGAACGATCCGCGCACGGGCGAAATCCTCGAGTCAGACATTCAGTACTATCACAACGTGATGAACCTCGCGCGTAACTGGTACTTCCTGCAGGCTGGACCACTCGACGCGCGTGCCAAAAAACTTCCGTTGCCTGATGACCTGATGGGACGTTTGGTCCAGTATGTGATCGCGCACGAGGTCGGGCACACACTCGGTTTTCAACACAACATGAAGGCGAGTGCAACCTACCCGGTTGACAAGATCCGCAATGCTGAGTGGCTCAAGACGATGAGTCACACGCCCACGCTGATGGACTACTCGCGCTTCAACTACGTTGCCCAACCGGAAGACAACATTCCGGCGGAACTGCTGGTGCCGATAATCGGACCTTACGACAAATGGGCCACGATGTGGGGTTACAAGCCGATTCCAGGTGCAAACACGCCGGACGACGAAAAGAAGACGCTGAACGAGTGGGCAAAGGAACAGGATGCGAAGTCGTATCTTCGTTTCTCCACCATCAATGCACGTGGTTCCGATCCGGGTGAGAACACGGAGGCTGTCGGTGACGCTGATGCGATTATTGCTACCGGGCTTGGTATCAAGAATCTGAAACGAGTCGCCGATATGCTTTTGCCTGCGACTTCTCAGATGGGCGAGCCTTATGACGATCTGGAAGAGCTTTATGCGCGCATGCTTGGCCAGTGGGCGCTTGAGTTGAACCACGTCACGGGAATTGTGGGCGGCTTCAACTCGCAGCAGAAACATAACGGGCAGGATGGTGTGCGGTTCATCATTGTTCCGAGAGACCGACAAGCTGCGGCGGTGCGTTTCTTAAACGAGAACGCGTTTGCCACGCCGACGTGGGCGGTGAAGCCGGAGATTCTGCGGCGCATCGAGCCGTCAGGCGCGCTGGCGCGAGTGAATCAGGCGCAGGAGCGAGTGCTGAACTCGTTGTTGAGCAACACGAGGTTCGATCGACTGGTTGAGCAGGAAGCGATTGACGGTGCGGCGGCTTACAAACCGGCGGAGTTTATGTCAGATCTGCGCCGCGGGATCTGGAGTGAGCTCGAAGGTGGGCCGGTCCGCATCGACGTGTACAGGCGCAACCTGCAAAACTCGTATATCGATCTGCTGTCGAATAAGTTGAACGTGCGGCCGTCAGTGACGGACGACTATCGCGCGCTGATCAAGGCTGAATTGCGTGATTTGAGTGCGGCGATCAATGTAGCGATGCCGCGTGCGACCGATCGACAAACACGCGCCCACCTGGCTGATGCTCGCGATCAGATTGCGAAGGCGCTGGATCCGAAGTTTGCCGCGCCGGCAGCGCCTGCGACGCCGTTCCCGGTGTTTGGTTTTGATGATGAGAATGGATTCTCGTCGTCGTTGGATTGTTGGCAGGACTACTCGATTCGGATCAGGCCACGAGAAGAGTAGATCCAGCCACAAAAAGGCACAAAAGGCACAAACCATCGCTCTATCTGGTTTGTGCTTTTTTGTTGGGAACGCGATCGGGTTCGAGAAGGTTGGTCGTGTGGTCGGTGACGCTTACGGGTATCGGGTTTGTGAGTGGCCTGTCAGTTAGTTCACGAGGTGGAGAAACGACTTGATCGAGTTGCGGCTGTTCGCGTTGTGGGCGAATCAACAGACCGGCGATGATGTGGCCCAGGCCGCTGGTCGCCGGTAACAATCCTAACAACCAGATAATCTTCACCACCGGATCGATCTCGAACGGGATCTGAGCGACGACATCAGGTGGGAGCTTCAGCACGAGCGCTGTTGAAAGGTAGTAAAGAAACACTATGAGGCCGGCGCCGGAAAATAACGAGACAACACCTTTGGAGATGTGAGCTTCACGTTTCTCCGCCGGCGTTTTCTTACTTCCGAATTGTATCCATGGCTTTCCACGTTCACGTTGTTGCGATTCAGGCGAGATGCGCGCAATCTCCTGATTCATTTGATCGAGCGCGCCCGAGACTTCGTCTGAGACGTGGTCGACCTTGAACTCCTTGATCATCTCCTTGATCTTCGGAAGTGGTCCACGATCGCTGCGCGCAACCGCCTCACTCAGCGCCACCGCCTTCCCGATCACCTTGAGATTAGCGCCGCAGACACGGCAATACTGTGTCGATTGTGATTCCGTGCCGCATTGAGGACAGAACATGGTATCGAAACGTCAGGAAATTTGATTTGGTTCCGCTTTAGCTCGTTAGGTGAACTAAAACTACCGAAAAAAGAACAAGTCAGGAAGAGGGGCTTGCCCCCGCTCCCCGAACAGCGGGGGCAAGCCCCTCTTCCTGACTTGTTCCATTATTGCTGTCAAGTCCTCACTCATAGCTCAGCGCTTCAACCGCGTCCTGGCGCGCGGCGCGCAACGCGGGGTAGAGGGCGCCTAAAGTTCCGCCCAGTAACCCGACGGCCAGCGCAATCAATACCCAGCGGGGCTGGATCTCGATCGTCAGGCTCGTAGTGCGCGTTACGATCAATTGCGCGACCATCGTCAGCAGCACTCCCACAACAACACCGAGGACACTAACGATGATTGCCTCCTGCTCGATAACCCACGCGATCGACGTCTTCGACATCCCGAGCGACTTCAGAATTCCGATCTGCCGCGTGCGCTCCGTGACAGTGGTGTACATCGCCAGCAGTATCACGAGCACACTGATCGCGGCAGCCACGCCCACCACTACCTTGATAAAAATATTCAACGCCGGAACACCGGTAGCATAAATCTCCGGCAAGTCGCGCGTGAAGATCAGTTGGTCATCAGGAAAACGTTCGAGTATCCGAGCCGCAACCTCGTCCTGTTGAGCCGGGTCGTTACAGGCAACGAGGATCGCCGAAGCCTTGTTGTCCCCGCCTTCCTGCTCCTGCATCGTCTTCAGTGGGATCTTGATACGTCCGCCACCCGGCGGTTCGTAAACGCCGACAATCTTAAACGGTCGCTCGAACAGTTCGACCGTGTCGCCGATATTCGCCTTGCGCCGTTCCTTCCATTCCGGATCGATTATCGCCTCGTCACCCGACTCGAGTTTCCGTCCTTCACGAATCGTGATTCGGGCAAGGTTCGCGTATTCGTCATACTCGATGCCGTCGATCAAACGCTGTCCAAAACCGGAGTCACTCTTGTCGAACGTTTGTCCGATCGGAGTTGCTGCTCGCACACCCGGTATGGCCGCCAGCTCGGCGGCATGTGCCGTCGGCAACTTGAACCCGGAGCCGCCGGCTAAGCCGATCGTGCCCGATGTCCGGATCATGATCTCCGCGCCGATGTTTGATTCGCGCCGGCCACGTTCGTGCAAAACACCCTGCGCGAGGCCAACAGTGAAGACGATGAGCAACACTCCCACACCCGTACCGAGAATGCTCACTGCGGTGCGAGCTGGTCTATGAGCGATGTTTGAAAGTACCAGGCTATCCATAAGACGTTGTAGACGCGGGCTGCGATCCAGGATGCGGCGCCACGCGTTGGGAAGCGTGCGCCAGGTAAGCACGAGGAGGCCGATGGAGGTCCAGCAAACAATCGCCGCCTTGCGCACGAGCGCCAGCGCAAGACCGGCGGCGGGCTCGAAGCCCAAACCTTTTTGCAGAATGACCTCTGTGCCGCCTTCGTAGACCCCGATTGTTCCAGGGACAAATGCGAAAGCAAAGTTGATAACTTTGGTGAGCGACTCGATGATGTAAGCCTGCGCCACTTGAGGTTGAAACCCGAGCATCTTCAGCGCCAGGTAAACTTCAACGACGCTCGCCGCGTGCGCCGCCAGGTTGCAGGCGATCATCACGAAGAACGCTGCCGGATGATGCTTGTAGAAGTCGTAAACTTTCGACTCCAGATGGTAGATGTGATGCCGGCGCTTGAGTATGACCTTTGGACTCAATCGTAGTTCGCCCAGGCGATCGATGGCCCAGGTGAGCAGCATCACGCGGCGTTTCGCGGCGATGATCGCGATCAGAATTCCCGATGCAGCCACCGCTGCGATGATCAGTAGTACCAGGTAAACCGACGGAGGCAGCGGGTACCACGCCAGCATCACGCAGGCGCCGCTCAACACGAAGAAGACAACAGACAGGTTGTAGAGAAGATTATCGACGACGAGGGCCGGGACGCCGTAAGTCAGTGGCACGCGTTTACGAAGCAACGCGACTTTTGTTGCTTCTCCGAGTAGTGGACCAGTGAAAGTAAGAAAGCTGATCGCTTCGCCGCCGAGTCGAGCTGCGAACGCCTGGCGAAACGTGATACGCCGGTGTTCCGCGGGTACGGCCGCGCGCATCGAGATGGTACGCAGGAAGTGACGCAGTCCACTCAGTCCAATGATGACGAAGAAGCCGAAACCGATGCGCAGCAGTGCGTCAAAGAGCGGTTGCACGCCAACGCGGTTGATGACGTAGATCAGCAGGCCGAGGCCGAGCAGAAAGGCCAGCGTCTGTAGCCAAATGAGAGAGCGGCGCGTGTTGTTGGTGGTGGTTTCCGGTTCTTCGGAGAGTTCTTCTGTTTCACCGGCAGTCCAATTGTCTGCGAACTCCGCCATCTAGTCTCTCTTAGAAGCGGATCGTTGACCCGACGCTACCGCGTTACGGTACTGACCCGATCACCAACGTCCTTGTATCGGGTCAGTACCGTAACGCGGTAGCGTCGGGTCAACGATCCAATTTACTCTGCCGGTTGGGCAATAGTTCCTTTACAACGTGTCCGGGGAACTTTCTGAATCCTCTATCCCAAAGTTCTGGTACAGGACTGTTATCATCGCGTAATTTCCCCGTTAATGCCAACAGCGTCGGCACAAAACTCAGGCTGTCATATGGCGTATCGATGCTAAGTGCCTGTGGCACGTTGGTCTTTGGCCCGCCCGCAACCATGAACGTGGAGTGAGTCGAGACGCGGAAGAATGAGCCATGATTGCCACCGGGATTGAAACCACGCACGTCGAAATTCCAGTGATCCTGCGCGACGATCAGCATGTCAGGCTCGACCAGTTCACGTTTGCGCCGCGCGTATTCTCTCATTATGCGCGCGTCTTCACTCAGGCTCGGATCGTTCGTTGAAAGACTCTCGATATAGTGACGCGCAAGCTCTTCGTGCAGGCCGATCAGGCCATTCGCGTAATGCGTCCTGTGTAGCGCCTTCAGCCATTCCGAATCTGTGTGCCACTGGCTCAGCCACGCCGTCCGATCGCCACTTGGAATGTTCAGGTTCGGATCTTCGAAGATCTGTAGTGGTAAACCAGCCTGCCAGCTTATCTCTTTGAACTGCAAACGCCCGCTCGCGTCCTGGGTGAGATTGCTAATCGGCAAGTAGCGCAAACTCAACTCACCACCGGCGTCGCGGCGCGAGAGTATGAGTGCCTGACGATTCGCGCCCGCCGACACCCAGATCACGTCTTCGTCGATGTCACGCTCATTGATCAACGGAAGCACCAGCTCACGCGACAATCTGGTCGAGATGATATCGACAGGTCGATTGCCGATGCCGCGCTGCACGTTGTTTCTGACCGTAACGCCATGCAGCAGCGCGAAGTAATCGATATGCACAAAACTCTGGGTTGTGTTCAGCGAGCCGTCGGCATTCAAGACCAGCCCGTCCGGACCAAGACCGACGACGTAATTCTGAAGCTCGTGGATCGTGTTTCGATCTCCCATCGCCATTTTGGGAATCACATCAGCAATCTTTACTTTCGACGCCGTGAATGCCTCTGATGAGAGCGATAGAAGATTCTGCAAAGTGCGCGCGTATTCGTTGTACTCTTTGTACTCGATCTGCCAGCGATCGAGTTGTACGTAGATGCGTTTCGAAGCGTCGTCCAACCCGGCGTCCTGCTGTTCCTTGGTGAACTTTTTCGGCTGCGCTTCCCAAAGCTTGCGTTGTGCGGCGATGGCGCGGTCAAGCGCTCCTAATTCAGTTTTCAGTTGCTTGAGATCTTTTTCCCAGTCGTCGCGTCGTCGATCGATTACAGCGAAGAATTCGTTGAATGCGGCCTTTTGAAGTTCGTCTCTGAGTTTGCCACGTTGTAGTTGTTGCAACAGGATGTGCAGCAGGTTGAGATCGCTGTCACGGAGATGCACCGAGGCACGCTCGTTACCGTCGAAGTCGAGCATCGCCGTTGGGTACGTCGTACTTTCGCCCTTCAGATAATAAGTGTCAGGAGTTGTTGACGTGATCAAAGGAACAAACGGATTCACGCCTTTGATCGAATAGTCGAGCAGCAGGCGACGTTTGGTAATGACGTGATGCCCACCGCCCATTCGGCTGCCGAGCAGTTTTACGAGATTGTAGCCCTGGCTATAGATCTTCTCGTCAGTATTGACGCCGTGATCCGAGATCACAACCAGCGCGGTCTCCTCAGCTAACGGGCTCTTCTGAATTGCAGTCCAGATCTGGCCGATGACTGCGTCCATGCGCTGAAGTGCCACCAGGTGCGACTGTGCATCGTTGTTGTGATGAGCGATGTGATCGAAGTCCTCCATCATCAGATCGAGGTACTGAATTTTTGGATTGTTCAGATTGGTGATCACTTCCCGGACGAGTTGATCCGTTAAAGCGCTCCTCATCTCGATGCCCATCGTCCACTCGTCAAACAACTCCTTTGGCGATTTCATGAAGCGATTCTGGACGGTGGCTTGGAGTGTCGAGTAGCGCTGGTTCCGCAGAAACATCGAATACGTGATGTAGCGCTCATTGTGTGGATAACCGTCGGAGAGCATCGGCAATCCGAGCGAGTCGAGCACTTCCACCGCGCGCATGTCTATGCGGCTGCCGTTGATGCCGGCCACATAGAGCGGAAAGAAGTTCAGATAGTCGTATGAGTGAAGCGTGAAACGATCGAACTCGACATTACCTTTGATTTGTAGGTGCTGGCCTGTTTCGAGCAGCGACCATGAAGGCGCAGACAAACTCATGCCACGTACGTAGAAGTTCGAGAGTCTGGCGCCGCGTTGATAGAAGATATGGTCGATCCACGGAAGCAGACTCTTGCCTGACTGCGGATTCCGTTGCTTCACCACGCGGTCTACAACGTCATACGGGAGCCCGTCGCATTTGATGATGACGAGACGTTTCGTTTGCGCGAGCGAAGTGCTGCAGAGCAGGAAAAGAAGTATTCCGGCAAAGGCGCAAAGGCGCAGAGCTGGCTTGAACTTTTTGCCGTACATCGTCAGGGCTGACCTACTACAACAGGCGCACCGCTGACGGTTGCGGCTACTGGCTGGACTCGAGGGCTGTTACCGCGCAGATACTCGCTGGCGAGATCTCGTAAGGCTTTGTCGACTTCGTTGTTTTGAGATATTCGCTGCAATTCGGTTCTTGCCTTGGAACTTTGAATTCGCGAGAGGCTGTCGATACAGGCGCGACGCGTTTCGTCGTCTTTCGTGCGCGCAAAGATTTTAGCGGTTGCCGCCGCTGCGTTGCCGCGTGCCTCGGAGCCGTGATTGGCGATGAAGCGCACAGACCTTTTCACGTCTTCGAGGTTCCACGTTACATCAATGTCAGCGCTCGACTTGGCGATTTGCTGTAAAAACCTGGTGTGATAATTGATACGTCGCGCGATGTCGAGTCGATCCTCCATGTCGTCGGTCAGCTCTTCGCGGTGAACGTATTTTCCAAAACTCAGCACATTCAAAAGTCGAAAAGCAAACTGTGCTTTGCCGCCATGCTCCTGTGAAGTCATTTCGGCGCGGCGGTCGCGTTCGACTTTCGCAGCCAGGCCGTGGGGATCCTTCGCAAAAGCCATGAGCGCCTTGTACTGCTCCGTGGCGATGTGTGCTTCCGCGTTGAGATCGTTTTCAAATGGATTCAACGAGATCTTCTCAAGACGTCCGCTCACTTCCGATCGCAGTTCCGGATCCATCGACGTGTTCAGCGCGAGCAGCAGTTTCAGTTGCGAATACGTGGCCAGACGCGATGGTTGATTGAAGTCCATCCCGCGCCGGCCAGTCACAAAATCAAACACCGTGCGGCCGAGAAAGAACGGCAGGTTGCCAAACTTCGATAGCGATAGAACATTGCGCGTCACGTCGTTCAAAACGCGGCGCGACATCTCGCGTTTCTTGGGGTTGTAGCTGTCGCGGAAATCGACGAGCAGCATCGGGATCTTCGGATTGTCGAGACCGTAAAGTCCAAGCGGAATCATCTCGACAGCTTCGGCGCCGGGTGCTTGACTGTCAACTGGATGATTTTCGGCGTCGAAATAACGCGTCTCGACATAACCTTTCCAGTTCAGCAGTCGCTTATCAGTCCACGGATTCGCGATGTTCAGGAAACGACCGCTGTAACGCGAGCCCTGTTGTTTGATCAGATCGCGTTTTGCGACCCAGAGCAGCGCGTGTGTTGCACTGCCGTCGGGCATCAACAGCGGTTCGAAGTAGAGCGATTCCGATTCAGCTCTTTGACGCAGCAACTCCCAATTGTGCCCGCGTTCATCGCGCGTCTGCGTTGTTTGCTTCGCGTAGTAGCTTTGCAAGTTTGAATCGTCGACCAGTCCGCCAAACGTTTTCTCAGTCAGTAACAGGCGAGCCTGAATAGTTGCCATCTCTGCGGGAGTGAAAGCTGACTCACCTTTGACTGCTTCGTACAGTGCGAGTACTGACAGTGCGCGGATGATATGCGAACGACGATAGTCACTTGTATTGCGTCGATACGAACTGGTCGATGCTTTGATCGGTGTACCGTACGGATCGAGCAGAATGCCTTGCAACGCAGTCCAGAAGATCTTGTCCCACACCTGGCTCTCCGGCGAGGCAAGATCCATTGCGGCCGGCGGCACCTTGCTGAGTTTCTCTTTATTTCCGACGCGCGCGTAGAAGAAGGGAATCGCTGCGGCTAATTTCTGCTTGGTCGTTGGGCGTGTATAAGTCAGCGGCCAGACGTAACGCAGACGATTGTTCTCAGCGATATTGTCGCCGAGGGTGTCGCGCAAAATAGACACCAGCGGTACCCAGTTGTCGTTTTCAGTCGACTCGAGACCGCCGAGTTTTGCGTGAACGGTGATCAGTTCGGCGCCGCCGGGAACCTCGATGCGCTCCAGTCGGAGGATCTGAGAGAGTGCTGACGCTGGGTCATTTTCCTCAGATTCGGGGTTTTTTGCCCGGGTGATTGTGGGGGTTAATGGCGAGATAACGAGCAGAAAAGCTAAAACCAAGCTCGCCCTCAGGTGCCAGTGCCTACGCGTTTGGATCGTCATCCTCTTCGTTTTGAACACTCAACAAAATCTGGCAGATGGGGAGTTTATGCTGCATTCATAAACTACAAATTGGAGCAAATGCTCAAAAAAACTTCAGCCTCGATTATCAATTTGCAAGAGCTATGCCCGCGCGGGCACGAAATTAATATACCGTAATCTAAACCCTTGTGGGCCGACTTTGTGTCAACCTGTGACAGGCAATGCATTGTAACAGTCCGAGATCTGATGCCTCGGTGCATTGCCTCAGTTGCCGTCGAACCAGGTCGGCCGAGTATGTATTAGGACGATTGTGTCTCAAGCGCTGTTAACTAAATAACTGGCAATTCTGACAGGTAATGAGGATCACCTCGATCCGGACTGGCCTGAGGATTGACTGCTGGCTTCCCCGTCTTTGGCTTCCTTTGCCGGAGCCTGCCAACCGGCACGTTCAAGCAGAGGCAAACCAAAGCGTATGGGTACTGCAAAGTTTGACGCCGTATTTTCTGTGAAGACTGCAAAGTTAACTCCGATTACGCGGCCTGAAGGACCAAAAAGCGGCGCGCCCGATCCGCCTTCGGCTGTGCGTGCGTCGTATACGATTCTTCGCACGTCCAGATCGGTAATGCTGCCCTGAGTTGTCAGCGGCTGAATGCGTTTCGTTTGCGCGAGATATTCGAGTTGGGCCATCGGCGTGCCGTAGCGCTGTTGAATTCCTCGCGACTCCGCATCGTCCAACAGTGCCAACAACCGATCGGGACCTGATGGATAACCCATCATCACCACCGTCTTGCCAACCGCGACCGCATCCGAATCCGCTTCGAGCGGAAGCGCGGGAATCGTTTCGGGAATTTCCGTTATGTCCAGGCTACACACGGCGAGGTCGTCTCTTTGTGCGGAGCCCTTGAACTTCAGTGGAATCGCCTGAGTCAGATTTGGAAAGTAAGCGATCAGCTTTTTCAGACGCGGCTGAGCGTTGAGACTGCCGCCGATACTCTGCGCGCGATCGTCTGCGATCCATGGTTGCGCAATGTGGCGGTTGGTTAACACGTAGCCCTGGCCGATGTGAAAGCCGGAGCCGACAAACTCATACTCCGCGATCGCTGCGTTGCCTTCGGGCGTCAACGCTTCCGGCGCAGTACCACTCTGAACCGCGGCGCCACCATCGTTCGTTTGCGCTTCAGCGTATCGCAGTGGACGACCAGTGCCTGCTTCGACGAAGTAGAACGAACCCGCGATCAGGCAAACACCACCACCATACTGGCTGCGCAGTTTTACCGCCAGAGAAAGACTGTACTGGATTTGTTTGTTTGACTCGTCGATGTTGATGATCTGCTCGTTGGTCTTCAACACCTGATCTCGCATTTGCCCGAGTTGCACGCGTTGGTCGTCGATGAGCCGGCGACTGCGCTGGAGTTCTTTGTACATCGCGAAGCCGAGATAGAGCATGCCGCCGACCAGAACAACCAGGATTCCGAGGGTTATCAACTTGGTGCTCGGATTGATCTCGCGCACCAGTTCGCGAGTGAACTCGCGCAGGAAGACCTTGGCATCGTCGCGCCGGGCGGTGGCTGCGGATTCGATGGCAGCGGCTTCGATAAAAGGAGCGACGTGAGTTTCTTTTGTCGCGGGCGGTATGACTGCCGGAAGAGATCGCACCGGGTAGAAGTGCAGCACAAGCTCAGAATCCGCAATGCGAAACTCGTCGCCGTCATGGATTTCGTTGCCCGAGTTGACGGGTTGACCGTTCAGGGTGAGTGGCACTGCTGAGTTGAAATCGGTGACACGATACGAGCCATTCGCCCGGCTTAGCTCGAGCAAAACGCTGTTGTTGGCGGTTTTCGGCAAACTGGACGAGCGAAGTCGCAGGTCACAGTTTTCTGAAGCACCAATGCGAACGCTATCGTCGGAGAGGATTTCGGTATGCCGGTCGTCGCCCGAGGAGATGTGGATAACCAGGCCGGTAGCCATATAGTCTTACAAAACCAACCTCGAAGCACATTCTACATGAAGTGAGGCGAAGTTGAGAGTGGAAAAGCGAACCACAGATTACACAGACTAAATCCGGATTTTTTTCCGCGTTAATCTGTGTCTGGTTTCCAGCGGAGCACTGGCTTGCGTGCGGCGGCGGCTTCATCGAGACGACCGATGCGCGTGTCGTGAGGAGCATTCAAAACCAGCTCCGGATTCTCGACGGCCTCACTAGCGATCGACTTCATCGCCGCAATGAACTGATCGAGTTCCTGACGACCTACCGATTCCGTCGGCTCGATCAGCATCGCGCCTTGCACGATCAACGGAAAATAGATCGTCATCGGGTGGAAGCCGTAGTCGATCAATCGCTTTGCGATGTCGAGCGTGTGTACGCCCTTGCGTGACTGTCGCTTATCAGTGAAAACCACCTCGTGCATCGGCGAACCTGCGAATGGTTTGTCGTAGTCCTCAACCAGACCCGCCGCGACATAACGTGCATTGAGCACTGCAGCTTCTGTTGCTTCACGTAAGCCATCGTTGCCGTGCGTGAGCGTGTAGGCCAGCGCGCGCAACATCATGCCGTAGTTCCCGAAGAATGCCTTCACGCGACCAATCGAGCGCGGCTGGTCGTAGTCGAGACGAAACTCCGCGTCAGACGACTTTACGATGCGCGGCACCGGCAGAAATGGTTCGAGCTCTTTCGTACAGCAACAAGGACCACAGCCTGGCCCACCACCACCGTGTGGTGTCGAGAAAGTCTTGTGAAGGTTCAGGTGAATGACGTCGACGCCCATGTCACCGGGCCGCGCGACGCCGACGAGCGCGTTCATGTTGGCGCCGTCCATGTAAACGAGGCCGCCGGCTTCGTGAACGATGTCGCAGATCTGTTTGATGTTGCGCTCGAAGAGACCGAGTGTGTTGGGGTTGGTCAGCATCAAGCCGGCCACGTCACCGTGGGCGCACAGTTCGCGCAGGTGATCGAGATCGGTAAGACCTTCGGCGGTTGACCGGATCGTTTTGACTGAGAAGCCGGAGAGATGTGCCGACGCCGGGTTTGTGCCGTGAGCTGAGTCGGGAATCAGCATCGTGCGACGATGCGATGCATCGCCGTCGCGCGCATCGAGAAACGCGCGGATGATCATGATGCCCGTCATCTCGCCGTGCGCGCCCGCGGCGGGTTGCAGCGAAACTCCGGGCAGGCCCGTGATCTCGGCGAGATGCTGTTGCAGTTCGTAAATTACCTGAAGGGCGCCCTGAGCGTCCTGCTCGTCTGTCAGCGGGTGCAGGTTGGCGAATCCCGCTATTCGTGCTACGCGCTCGTTCAGGCGCGAGTTGTACTTCATCGTGCACGAGCCCAGCGGGTACATGCCGATGTCGATCGAGTAGTTCCAGGTCGACATGCGGATGAAGTGGCGGATAACGTCGACCTCGCTCACTTCAGGCATGCCTTCGAGATCGTCGTCACGACGAAACTCCGCCGGTATGTTCAATTCTGCTTCGTCGACGTCGAGAGCAGGCAATCGATACCCGATGCGTCCAGTTTGCGAGCGCTCGAAGATGAGTTGCTCGTTAGGACTGATGTGGGTGGTGACTTTTGTGATCGCTGTGGTCATAAATCGGTCATATAGGTATAGGTCCTATATTGTTTCGAGCGCCTCAACCAGTGCGTCGATCTGCGCGCGGCTGTTTGTCTCGGTGACGCAGACCAGAAAATCATTTGGCCGGTCTGACATGAAGCGCTCGAGCGCGATGCCGCCGTCAATTCCTTTTTCCTTACCCAAACGCGCGAGCAGTTCCACTGCCTTCATTGGCCCGCGCACGACGAACTCGTTAAAAACCGGACCACTGAAGGGAAGTGAATAGCCCTTCAAACCGGAAATCGCGCGTGCCGTGTACGCCGCCTTTTGCGCGCACTGGCGTGCAGCCTCCTGAACACCGCGCCGTCCCATCGTTTCGAGATAGACCGTGGCAGCGAGCGCAATCAGGCCTTCGTTGGTGCAGATGTTTGAAGTGGCTTTCTCTCGGCGGATGTGTTGTTCGCGTGTGGCCAGGGTCAGCACAAACCCGCGACGCCCTTTCTTGTCGTAAGCTTCGCCGACCAGCCTGCCCGGAATCTGCCGCGCATACTTCTCTCGCGTCGCAAACAACCCGACGTAGGGGCCACCAAACGACAGCGGCACGCCAAACGACTGTCCCTCCGCCACGACAATGTCAGCGCCACACGCGCCGGGCGACTTCAACAACCCCAGCGACATCGCCTCCGTGACAGCAACAACCAGCAACGCGCCTTTCGCGTGCGCCGCATCCGCGAGCGCTGCGAGATCTTCGATGCAACCAAAAAAGTTTGGCGATTGGACCACGAGCGCTGCGGTCGAGTCGTCAATCGCCTTCGCTAACGATTGCCACGACTGTCCTGTCTGCTCATCAAACTGCGCTAACTCGAGGTGAATCCCCGCGTGCTGAACATAAGTCCTTACTACTTCGAGATACTGCGGATGAGCGGCGCTGGACGCGACCACTTTCGATCGCTTCGTCACCCGTTCTGCCATCAACACTGCTTCAGCCAGTGCCGTCGATCCGTCGTACATCGAAGCGTTCGCCACTTCCATCCCGGTCAACTGGCACACCAGCGTTTGAAACTCGAAGATAGTTTGCAGCGTCCCCTGCGAGATTTCCGGTTGATAAGGCGTGTAAGCAGTGAAAAACTCAGAGCGCGAAATAATGTGATCGACGATGGTCGGAATGTAGTGGGAGTAAGCGCCGCCGCCCATAAAACTGATGCGCCGCGCCCCGGCGTTGCGCGCGCCCATCTGTTCGAACTGATCGAGCAGTTCTATTTCGGAAAGTGCTGCGGGGGTGTTGAGCGGTCCTTGTAAACGCAGCTCCTGAGGAATTGAATCGAACAGTTCTTCGGCCGATCCGAGCCCGATTGCCTTAAGCATTTCTATGCGCTCTTCCGGCGAGTTAGGAATGTAGCGCAAGATTATTCTGTCTCAGCTTTCGTAAAATCTTCATACTCCGCGGCGGTCAACAAGCTATCGACCTCGCTCGGATTCGCCATCTTCACGCGGATCATCCATCCCTGTCCGTAAGGGTCGGTATTTACTATTTCAGGTTCGTCTGCCAGCGACTCGTTGATCTGCGTGATCGCGCCGGCGACCGGAGTGAAGACTTCCGAAACTGCCTTCACCGACTCGACCGAGCCAAATGGTTCATTCGCCGCAAATTCATCGCCCGCCTTCGGCAGTTCGACATACACTACGTCGCCCAATGAGTTTTGCGCGTAGTCAGTGATGCCGATGATGGCCTCACCACCTTCTACTCTTACCCACTCATGATCTTTACTGTAGTGCAGGTCTTCCGGAACGTTCGCCATGGATCCTCCATCTTCTATCAGTTAATCCTGTCTTACTTCGGTCGTTTGTAAAACGGCGCCTTAACAACTCGCGCGCCCACCAGTTTTCCGCGCACGTCGATTTGTATCTCCTGGCCCACGCTCGAATACTCGACAGGCAGGTATGCAAAGCCAATATTCTTTTTCAGAAA
>DASVGE010000075.1:0-29197 GCA_036379695.1 Pyrinomonadaceae bacterium | reverse complement strand
GATTTCAACGTCACGAACACGTTCGACTTCACCAATGTGCTGACTAACGCACAGGTTGGAGGCGATCCGCAAACGCCGGTGTTCAAGGCAAAGGTGGGCGACCAGGTCCGCTTCAGAATTCTGAACTCCAATGGACATGCGCGCAACAACGTGTTCAATCTCCATGGTCACTTCTGGCAGGAAGAGCCCTACACGAACAACTCGAAGTCGATTGGCAGCAACGCGCTGTCAGAGGTCAAGGGTTCGCAGTATGGTGTAGGACCCACTTCGCACTATGAAGTAATCCCAATGAATGGCGCCGGCGGCAAGGCCCGCGTTACCGGTGACTTCCTGTTTCGGACACAGCATGCATTCATGTTCGATGCCGGAATCTGGGGTATCTTCAGAGTCTGCTCTACATTCCCTTGTCCCTGATGCGAGAAATCGTGAGGGATAGGTTTTCGTGCTAGCAATAACGCCGCAGGCGTTGGCTAATTACAGCCCAGGGTTGGAGCGCGAGCGACAACCCTGGGTAACCCCCAAAAAATCTGATCGAACCCTGAAAGGGTTTGGCAATTGGCGAACCCTTTCAGGGTTGCATCGTCTCTCTAAAAATTAACCCAGGGTTCTCGCTACGCTCGAACCCTGGGCTGTAATTAGCCAACGCCTTCGGCGTTATTGCTACCACGAAAAACTACCCCTCACGATTGCTCGCATCAGGGACAAGGGAAGGTAGAGCAGACTCTGAAGATGCCCCAGATTCCGGCATCGAACATGAACGAATGCTGTGTCCGAAACAGGAAGTCGCCGATTACGCGGGCTTTGCCGCCGGCGCCATTCACCGGGATTACTTCATAGTGCGATGTCGGTCCTACGCCATACTGCGAACCCTTGACCTCTGACAGCAGATTGCTGCCAATCGACTTCGAGGCGTTCGTATAGGGTTCCTCCTGCCAGAAGTGTCCATGGAGATTGAACACGTTGTTACGTGCATGTCCATTGGCGTTCAGAATTCGGAACCGGACCTGGTCGCCCATTTTTGCCTTGAACACCGGAGTCTGCGGATCGCCTCCAACCTGTGCGTTAGTCAGCACATTGGTGAAGTCGAACGTGTTCGTGACGTTGAAATCAGTCTCCGGAGGATATGCCATCCGTCTCCAAAGCGGCTCAGTGCGATAGTTAATCGCCTTCTGACCTGAGTCTTCGG
The DNA here is from genome assembly GCA_036379695.1 of Pyrinomonadaceae bacterium. GTDB lineage: Bacteria > Acidobacteriota > Blastocatellia > Pyrinomonadales > Pyrinomonadaceae > PSRF01. Next base: position 28,011 of record DASVGE010000075.1, on the reverse strand, counting down.
CATCTTCTGCTCCTTCCGGACCACCAAGGTTTGGTATGGCAGTGCCGTCTCCGAACCTCAGGTTAATGTCCGTCTGGAACTGCAGTACGAATTCCCGGAACGACGTGCCGTCAGACTTGGTGACCGTCGCTTGCGCGCGCGATGCCGTATCTTCAATCCACGACGAGCCCTGGGGTTCGATGATGAGTGAGCCAATCGCACCTTTGTTGCTGTGCTTAATCGGATCGGACGAGATCAAGTTCGTTGCGCCAAACTCAATCGGTGTCGCAATACGCTGGAAGCCGTTGATTTGTACGTCACCGGCGTACCACGTGTACCGGGCGATGCCGCCTGGTCCAACCGTCTGGTTTGGATTAAAGCCAACGTTCTTGCCATCGCTGTTGATGACGTTGTAAGCAAGCAGTTGCGGGTGCAGGCCAACCTGGTTCGATGGTTTCACCTGGTTCGCATTGAAGTGGAAGAGCAGGTTCGTCATCGTGTTGTAACCATCGAGATCCGGCAACACTCTCGGTAGCTTGTTAAGGAGCGTGAAGTTAATGCATTCTCCAGCTCTTGCCCGGACGACGAGTGGTTCAATCGGCACGCCGGCTTTGACTCTGCCGTAGGCATCAATGTCCGAACTGCGGAAATACATGATCGCGGTTGGATCATTGAGCGTGCCACCAAATGCACCAGGTCGATTGTTGTACTCCAGCCTACCCGTAGGCAATGCCGACGCACTGACTGCGGTGACGCTGATGTTTCTCCTTGGGGCATTCAACGGGCAGATGCTCGTGGCAAATGTCTTTCCGGTTGCGAAGTCACTGTCGAGCGACTGCACAATCGTTGGAAATGTTATCGCCGCCAGGGACGCACCGCCATCCGGAGCTGCTGCTGCTGCCTCCATATCCAGCACCATGTCGGGTGACATGAACTTCGTATTCGTCGTAACAGTAGTATCTGCCGTTACCGACGCGTCTGTGGTGTCCTTGTAGTCGGTGAGACCGTTAGGAAACTCCGTATCCACCGGGAAGGACGAATCGTTGTTGGAAAGTTGCGCTGCGCCTTCCATGTTGTTGGGCAACGCCGCTAAATCTGTCAACAATCCTCTGCGGCCATTGTAGACGCGGAATATTCCCCAAACGCCATTCCATTGACCGTCGACTGAAGCGCTGTTCTGATAGAGGTAATCGATAAAGGGACGATTGCCCAGAATCGATTCCTTGCCTGTCAGAAACTCGAAGTGTTCAGAGATGCCGGCCATTTGCGAATTCCTGTAGCCGGAATTGTTTACCGTCGTTAGATCCTGTGGCGTGCCCGGTTGGTGCAGCCACTTGTGACCATTGATAGTCAGATTGTGTGTCTCTTCATGCGCTCCAACGAGGATGCGAATCTGAACCTTGTCATTTTCATAAGCTCGCATGAGCGGTGTAAACGGATCACCCGGCATCACGCCCTTGGTGAGTGCAGGATAGAAAGTCGGCTGCACGTTGAACTGCGGATCGGCGCGGGTGATGTTGGATTTGTAGACCTTCGACAGATCGCCGGGAGCACCGGCAGCCTGCGTGTTGGTAAATGGATTGCGCACGCGCAATGGCACGGGCTCATTCCGGTAGTTGACGCTCATAGTGCCGGGGTCCGATGCTGAGATTGCTTCCGGACACGGCGGGAAAGTGCCATTCGGACAAATCTGGGCTTTCTCGACGAGGAATGGCAAGTCCACTTCATTCTTGACGGGCGGATTGATCACGCCTCCCGGATCCGGGATTGGTTTTCCATTCGCGTCAACTCCCCGACCTGCCTCATACGCAAGTTGGTAATCCGCGAACTCAAACAGAAACTCGCGGTGAGTCAGCGACGGATCGGTTTCGACAATCATCGCCTGCCAGCTTGTTGGTCCACCATCAACGGGACGTGGTGGCACCACGAACTGACCGCCCATAAGAGCGTTCGTTTCCGCATTCCTCCAGACCGCTCCCACCGGCTCGATTACCAAACCGGCGTACAGGCCGCCCTGCTGGTGAGTCGATGGTCCGAAGTGATCGTGTGTAAAGACGGTGCGAAGCGTGCGGTCCTTCAGGTTGTTGTTGAGAACATCGTCGGCATACCAACGCTGAACTGTGGTCTGCGCGCCCTTTGTTCCGAAGAATGGATGCGCCTTCGCTACGGGACAAGTAAACGTTCCGTCGCGAGGATCACCCGAATCCTTGCCTACGCATCTATTCTGTAAACGAATAGCGCGAATGCGTTCGATTACTTCGTCGGGACTGAATGTTCCGTCTTCGTAATTGAACCCGTTGCCTGATCCGTCTGACGAGGTAACGTCAAACTTCACGAGGTGAATGTGTTGGCCAATGATGTCGGTTGGCGTGCGGACTTGAAAGTCGTCCAGCTCGTAGTAACCGGGCACCAGGTTAGTGTGATGAAAAGTGATGCAGTCGTATGTATTCGCGCGGAAGAAGAACGGCTCGGGCGGCTTGGCTCCCGTTTGTGTCGGAATCACATCGGCCCAGAGCGAAAGGATGCGCGATTGCGGGAAATGCCAGCCTGCCTTATTCAACTTGATATCGAGTTGAAACGCAGCGGCCTTGTACAGTCTCGGATTTCCAGTTGCTTGTCCGCCGTCAGTGATGCACGGATCCGCAAAGGGTGCGCCGGCTTGGCGCGGGAGCCCGTTAAGCACGAAGTTAGCTGCGGCACCGGATGGTGTGTAGCTCGAGTGCAATCGCTGTTCGTGATAGACCATGGCGGCTATTTCGGCAGCCGTTCCATTTTCAGCTACCTGTTGCGCAATTGCGGTTACCAGGTCTTTACTGAAGTCGCGGTGATTGTCTGCGAGCGCCGCTTGTGTGAAAGTGCCACCGGTGATTATGTGACGCGGCAAACCACCATCATCGATGGTGTCGAGCGGCGGCTTAGGCGGTCGATGCCCCGCCTTCGCATAAACGAAGAAAGGATAGCCGGGTACACTTGCCGTCGGCATTGGAGCCATTGCCAGGGTTGGCAATGGAACAATCGCGGGCGTCGGTGTGCCGGCGAGAATTTCACCATCCGGTAGAGCACGAGAGCCCGGAACAGGAACTCCATTGGCATCCAGCACTGTTCCTGCTTCAAACACGTCGTGCGCGCGCCATAGTTCCCACATGCCCTGGGCAAAGTGCGGATAGAAGTGGCAGTGGAAGATGGAGTCGCCGACGACCTTGTTTCGGTTGCCGGAGCCGCCGTACGTAATCTCAGTCGTAAACGCGTAGCCTGGTCCAAGCGCCTGACTATCGAGGTATGTTGAATTGTCGTCGTCAGGTGTCTGCAACCATTGGTGCGCGTGCAGGTGGTGAACATGATGTTCCTTTGGTCCCGCATGCACCACTCTCATCTTCACCGGATCATTGATGTAGCTGTGATGTACGTTGGAAGGATCATCGGGATAGAAGACCCTGGTTGCCTTCCGGCCCAGGATTAAGTTGCCGGCGGCATCAGTTGTATTCGCAGGCTTGTCAACCAACTGTGCGGGGTCGCCGACAGTCCAGGATGAAAGGAAGAACTCTTCAAACTTGCACTCGGTGCAGTCGAACATCGGACCGACACCAAGCCGGTTGGCAAGGATCTCTGCGCCTGCACCAGCTACGCCGTAATTGATTGGAAAACCGTCACGGACACTGTGTAGCGTAAATTTGAGATGCCTGTCGTCAAACTGCGGAAAAGCCTGGACCGCCTTGAGTTCATCGTGATAAATCACGGTGAATTCACGAAACGGCTTTTCACGATCGAATTCGGTTTGATTCCGCTTAAAGGTGTTGACGGGAAAACGTCCCTTGTTGGGACCGGTGATGATGGCGTTCAGATCAGTGTGTATGATCGTGTCGCCATTGAGCATCTTGAGGATTGGCTTGCCGGCGCGGGGATGTCCTACCGGATACACCGCGTCGTAATTGATCATCGGCTGCCCCTTGAGGGTAGTGCCGATGGTCGCCCAGGCCAATTCTTTTTGCGTGACCTGCGAGCGATACCACTCAGCGCCAGCGACCTCAACGTTGACGCTTCCGAACAGTCCCTGCGGTAATGTTCCGCCATCACCTTCGCCACCGGTCGTGGCGGCGGTGCTGTACATCAGGTTGTTGCCTTCACGCGTGGCGGTAAGAGTGTAGATCGTCGAAGTATCTGGCGGGATGAGGCTCGGCGGATTGTTGCCTACGTTCGAGCCATCGGAGCCAATATTCAACGGTTCCATTCCGATTACGTGTATGCCGGCGTTTCGAGTCGCAGGCTGACCTGGCTGAGCCGCATGCGACAACAGATTTGTAAATGTGATGCGCAGACAGTCGCCGCTGTTCATACGCAAGACTATGGGCCGGGGCCGCTTGTCAGACCGCAAGCGAACATTACCGGCGATGATCCCTTTGGCAGCATCAATCGCCACGACATCCTGCTTGAGTGCGTAGATCATGCCGTGGGGATTCATGGCCCCGAGGCGGTTGAACATAAGCGCCTGATCGAGAGCAACCACTTCGGCCTTGATTGTACGGCTACAAACAGCGGGCGTTGGGGTCGGGGTTGGCAACACAATTACTCCTCCTGCTTCTTGGTCCGGAGGAATTATTTGGGCTTGTTGATCTTGCGCTTGTGAGCCGCTTGCCGTTATGAGCAGCACAAGCAAAGAAACAGAAAGCAGCAGGAGAAGTTTTCTCCTGCGGTGGGTTTTATTTTTGCTTTTCATCTTCTTTTCCTCCTCGTTATTCGAGGGTATGACTTGGACCACGGGCTCGAGTCGTCTCGAGTAAATTTGAAAGGGCCGCTGCAATAGCTATGCCTTTATGAAGGTGGACCATAATTGCTTTGTAAGTGATGGTGAGCATGTCTCAGCGTGAGACATTGAGCGTGGGGTGTGGTTCAACGTGAAGCATTGGGCCACGGATTCACACGGATGAACACGGATTAAGTTCTGATCCGTGTTCATCCGTGTAAATCTGTGGCTATTACTACGCAGGACGCTCGACTTTGATTCCGAGCTTTTTGAGTTTGCGATAGAAGGTTGGACGTGGGAAACGAAGAATCTGCGCACTTCGTCTGACGTTGCCTGAAGTGCGTTCGAGCGTTTGCAGGATTGCCTCACGCTCGATCTCTTCCATTGGGACCAGTGGTGGAATCACAAAAGAGGAAGTGCTGAAGCGCGAACGTTGAAACTCCTCCGGCAGGCATTCGGGCATCAATTGATCGCCGGGACAAAACAGCACCGCACGTTCAATCACACTCTCCAGCTCGCGGATGTTGCCGGGCCAATTGTAACGAATGAGGCGCACGACAGTTTCCTGCGATAGGCCGCGAATGTTTCTGTCGTACTGAATGTTGAAGCGATCGAGAAAATGGTTGGCGATCAGCGGTACGTCGTCAAGTCGCTCGCGCAAAGGCGGCACTTTGATCTTGATAGTACTGATTCGAAAATAGAGATCTTTGCGCAGCACGCCGTCGTCCAGCAAAGCTGACGTGTTGCGGTTGGTGGCTGAGACCAGTCGAAAGTTGACGTCGATCTCACCTTCGTCACCCAGGCGTCGCAGTTTCCGTTCCTGCAAAACGCGCAAGAGCTTGGTCTGCAGGTGTGCGGGCATTTCCGCGATCTCGTCGAGCAAGAGGGTTCCGCCGTTTGCGGCTTCGATCAATCCTCGCTTGTCGCGGTCTGCGCCGGTGAACGCCCCTTTTTGATATCCAAACAACTCGGATTCGATGAGTTCGTGTGGTATCGCGGAGCAGTTGATCCGGATGAATGGCCCGGAAGAACGATGACTCTGCGCATGAAAAGCCGCGGCTATTAACTCTTTGCCTGTCCCGCTCTCGCCTTCAATCAGCACTGACGCATCGGAAGGCGCTGTAGTGCGGATGGTCTGCATTATCTGGTGCATCTTCGGGTCGCGGCCAATCATGCCGAACGTCTCGCTGTCGGCGCTGAGGGTTCGTTTAAGTGTTTGGTTCTCACGTTTTAGCGTCGCCAACTCCAGGGCGCGCTCCACGAGGGTGTAAAGGCGATCTAAAGCGAAGGGCTTCTCGAGATAGTAGTAAGCACCGCGTTTGATGGCTTCGATTGTTATGTCGACTGAACCGTGACCCGTCATCAGGATCACTTCCGTCTCAGGACTTTCACTCTTTACGTAAGTGATCACCTCTATTCCGGTCGCGTCCGGCAGGCGCAGGTCAGTCAACACGAGATCGAATTGTGTGTGGCTAAGGATCGCCGTTGACTCGCCGAAGTTTTTTGCCGTCAGTACTTTGAAGCCTGCTTCGGTAAGAATCAGGTTCAAGGATTCGGTGACAGTACTGTCGTCATCGACGATCAGGATATTTTTCGGGTGCAGTGCTTTCATCGATTCATCCAAATTGACGTAGTGCAAGGTGAGAACGCAGCAACACGCGTTCTTGAGTAACTCTGGGCGGCAACGGGAGGCCATCCCTACCTGCAACTACCGTACACAGCGTTGGGTCAAACAATTTGAAGCGGGGCGGGCTACGAAAAGCGGAAACCTTCTCAGCTACTGCGCGCTTTTCCCCATTCGTAAGGAGTCTCGCTTGGGTCGGGTCAGTACGCGTCGGGTAGTTTGTTTGCCAGATCGACCCGACGCTACCGCGTTACGGTACTGACCCGACCCAGGCACACCTGTTAAGGGACGCTCTAGCACGGTGATTGCTAAATGGTCCAATGACCTCGACTTTAGGAGACTCATGATGAAAACAATCTGGGCCGTAATCATTCTGACGCTGGTGTCGTTGCCGGCAGTGGCGCAAACCCAAACAAAGCCTGTCGCTGAAGACTGCGCCTGCGAGTCGCAAGTCTTGCCGGACACGCTGGCCACCGTAAACGGCGTTACGATCAGTGCGCGTGATATTGAAAAAGCGACCGGCGAGCAAGTTCGGAAGCTGCAAAAACAAGTCATCGAAGCACGCAAGCGGGAACTCGACCTGATAATCAACTCAAAACTGCTCGCACTCGAAGCCAAAAAACGCGGGCTAACGACGGCAAAGCTGCTCGAACAAGAGGTCGTCACCAAAGTAACAGCGCCCACACCGGCTGAAGCGCAGACGTTCTACGATCAGAACAAAGCACGCATCCAGGGCGACTTCAACTCCGTCAAAGAAGATATCCTCCGCTACCTGCTCGAAGAGCGGCAGCGCGTCGAGGCGAAGAAGTTTGCGGATGGACTGCGCGCCGCCGGCAACACGATTGTTAAGGTCCCACAGGCTACGCCGCCACAAAACGCGACGGAACGCGCCCAGGTTCTAGCGGTCGTCAACGGCGAAAACATCACCTCGGGCGACGTCGAAGACTCGCTTAAAGCACTGATTTCCGAGGTGCAGGAGAAGGTTTACAACCTGCGCAAGAACGAGCTTGACCTGACCATCAACGAAACGCTGCTGTCTCAGGAAGCACAAAAGCGAAAGATAACGACGAACGCGCTGCTCGATGCGGAAGTTAAACCAAAACAGGTAACGGAAGAGCAGGCTCGCCTCTTTTACGAACAGAACAAGGAGCGCGTCAGCGGCGACTTCGCGCAAACAAAAGAATCGATCATCGGTTACCTGCAACAGGCTGAGGTGCGCATTGCAGAACGCGCCTTTGTTGAACGACTGCGTGCCGCGGCTGCGGTCCAGGTCTTCCTGAAAGCGCCCGCGGCGGCGGCGACGAACGCCAGGTCAGAACGTTAGTCTGGCACGTACGTTGCGCCTGGCTGAACCGAGATCAAAGTCAGGGAGGAGCATTCAAATGAATCCTCAAGACACACACACCACTCGACGCGCTTTCTGCGCAGACTTGTTACTAACTTCGACCGGTTTGATGCTGGCAGCCCCAGCAATAACTAAAGCGCAAGACTCGATGGTCGCCTATCCGCCAAGGAAGATTGACGGCGCAGAGCTCTTGCTACCCGGATCCAGTCTCTACTTCAACTATCCAACCAGAAATGATGCGGCTGTGCTGCTGCGTGTCAGCGAAAGCGAATACCGAGCATACAGCCGCAGATGCACTCACGCAGGGTGTTCAGTGGATTTCGACGGCCCTAGTCGATGTTTCAGGTGTCCGTGCCATCGCGGTACATTTGATGCTCGCATGGGCCAGGTGATGTATGGCCCACCGCGGCGGCCTCTCGATGAGATCATCCTGGAGGTGCGCTCCGGAGGATACGTTTGGGCCGTCGGCAAGAGCTATGGAAGAAACACAGAGATAATCGCAAACCTCAAAGGAGGTGACTGAAATGAGACAGAGCACACACAAAATCGGAATGGCTGAGTTGACCTATTTTCTGCTGGGGGCGCTCCTGCTGCTGTTCCTGGCTATGGTCGCCAAAGGTCAGCAACCACTCTTTAGAGAATATCGGGGCGTGCGTCTGGGCATGACCGCAGCGGAAACAAGAGCGAAACTCGGCGAGCCGGCGTTCAAGAGTGACGAACAGGATTTCTATGTCATCTCAACGAATGAAACGGCCCAGATAGCTTACAAGGAGCAAAAGATCGTAACCATTTCCATCGATTACGCGAGTGGTGTCGGAGCGCCCGATTACAGGAGTGTCGTGGGCGAGGGACTACTACTGACGAGGCCGGATGGATCCCTCTTCCGCATGGTGATGAACGACCCAGAACGTTTTTGGGTCACATACAACAAGAGCGCCTCCGCAGTTCCTCTTGTCACCATTACGATCGGAGCCTACAAGTGAGCTCGAGGGTAGCCCAGTTAGAAGCAGCTCCCAAAAGCGCTTTCGATCCAATGAGTACTGTGGTCGAAAGTCCGGGCGAAGCGCTGATAGAAACCAGTCTCACTGGACAACTCCTGCTGGACAATCCTTTGTTCAACAAGGGCAGCGCCTTCCCCGAAGATGAACGACGCGAGTTTGGCCTTTTGGGACTGCTTCCACTGCATTGTTCGACTATTGAAGAGCAACTCGCACGCACCTACGAAAATTATTGCCGTAAGGAAAGCGATCTCGAGCGCTATGTGTTTCTAATGGCCTTGCAGGACCGTAATGAGACGCTCTTTTATCGTCTCGTGCAGGAACACATCAGTGAGATGATGCCCATCATCTACACGCCGACAGTCGGTGAGGGCTGCCGGCAATACAGTCACGTGTTTCGCAGACCTCGTGGTCTATACATCTCTTATCCTCACCGTCATGACATTCTTCGGCTGCTCGACAACGCTCCTGCCGCCAGTGTGGAAGTGATCGTAGTGACGGATGGGGAGCGGATTCTCGGATTGGGAGACCTCGGCGTGGGAGGAATGGGAATCCCCATCGGGAAACTCTCGCTTTACTCTTTGTGCGCAGGAATTCACCCCGCCACAACACTCCCGATCATGCTTGATGTCGGAACTGACAATCAGGAACTGCTGAACGATCCACTGTATTTAGGCTGGCGACACGAACGCGTGCGAGGGCGGGAGTATGACGAGTTTATCGAAGCGTTTGTCGAAGCGGTCAAGCAGAAGTTTCCCCGCGTGTTGCTACAGTGGGAAGACTTTTCAAAGCAGAACGCCGGGCGATTGCTCGAACGCTATCGCGACCGCTTATGTACTTTCAACGACGACATCCAGGGAACAGGCGCCGTGACAGTCGCGGGGCTCCTGGCGGCGATGAAACTCCTGCACTCAGAACTCGACGAACAGCGCATAGTGATCCTGGGCGCGGGATCGTCCGCGATTGGCATTTGCGATCAGATCGTCGCGGCACTGGTTCACGCCGGATACTCCGAGCGTGAGGCCAAGCAGCAACTGTGGCTGGTCGACAGCAAAGGCCTGGTCCACGATGCACGTATCGGCCTGGAGAGTTCAAAAAGGAAGTACGCTCAACGAAACGGAGGAGTCAAAGCCTGCGGTTTGAGTTTCTTTGACGTGGTAAAGAAGGTTCATCCTACGATTTTGATCGGCACCTCGGGTCAGCACGGAGCGTTCACTGAAGAGATTGTTCGTGAGATGGCTAGACATGTGGAACGTCCGGTGATCTTTCCGCTTTCAAATCCGACCTCGAAGAGTGAGGCGACACCGTCCGACCTGCTCGCGTGGACGGAGGGACGTGCGTTGGTGGCAACGGGAAGTCCGTTTGCGCCGGTCGAGCATGAAGGGCGCTTGATCCGGATCGGTCAATGTAACAACGCGTTCATATTTCCGGGCGTTGGACTGGGCGTCATCGCCTCCGGCGCGAGCAGGGTTACAGATGCAATGTTTTCCGCGGCGGCGCGTGTATTGAGCGAGTTCTCTCCCGTGTTGAATCATCCGGATGGCGCATTGTTCCCATCTCTGTCGAGTGTGCGCGAGATTTCCTATCGCGTGGCGCTGGCAGTGGGAACTGAGGCACTGCGAGCCGGATTGACGACCACGAGCTCGGATTCACTCGAAAGCGCCGTCGCGAATACGATGTGGACGCCGAGCTACCTTCCGCTAAGACATGTTGGTGCTTAAGAATAGTCGATGGTGAGATTGTATTTCAAAACTTACCGGGATCTAGACGATTTCTGAGGGCCGCTTCGCCGCCCGATGTGCTTCGGCTTCGCCGCCCGATGTGAGGCAAGGCTATGCCTTGCCGTTAGCACCTCTCGTAGTAGTGGGCTATGCCCTCGGTTCGGGCTCTGCCCTAAGGACTTATGGGCCAAGGCCGAACCGGGGGCTTAGCCCCGAACATTATTTTAAGAACCTGACGGCAAGGCATAGCCTTGCCTCACATCGGGCGGCGAAGCCGAAGCACATCGGGCGGCGAAGCCGAAGCACATCGGGCGGCGAAGCCGAAGCTCATCGGGCGGCGAAGCCGAAGCGAAGCGCGCCCAATGACTTTTGTGCAAAGCCAGGGCAAGTGACTTTTTGTGCAAAGCCAGGGCAAGCGGCCTTGCCTCAAAAGTCTTGGCTCGCACTTGGAAGAGGTCAGTACAGCGAGCGGTAGCGACCTGGTTGAACCATGGGAGTCAAAAATTGTAGAAAATATCGCATGCTGATCACTGACCAGGTCGCTACCGCTCGCTGTACTGACCTCTTCCAAGAGTGATTTCTGACATTTGCGGCAAAGCGGGGGCAAGCCCCTCTTCCTGACTTGTTCTATTCCCAGTTCCTGACTCATTCATCCGCTATCTGCCTTGTTCTATTCCCAAGTGGCTCTACCTCTTAAAAACCCAAATGTGGTATAAAAATCCTTCCCCTTTCCCCTGTTCCATCGATCCCCATTTTTGTGTGCTCGGAGGCCCTGAGTGAGCAGAGAGAACCGTCTTAATCGTCATAAACCGCTGGAAAGTCTCAGGAAAGAACGGACAGGAATCTCCGGTTTTGACGAAATCACCCGAGGAGGTTTGCCCGCCGGCCGCCCTACGCTCATCTGCGGTAGCGCCGGCGCCGGCAAGACGCTCTTCGCCATCGAATTTCTCGTCCGCGGCGCGATGTACTTCGACGAGCCCGGCGTCTTCATTTCTTTCGAGGAAACAAATCAGGAGCTGGCTACCAACGTCGCGTCGCTCGGCTTTGATCTGAACCAACTGATCGCAGACAAAAAACTGATCCTCGACTACGTTTTCATCGAGCGTTCCGAAATCGAAGAAACCGGCGAATACGATCTCGAAGGTCTCTTCCTACGCCTCGGACACGCCATCGACTCCATCGGAGCCAAACGCATCGTCCTCGACACACTCGAAGCACTCTTCTCCGCACTGCCGAACGAAGCAATCATCCGCGCCGAACTGCGGCGACTCTTCCGGTGGCTGAAAGATAAAGGCCTGACGGCGGTTATTACCTGTGAGCGGGGTAACGGGACGTTGACGCGCTACGGTCTCGAAGAATACGTCGCTGACTGCGTCATCCTTCTCGACCATCGTGTGCAAAAACAGATTTCGACGCGCCGCATGCGGATCGTGAAGTATCGCGGCACGTCGCACGGCACCAACGAGTATCCCTTCCTGATCGACGAGAAGGGCTTCTCGGTGCTGCCGATCACTTCGCTCGGTTTATCACACAAGGCGCCCACGGAATACATCTCGTCCGGCGTACCACGGCTCGACACGATGCTTAACGGAAATGGTTTCTATCGCGGCAGCTCGATACTGGTTTCCGGAACAGCCGGCACCGGAAAGAGCACACTGGGGGCGCACTTCATCCAGGCCGCCTGTATGCGCGGTGAAAGAGTGCTCTTCTTCGCGTTTGAGGAGTCGCAGGATCAAATCATCCGCAACATGCGCTCGGTCGGGATCGATCTCGAGAAGTTTGTGAAGAAAGGTTTGTTGAAGTTTCACAACAGCCGCCCTTCCGCGTGGGGACTGGAAGTACACCTCGCGATGATTCACAAAGCGATCACTGAATTTGACCCGGCGGTGGTAGTTGTCGATCCGGTAACGAATTTCCTGGCGGTGGGCGACGAAGCCGAGACTAAAGCAATGCTCACGCGACTGATCGATCTCCTGAAGGTGCGACAGATTACGGGCATGTTTACCAGTTTGACTTCAGCGAAAGCTGACGCGGAAGACTCGGAAGTGGGTGTCTCGTCGTTGATGGATGCCTGGTTGCTGGTAAAGAACATCGAATCAAATGGCGAGCGAAATCGCGGACTCTACATTCTCAAGGCTCGCGGCATTGCGCACTCAAACCAGGTGCGTGAATTCCTGTTGACCGATCGCGGTATCGAGTTGATCGATGCTTATATCGGCGCGGAAGGAGTTTTGATGGGCTCGGCACGTTCGTCACAAGTCGCGCGAGAACGTGCCGCCGAAATTGACCGCCAAATCTCAACGGAAAGCAAACAACGTGAACTGCGGCGCAAGAAGGAGGTTTACGAGGCGCAGTTGGTGGCGTTGAAAGGGCAGTATGAAGCTGAACGCGACACCCTTCTCAGAGAGCTTGACGAAGACGACAAACGACAAAAAATAGCTGCCGACCACCGAATAGAAATAGCGCGCATGCGGAAGGCTGACAATGGAGGAGGAGTGCAAGTCGAAGAAAACGGTGCTCGAAAAGCACGGAAAGGGACAACGGCTAAATGACCACCCCGACAAAAAAATCACGACGAGCGAGCAGTACGCAAGCGACACCGGTGGACGGCGACTCGGCCCGCTGGAATTTGCGCCTCTACGTTGCCGGGCAAACCCCGCGCTCGCTCACCGCCTTCAAGAACTTGAAAGACATTTGTGAAGAGTATTTGAAAGGTGAGTATCACATTGAAGTCATCGACCTGATGGAGAACCCGACACTGGCGCGCGGCGATCAGATCCTGGCAATCCCGACGCTGGTGCGAAAGCTCCCGCAGCCCATCAGAAAGATCATCGGCGATCTTTCCAACACGGAGCGTGTTTTGGTTGGCCTGGATATCCAGCCACGTTAGTAGAAAGTGTGTGCTAAATGGCGAAGCGAAAAAATGAAGGCGAAAAGGGTAACGGCAAAGATCCTCTGAAAAGTAAGCTTCGCAATGCGACGGAAGTTTTTGAGGAGGCGCTGAAAAGTGCGCCGCTGAAACGCGCGAAATACATCCTGCGACTGTATGTGACAGGATCCTCGGCCCGATCTTTGAGAGCGGTTCATAACCTGAAGAAGATATGTGAAGAGCATTTATCGGACGACTACGATCTGGAAGTAATTGATATTTACGAGAACCCGGCTGCGGCGCGCGAGGAGCAGATCATTGCCGCGCCGACCCTGGTTAAGAAATTACCACGCCCCCTGAGGAAGTTTGTCGGCGATTTGTCCAACACACAGAAAATACTGGTGGGATTGGACATCTACAAACGACAGGAACCTGAGGATCAACTCAGCGGCGCTCGTTGAGTAGTGGCCTCGTTACTAAAAGGCAAATGGCACAGTTAAAAGAGAGTTCAAAAATCGGCCAGGACGAAGTCATTGAATTGGAGCGCCGGCTCCAGGAAGCAGAAGAAACACTGCGAGCGATCCGGCAGGGTGAAGTTGATGCGTTAGTGATCGATGGTCCACAGGGCGAAGTAATCTACACGTTGACCAGCGCCGATTATCCTTACCGGCTCATGATCGACGAAATGAACGAAGGCGCCGTCAGCGTCTCTCCGGATTCGTACATCCTCTACACCAATCGCAACTTTGCTCATATCCTCGGTCTGCACGAGGCAAACGCCACCGGCGTTCCTTTTGGCGACTACATCGTGCCTGAGCTGCGCGAACTGTTTCTTCAAGACCTGCAACGGGCGAAAAGGCAGAGCGTGCGGCGCGAATATACGCTCACTCCCGGCAACGGCCGCGAAGTTCCGGTGCTGATGTCGTTTGCCAAGCTCCAGCCGCAAACAAACACGATCAGCATTGTCGTCACTGACCTGACGGCGCAGAAAGCGCTGGAAGAGAAACTGCTTCAGGCCAAGAACAATCTCGAGGAGCAGGTGGCCGAGCGCACCAAGGAATTGCGGGAAAGCGAAACGCGTCTCTTCGGAATTCTCGAACACAGCGCTGCTGACCTGAAGGCCATGAGACGCCTCAACGAGATCGGCGCTTATTGCGCTATAGAAGGAAACGAGATCGCGAACTGTCTCGAAGAGGTTCTTAAGGTTGCAATCGAGATTACGGGAGCGGATAAAGGCAACGTTCAGTTACTCGACAACGAAACCGGCGTGCTTAAGCTCTCGACGCAGAGTGGTTTTGAAGAACCTTTTGTGGAGTTTTTCGAGAGTATCGCCGCGGGCGATACAGCGTGCGGGGTGGCGCTGCTGACGCAGCAACGCGTGATTGTGGAAGACATCACTGAGAGTGAGATCTATGCCGGCACGCGCGCGCTCCAGGCTATGCGTGAAGCGGATGTGCTCGCCGTGCAGTCGCTGCCGTTGATGAGTAGCTCCGGCAAAGTTCTCGGCATTATTTCCACGCACTTCAGCAACGTTCACCGGCCTTCCGAGCAGGAGTTGCGCCTGATGGACCTGTTGGTGCGCCAGACGGCCGACTACCTCGAGCGCAAGAGAGTTGAAGAGGAACGAGAACAGTTGCTGGAGCGAGAGCACGACTTGCGTGAGACGGCCGAAGACGCAAACCGTCTCAAGGATGAGTTTCTGGCGATCATGTCGCACGAGTTGCGCAATCCCCTCAACGTGATTCTTGGCTACGCGGAGTTGCTGCTGCGCATGGACGAGATCAAGAAGTCGCCGCATCTGCATCGCATGGCCGACGCGGTTAAGCGCAATGCGGTGGCGCAGTCAAAACTGATTCGCGACCTGCTGGATCTGTCGCGTCTGCGCAGCGGCAAGCTGGAGTTGAATCGCGAGACTGTTTCGCCGGTGCTTTCCATCCAGAATGCAATTGAAACAGTACGCATCGACGCGGATAGCAAGGATATTGAAATCCAGGTGACGGCGCCTGACGAGCCGTTGTTCGTTCGGGCCGATCCCGTGCGGCTCGAGCAGATCATCTGGAACCTGCTGAACAATTCGGTGAAGTTTACGCCGCGCGGCGGGCGCATCGACGTGCGCCTCGACGAAGAGAACGATGAGATCGTGCTTACGGTGGCTGACAGTGGGCAGGGAATCGACGCGTCGTTTCTGCCGCACATCTTCGAGATCTTTCGGCAGGCTGATTCCGGCACCAGTCGCGCGCAGTCGGGGATGGGTATTGGTCTGGCTGTGGTCCAACAATTAGTTGAACTGCACGGGGGATCGGTTAATGCGTTTTCCGCGGGTGTCGGAAGGGGCGCGACGTTCACGATTCGACTGCCGCGCAGCATTGATACCAAAAGGCGGCTGAGCCCGTTGCTCGATTTAACTATGGAGACACTTCAGGGGATGGAAGTGCTGGTAGTGGACGACTCGGAGGACACGACGGAGATGGTGCGTCACTTGTTGGAGATTGGTGGCGCGTCAGTTTGTGCGGCGACGAGCGGTGCTGAGGCATTGGGCTTCGCGCGCGAACGGGATTTCGATGTCGTGCTGTCAGACATATCGATGCCGGAGATGGATGGCTTTGAGTTTTTGAGCAGGTTGCGTGAGCTGCCGGGTAAAGAGGATCTGCCGGCCGTGGCGTTGACGGGTTTTGGACGACCCGAAGACGTGCAGCGCGCCACCGATCAGGGTTTCTACGCCCACCTCACAAAACCCTTCGACCTGCAAACGCTGGCCCGCCTGCTCCAAAAAATCCCCCGCCGCAATGGCCACAAAAAGGCACAAAAAGAGCCGCAAAAAGGAACAAAAGTTTAGCCACAAAAAGGCACATAAGGCGCAAAAAAAGTCAGGAAGATCAACAAGCCAGCGAATGAACAGCTCTGAAAAGAAGGGAATGAACAGCTCTGAAAAAAATGAACAAGCTCTGAAAAAAATGAACAAGCTCTGAAAAGAACAAGTCAGGAAGTGGGGCTTGCCCCCGCTGTTGGGTGAGTCCGAAGTGCGGGGGCAAGCCCCTCTTCCTGACTTGTTCATTCCACTTGCTGGACTTATTTCCCCTTTACTTGTTCACTCCACTTGCTGGACTTATTTCCCCTTTACTTGTTCATTCCACTTGCTGGACTTATTTCCCTTTACTTGTTCATTCCACTTGCTGGCCTTATTTCCCCTTTACTTGTTCATTCCACTTGCTGGCCTTGTTTCCTTTACTTGTTCATTTGATTCGTTCATTCCCCTGATTTCATTTGCGCCTTTTGTGCCTTTTTGTGGCTAGATCTGTTTTATGGGCATGCTGGTGGCGGTGCGTTCGCGGGGGTAGCGGACCGGGTTTTGAATGTATCGGACGCCGTCGATGACGCGATCGATGGTCGTGTGTGTATGACCGCAGACGTGTGTACGCGAGTTCAGGGTTCTAATCTGACTGTCGAGTGCGGCACACAGCGAAACGCTTTCCAACCAACCAATCTTTAAATACTGCTTCGGCGGAAAGAGATCGGAACGCGGGATGAAGTGTGAGAAGGTGATGACCGGCGCATCATAACTCCTGAGATGCGGCTCGTTCAGGCGCAGAAAGTAATCGGGAAGCGGCTTCGCGTCTTCCGGCCATTTGCACAGATGAAAATCAACCCACGCTCGCCGTGCCGACGCCTCACTCTCCGCAGAATGAAAAACGCCGTCGTACCACGAGAAAAGCGGAACCACCCAAACGTCTTCCAGGCGCAACGGACGCGTGGTTACGTCGAGCTCATCACAGAGTTCCAGAACGCGTCGCAGCTTCTCGATGGAATCGAATGGCTCATTCCTGATCCACAGTTCGTGATTGCCGGGTGTGAAAAATACGTGGCGAAACTTCGCGCGTAACAGAGCCAGAGTGTCGCGAATGATCCCGAACCGCTCGGAAATATCACCCGCGACGATCAACGCGTCATCACGATACTCAGTATCCGAAAGCCCTTTGAGCCAGTTAAAGTTCTCTACGTAGTCCGTGTGTAAATCCGATGTCGCAAACAAACGCATGCGACAACTATCTTAACCACGGATTACTTCGCTGTCGAAGTGCTCGACGGACCAGTGGCTTTCTTGATGTACTTCTCGTACCACGCCAGGTATCGCTCCATCCGATCGCGTTGATAACTCGGCCGGTTAATGCCGTGGTTCTCGTTGGGATAAATGATCAGTTGCGTGTCGATCCCGAGACTGCGCAGCGCCTGGTACATCTGCTGGCTGCCTTCGATCGGCACGTTGAAATCGCGTTCGCCGCCCATGAAGAGCGTCGGCGTCTGAATCCGATCCGCGTGCAGGAACGGATATGAGATCTTCACGTACGTCTCCCACGCTTTCGGATTCCACGGCGGACCAATCTCGTGATCGTATTGAATGATGTACTGATCGGTGCCGTAGAAAGCGATTGTAAAAGCCGTGCCCGCGCCGCTGGTCGCGGCTTTGAAGCGATTGTCGGTGGCGATCAGGTAATCGGTCAGGATACCGCCGTAACTCCAACCGCCCACACCGAGTCGATCGGGATCTGCGACGCCCATCTTGATCACGTGATCGACTCCGGCGAGTAGATCCTGAACTTCGTAGTTGCCCCAGTCAGCAAAGATCGCGCGCGAGAACTTCTGCCCGCGACCGGAACTGCCGCGATAGTTCACCGCCAGCACCGCGTATCCATGCGCCGCAAAAATCTGACGTTCCAGACTGAACTGATGCTGATCCTGTGCATTTGGGCCACCGTGAATCCGCAGCAGCAGTGGCACTCTTGTTCCTTTCACGTAGCCGACCGGATACGTCAGCAACCCATTCACCTGCGTGCCGTCTTTACTCTTGAATCCGACCTCTTCAGTGACTCCCAGATCCAGTTCCGCGAAGAGCGCATCGTTCTGGCGTGTGAGCTGGCGCAGCGAGTTTCCTTCCCAAACGTGGATCTCCCCCGCCTTGTTGTTGCCGCCGGAGATGGCCACTGCTTTTCCAGCACCGAAATTCCAGGTGGAGATCACGATGGGCGGCGCTAGTAGTCGTTTCGCGGCGCCGCCTGACACGTTGGCCTCCATCGGATAAACGGAGCGATCGTCAGTGACCAGAAAGCGAATAGATTTGCCGTCGGGACTGAAGCGCGGCGACGACACGCCACGATCGAGATCCTCGGTTGCCTTCAATCGAGTGGGAGCGCTGCTGCCGTCGGCGGCGACGAGCGCGAGATGGTCCATGCTGTAAGCGCCGTACTTCTTCTCTTCGCCTTCGAGATACGCGATCCACTTCGAGTCAGGGCTCCACTCGGGCCGCGAACGTCCGGCGCGCGTACCTTCGGGTGTCAACTGCTTCTCGGTTGCGCCGGGTTTTGCTTCGGCGACGTAAAGTTGCGCTGCGGGATCGCGATCGGGATCTTCGAGGTGGTTGCTCATGAAGGCGATGCGAGTGCCGTCAGGCGACCACACCGGCGAGCTCTCATCCCATTTGCTCTTGGTGAGTCGGTCGAGTTTCTTTGTTTCGAGATCAAAAAGGTAGATGTACGAGTTACGCCCTCTCAGCAGGTAGCCCGCGCCGTCCTGTTTGAAGCGGTAGCGATCGATGACGATGGGCTTCGGGACGCGCGGTGTAGCGCCGGGTTGTGGCGAGGGATTCGGGTCGGCGTCCGGATCGGGATCGCCAATCACGAGTGCCAGCCGTTTTGAATCGGGAGACCATTCGTGCCCCTGTAAACGTCCTTTGATCTCGGTAAGCTGCATGGCTTCGCCGCCGTTGCGATCGAGGAGCCAAACCTGGTTGCCGCGCGTCTTGCCCGGTCGCGAAGACGTGAAAGAGAGATACTTGCCGTCGGGGCTCCAGCGCGGCGAGTTCTCGCTCTCGTTGCTGAAAGTGATCTGTCGATCGTTGCTGCCGTCGATGCCCACCATCCAGATGTGGGAATTCGATTTGTCTTCCTTCGCGTTCTGCGTGTTGACGACGTACGCGACCCATTTGCCGTCGGGTGAGATCTGCGGATCTCCGACGTTGCGAAAGCGGGTCATGTCGTCGAGTTTGATTGGACGCCGTGCGGTTTGGGCCGTGAGCGAGAAAGCAAACGAAAGGATCAGTAGCAGCGAAAGACAGTTCAGGCGTCTTCGGAACATAGGGGCCTCCTGAATTTTGGTTTTATATCGGGCGCGCGCAGAGAGGGCAGTTTACCACAGATGAACGCGGATCAAGGCCGCAGATGAACACAGATCAATCCGTGTTTATCTGCGGCTCTGATCCGCGTTCATCTGTGGCTTAAATCAGCGAAGTGCGTATTGTCTACCGGGTGCGTAGTTGATCCGCCGGAGCTCGTGCATGCGGCCGTCGTCGAACCGGCCTTCGACGATCTCGTAACCCAGCAGCGCAAACACTCTGCCGCGCAGGAAAAGCGGTCTCGCGTTTCCATACCAGTCCACACACGACGCACGACACTGATCGTCAACCGCTTTCTCCGGCTGCGAACCAAGCTCGCCCACTTCGCGAAACTGTAGCGAGTCGTTTCTCAGGAAGAGAATCGCCGCCGAATCCTGAAACAGGTGCTTGTACCCGGCACGTCCCGGCAAGCTGATCGGCAGGCCGAGTGTGCCGGTGTCATCGCCATCAGGTTTGTAAAAGAAACCATGACTACGCAGTTCGCCCTGCGACGCCTGCTTGCGCGTGTAGCGCGAGACGATCTCCGGCCACTGGCCCAGGCGCAACGATGAGAAGTGCAGGTCTTTACCATCAGTGCCGACAATCACAGCGTCAGAACCCATCTGCTCGATCCGGTCCACGCCGTGCGGCAATGTCATCTGGTGCGAGTTGCCGCGAGCCCACTCCACGATAAAGAGGTTCGAATGTTCGGCTTGCTTCGTTGGGTAACCCCAGCCGCTGCCTGTTCCGTAGATCAGGTGATTACCGACAAACCGGTTCTGGAATGTATAACCCTCGGGCTTCGGCAGCTTGCGATAACTCGACGCCGGCACCCGTTCGCTTCCATCCGAAAAACTCATGATCGGAATGCGCATGAGCGCGACGTCGCCGTTTGTGACTTCCGCGGCCCACATCCCGTCGCCCTGTCCCTGGGAACGTACCAGCACGTTCAGGTGTTGGTCTTCACTCTGAAGGAATGAAAACTGATCGACCGGGCTTCCGGAAGCGCGTAGCGCGCTTGGGCCAGAACCATCCAAAGGCATTCTGAAGACCAGCCCGGTGGTTCGTTCTCTGTTATTCCACGTGGTGGTCCAAACGTAGACCGAATCAGGTGAAACGTAGAACACGTGTCCCGGAGGTCCAAGTACACTCGTGGCCTGACAGTCAAAACCGCCTCCAGCAAGATCACACACGGTGACGGTGTGCAGCGCCATGCCGTAGTCGTCATTGAACTCGGTTTGCGGACGATAGACTCGGGTCGCGGCAACAATGCGTTGGAACTCTTGCGCTGTAGCGCCCTTGTGCCATTTCCTCACTGCCGGAAACGACTCTAAAGGCTGCGTGTACGAGAGGTATTGCGGCGCGTAAAAGATCAATTTGTTGCCGACGAGACGGCTCGCGTAGTTACGTGAAGAGTAGTAGTCGTTCGAACGCAGGTGGTATGTCGAGCGATACGAGAGCTGCCCGTCGGGGTTGATATTAAACAATCCGACTTCGGTGCCGCCGCGTTGATAGCTATAACCAATCACGACGACTGTGTTGCCGGAAATGAGCATCTCGTCGTACCAGGTGCTGCGCGGATCGATGTCTGGTGCAAAGGCGTCAACTGCCGAGATCGGTTTCAACGCGCCATCGCCGATCGCCACGGTGAAGAGACGGCCCCGACGCAGGACTACGAGGTGATTGCCATGGACCTTGACGATGCCGCCTTCGTCGACGCCGGCGTGCTGAACGTTGGTTACGGATTCGTCCTTGGTCTTTGCTTCTTCGCTCATAGCCAAAGGAGCGGGAGCGGCGTTCGAGACGGAATCAGCCGCACTTTTTTGCATGCGACGCTCGACTCGCTTTTGTTTCTCAGCCAACTCACGGAAGTAGCGCGCCAGTTCTTCTTCGGAGCTGAACGCCTTCATCGTCCTCGTGGCTGGAATCGCGCCTGACGCGGCTACGGGCG
Source organism: Pyrinomonadaceae bacterium (assembly GCA_036379695.1). Classification (GTDB taxonomy): domain Bacteria; phylum Acidobacteriota; class Blastocatellia; order Pyrinomonadales; family Pyrinomonadaceae; genus PSRF01. The sequence continues at coordinate 6,638 of DASVGE010000075.1, read as the reverse complement.
GGATTGTTTCTGTCGTGGCCGCGGTACAGGCCAACAGGCTGGCAGTGCTTATTACGGCGCTAAGTGTAAGGAGTAAAAAGGTCTTCATGGTATTCCTCGCAAAATCAATCTAACGAGCTATACCGAGGAACGAAGACCCCGGGCTAAACTTGCGCCACGGATTACACGGATTCACGGACACGGATTCATACTTAGATACCCCAGAGCTTTGCGCTCTCGACGACGAGCTCTTTCCTAACGCAGTCGAAGCCAATGACGACGGTGTAGCCACCTTCCAGGGAAAGTTCATTTGTACGCTTGGCTGCTGTGACCCAATGTCGTGTGAAGCTTATGACCAGGCGATGACCATCGTTGCTCATGGCTCGCATGATGAAGATCGGAAATTCACGCTTCAGAGATCGATAGCGGGCACGAAGCTCATCCATCGTCAGATATTCGATCTCAACCTCACCCACGCGACTCGGGAAGCCGGTGTTGATCTGATGGTCCTTAAGGATGATCACATGCTGTAGCGGGTCATTCGCGCTCGCATATTTTGCATCCTGAGCACGCGCAGCCAGCACCGCGACTAAGGCGCGGTAGTAGACGTTCTCGGCTAATTTGGTCCTATCAGCTTCCTGGGCCTGTAAGCGCAAAGGAAAAACGAGAAGCACCAGCGCACACAAAAGCATTTTCATAGTTTTTCTCTGAATGCTTTGTAGCTAAGGAACTAAATCAGTGATCTGATGTTCTCCCGAGTTGAACTGTTGTCTCAGACGGGCCAGACGCTTCCACAGTTACAGCAAGAACAGCCAATGGAAAGACCTTTGTCCTTACGGGACAAAGTGGTATACCCAGTATGGAAAGCACAGGGAGGTGCGACGATGACAAAGTCAAAAGGATCTAGATCGCTGCGTTATCGAATGCTGGCGATAGCGGCAATGTTGATATGCCTTACAGCCCTACTCGTTCCTGCGGCAAGTCCACAATCAACTTGCTGCAAAAGGTGTCTCGACCGGTTCTTTCAGTGCGATGGCACCACGATAGTTTGCTGTAAGATCTATGACTCATGCGTGCAGCAGTGTCAGGGAGGTTGTCCCAGCTGCCCTGATGCGGAATAAACCAGCCGAAAGTTAGGCCTCGACCTCTGCCTCAAAGATTGTTTTGGAGCGCGCACCAGTGCGCGCTCCCCGTCTCGACACGTGGGATCTCAGGTATTCCAGAACGCCATCCAGTTCACAAAATAGTTTGGAGCGGAGGATCTCGCACCAGTACGCGAATGCATCTCTCAGTTGTGTATAATGCTTTAGATGCTTGACACTAAACGCGCGACATCCATAAGATTTCCCTCTCCTCACGCGATCTTCAAAACAAGCCCAGACGGTTTTCTGAGTAAGCTGTGGTGTAGCGCCACAGTTGTTCGAAAGTTGTCTTTGGCGATGTTATCTCACTCTCGATACCCACTCTCGCATCGTTTTGCAGAACTTCAGCGCTCGACTTCTATGGCAGGTCAGCGACGATATTCACTCACGGTAGTGACTCACTCCATACTCAATCACTTACACCTACTCTGCTTTTTCGCAGGTAGCTACCAAGGAGGACCTCATGCTCAAACACATTGGCAAGCAGGGATACCAATTACTACTAATTTCGATCCTGGCCGGGGCGATATTCGCCTCATTTGAGGGTTCCGCCACATTCGCTCAAATTGCCGCGGAAGAACCAATTCTCGAGGGGGAAGCATGAAGAGTATTGCACGAACAATCGAAGTGATCGCTAATGTCGCGATCATTTGTGTCGCGATCTCATTGGGAGTGGTTCTGTTTAGCCGCACGATAAGAAGTTATCGAGGGACAGTGTCTGAATCCGCTAAGACGGCGCCGGGCAAGGAGCAAAAAATTCAACTGCCTGGCATTGACTGGTCCAAGAATGAACAAACGTTGGTACTAGCTATTTCCAGCACTTGTCATTTCTGCACTGAAAGCGCGGCATTCTATCGTGATATTCGTGCTCGCACGCGTGTACATACAGTAGCAGTGCTACCTCAAAGTGTGAGCGAGGGACGGAACTATCTTAGTAATCTCGGTGTTCAGGTCGACGAGGTGCTGCAAGTACCGCTGAGTTCGATTGATGTTAATGGAACTCCAACATTGCTGCTAGTGAGCCGTGACGGCACGGTTATTCGCACCTGGCTTGGAAAGCTGCCGCCCGACTTGGAAAGAGAAGTTTTACTTAGCGTAGGGGCAGAGGGTTGAGATTTCTGGAATTGCCAGTAATAGGTGATTAGGGAGGGATTATGGACCAACCAAAATTAATCGTTCGCTTGGTTGCTTTAGTCGCAGTCACATTTTCGCTCATAGTGGTGGTGAAACAGGATGATCAGGTGGGTTTAGGTATGGCGCAATCGATGCCAGTCTTCCAGCCTCAAGCACCTGACATCGTGGCCCGCAATGAACCGGGCAGCCCGTTAGTTATTTCTGCTGAGCGGCAACTTCCTAAGACGGAGCAGGCTCCGGAAATCGTGTTCAATGTCACCAACGTCACAAACAAAACAATTATTGCATTTGCGATTAGAGTGGAAGAGGCGGCTGGCCAACGCACGCCAACGAGTAAGATATTGCTACAGAGTCTGGAGTTAAGTGCTACTGACCTACCACCCAATCGCTCGCAGAGCATCGCCGATACTTATGAAAACGTGTCGTCGGAGCAGCATCGGATAACTCTTTCAGTCGATTATGTCGAATTCTCTGACGGTAAAAAGTGGGGAGTGGATTCATTAAAGTCGTCGGAGAAAGTCGCGGGGTCGCGCGCAGGTCTCAAAGTCTTAATGACGCGACTAGCTGAGACCATTGGAAGCACAAATGCCAACGAGTTAGCAAACGTGCTTGAATCCATGGGGAACATTGAGCCACCCCCACAACATTCTGAGGAGTGGAACTATGGCTTCCAATGGGCCACTCGTTCTGTTGTGAACAGGTTGAAACGTGCAAATCAGACGGGCGGGTTAAGTCAAGTCAATACTGAAATGTCTAGGTTCGCCAAAAGACGCGCAGGAGGCAAGTAAAATGCAGCGCCTCATAAATGTCTGTGTCTTGCCGTCTCTGCTTTTGAGCCTGTTCTTTGCAGTTATGATCGTTTACTCACCCGGCAGTGGCGCTCAAAGCTCTACTAATTGCTTGGGACAGAACCGATGTGAGAAGTGGAATAATACCTCAGGCAATGTGATCACGGCGCAATGCGTGACTTTGAGTTGTTCCCAAAGTAGAAATGTTACCCAGTGTAACGTTCAGAAATGTCACCGAATCCCAAGTTCTTGCGGCGAGGGATCTACATGGGAAGATCAATCGTTCCAGTGTGCTACCAATAATCAGAGTGCTCAAACCAGGTACTTCTGCGCCTCACAACAGATAACTCGAATTATATCTGAAATAGGGCCGGGGCAGTGCGGCGCTGCTCCAAGTCCCACGCCGACGCCGAGTCCTACACCCTGTACTAAGAAACTAGGTGATTTTTGTGCCAGTTTGTTTGACTGTTGTTGGGATCAGATTTGCAACCTGGAAGAAAATGAATGCGTCCAAAAACTGATTGCTACGAGGCAGGATTGTGAGTCCGCAGGGAATTATTGGAATTTCACAACTAACACCTGTCAAGAATCCGCCCCAACCCCAACCCCAACCCCAACCCCAACACCAACCCCGACTCCACCTTCGAGTGGGGGAGGCGGCGGAGGTGGTGGATTCTGCGTCTTCGTGCCGTGCCCTGATTGTTTTCAACCACAAGATGCATGTGGAAACTGTCCCTTCGGATATTTCGCAGACATCGGAACCTGCTGCTGCAACTTTGTCGGGTCGCCTATTCTCATTGATGTTTTAGGCAATGGGTTTAGTCTGACGGATAAGAACGGCGGCATTAACTTCGACTTGGAAGGCAACGGCATACCTAAGACCTGGTCGTGGACAGCCTCTGGATCTGATGATGCATGGTTAGCCTGGGATCGCAACGGTAACGGAACGATCGATAACGGTCGGGAGTTGTTCGGCAACTTCACTCCACAACCAACGCCCCAAACCGGCGAAGAGGCAAACGGTTTTCTAGCACTTGCTGAGTACGATCGAAGCGTGAACGGCGGAAATAATGATGGTTTGATAACGGAAGCTGATCCTATCTTTTCATCACTCCGACTCTGGCAAGATTCTAATCACAACGGCGTTTCAGATTTTTCGGAGCTTCACACCCTCCAAACGCTGGGTGTTAAGAAATTATACCTCGACTATAAGGAGTCAAAACGCATTGACGCTTTTGGAAACCGATTCCGATATAGAGCCAGAGTCACTGATACAAAGGATGCCCAACTAGGACGCTGGGCTTGGGACGTATTCTTAATAGGCCAGTGATTCGGCGTTCGCGAGGATAGATCTTAAATAAGATACCGTAACGGATGGCACTTACTGCGCCGCGGCTTGGTGCTACTACACCATTGCAGGTGGTCCCAATACTGCGACTTGTAAGTATATGAGGATCTCGGGAACGGGTACGTGCCCCCAAGGGGTTTTCTGCAAACCCTAAAGTTGTATCTCCTTTCCGGGGGCGGGACGCCAAACAAGCCCCGCCTCTTTGAGGAGTCAACAACGGCAGTCAATATCCGAACTCATTGGGGGTCAGACTATGCTTGAATTCCCTGTCCTGAGAAGATTCGCGATGCCGCGCCATCGTCCTCTTTTCGCAGTTATTCTCTTATCCACACTGCTTGCTTCTAATAGCGCGGCCCAAGTCAAACCGGACGACATTGATCTGCGATATCGCCGCAGCTTAACCGAAACTCAGATCGAACAGGTCTCAAATGACCTGGCCAAGGACGCGACGCTCTTCCAACCTTTGGACCGAGCGATCCTCTGGTCAAGACTGGGTGATTTGTGGTGGAAGGCGGACGCAGAGCGCGGTCGTGGATTTCTGCTAAGGGCCGTTGAGGACTTGGAGGCAGCCGCCGCGAAGAGCACTTCCGACCGCCTGCAGGAAAATGATCGCAAGCAGTTGATTAACGCGATTCGTGTGGTGCTGCGAATAGTAGCGGCCCGCGATCAGAAACTCGGAGATCGACTACTTGCCAGCCTCTCTCCGCTCACCACTGAGGCAAAGGAAAACTCACCATCAGAAAACTCAAGCTACCTGGCTGATGCACTCGTCGAAGCCGCGTTGCAAGTTGTTTCTGAAGATCCCGCGCGTGCCGCACAGCTAGGTTCGTTATCCCTTCGGCAGGGAAGCGGATGGCAGTTTAATTCGCTGCTGATTGGACTCAGAGAACGCGACAGCAAACTGGCTGATGACCTGTTTAATGAGGCACTAACCACTGCTCAGGTTTCGCAAGATAACAAGCTGTTTTCATCGTTACTCTTTGCGGCCTTTACTGCCAACTACAACCCATCAATTAAAGCACTTCCACCCTCGCCGGAGCTGCGCGGAAAGTTGCTGAACGCCATCATCAAGGGAGTTATTCAGGCGGATCTCACGAGTAAGCAACCCGACTGTGGTTACGCTTTTCTGATCGGCCCCTTATTAACTGAAGTGGATCAGTTCGCCCCGCAACAGGCAGCGCCGGTGAGGAAGGCGGTAATGAGGTGCAAGGACGCCGTTCCCGGAGGCGAAGATGCAATTAGAAATCAACCGCTCAAAACTGCCGAAGAGTTTTTGTCGGCGGCACGCAATGCGGAAAGTGTCGGACCGCGCGTGTTGTTCTTAACGCGCGCCATGCAGGCCGCCGCGAGAAGTGGAAAATTTGATTTAGCCATCTCGATCCTCGATGGGATGTCGCGCGAAGAACGCGAAGTAATGGGCGATGCCTGGGACTCGATCCGAGTTGAATATGCCACGTTTGCGGGTCTGCAAAGTTACAGGAAGGAGGACTTCGCTGGGATGGAACGGATTATCAACGCCGTCCCGCACGAATTGCAGGCATTTGTTGCGCTCAATATCGCGGAGGCAATGCTTGAAAAAAACACTGAAAAGAATGCTGTGGCCCTTGACCTGCTTGCCAGAGCACGACGACGTTTCGAGAAATTGGAGAATCCGGACTTCAACACGTTCTATCCTTATATGAGTCTCGTCCGCGCTTATGGAAAGGTTGCACCGCAGGATGCCTACGGTGTGTTTCGTGAAGCTGTTAAATCCATTAACCGCGCCACGCGTGTACTCAAGGAAAATACGGACCCTTCGGAGCAAATAGCGCGAGGACAATTTGAACCGCTCGACATTCCTTCCGAGCTGGTACAGTTGAGCGCTTTTGACCTGATCAGCATTGCGTCTTCCGTAGAGTCTGCCGGTTTGAGAACTCGACTTCGGCTTTCCCTGCTTTCTTCTTTGTTGGCTTACAGACAGTCTTTACTAAAAACGCCGGAACGCCCGACTTCCAGGAGTAAAGGGGTTCAATGATGGCCATCGATAGCTTGAGCTCTTTAGCTCTAAAACTAACAACCTTTGGCGGTGTTCGTCGAGAGTGAAAACCTCACGATGTTGCTGGCATGGCTTCGGCTTCGCCGCCCGATGTGAGGCAAGGCTATGCCTTGCCGTTAGCAGCCCTCGTAGTAGTGGGCTATGCCCTCGGTTCGGGCTCTGCCCTAAAGGACTTATGGGCCAAGGCCGAACCGGGGGCTTAGCCCCGAACA
>DASVGE010000074.1:0-24558 GCA_036379695.1 Pyrinomonadaceae bacterium | reverse complement strand
GCACGAAAGAAAGCGTCAAGCACTTGAGAAGCTGGCGGCCACGTCAAATCTACGCCAAATGCAAAACGGCAAAGATGTCACCCCTGCCGCAAGTGCTTGATTCTATTGGTGGAGCAGAGGGGGGTCGAACCCCTGACCTCCGCATTGCGAACGCGGCGCTCTGCCAAACTGAGCTACTGCCCCACGCGGAGGGACATATTAGGAATCGCGCTGGAGGAGTGTCAAGGCGTGGCTGAGGGCGTCGGGGATTTTATCGATGTGCTTGCCCCCGCCTTGAGCCAGGTCGGGTCTGCCGCCGCCGCGGCCGTCGAGGATGGCGCAGGCTTCGCGCATCAGGGCGTTCATGTCGCCCGAGGCGTCCGCGGAACGTGCGAAGACCAGGCGCGCGGTGTCTTTGTCGCGAGAGGCGAGCAACGCAACTATCCGCGGATTTGCGATGAGAGCGTGTGCGAGTTTCTTCAACGATTCTGCGTCACGCCCGTCGAATGTTTGAGTGACGACACCGTCTACAGCATTAACTAACAATTTCTCCGCCTCGGCGCCGGCAGCAATCTCTTCAAGCACCCGAACGCGGCGATTCAATTCCTTCTGCTCTTCGACCATTTGCGCCGCGTACTGCGGAGCGTCATCCCTTCCCGTACTAAACAACGCCGCCACTTCACGCGCACTCTTGTTTGCCTTTCGATAATCCGCCAGCGCACGCATGCCGGCGACAAACTCAATGCGCGTCAGACCTTTCGCACGTTCCCACGAGCGCGCTGCGATCATCCCAACTTCACCAGTGCGATAAGCATGCGTGCCTCCGCAAGGCGTCAGATCAAAACCCTCGATCTCGATCAAACGCAGCTCGCCCTCACGTGTCGACTCTTTTCGCACCGGCAGTTTCGCAGCCTGCTCAGGCGTCACGTTCAAAATTGCTATCGCACGATCTTCCCAGATGACGTTGTTCGCCAGTTCGACCGCGCGCTCGATGATGTCAGTCGTGGGATTGTTCAACTCGACGTCGATCTGGCACGAAGCTTCGAGGACGCGGAAGCTGTGCGTGGGCGCGTTGAAGAGCGTGACGAACGCCTGCGACAGAATGTGTTGCCCCGTGTGTTGTTGTATGTGGTCCAATCGTCGAGACCAATCAATACGCCCGCGTATCGTCTCACCGCGCGCCGGCGTCGCGCCCTGGACCACGTGCAGCACGCCGTTCTCACCATCGTCGATGCACTCAACCACGCGCACGCCGTTGAGCGTTCCGGTATCACTCGGTTGCCCGCCGCCGGTCGGATAGAACGCGGTGCGATCGAGCACTACAGCGGTCCAGCCACTGACGCGATCGGTCAAGTCAACAACGCGAGCTTCAAACTCGATCAGATGAGAATCGGAATAATAGAGACGTTCGGTTACTGGCATCAGTTACACAGATTTACACAGATCTTTGTAAGATGGTCGGAACATGAAAGCCGATACACGCAGATCAATCATTGCCTTAGCGTTCATTGCCGTATTCAGCAGCATTGCTGTCGCGCAGGAGCGGCCACTGAAATCTATCACTTACCAGCTCTCCATGTCGCGACCGCAGTCGCATCTCTTCGAAGTGCAAATCATAGTTGAACTGCCCGAACAGTTGAAAGACAAACCGCTGCAGTTTCAAATGGCGAAGTGGTCGCCAGGACGTTATGGCGTCTTTGATTTTGCGAAAAACGTCCAGGAGTTTCGCGCGAACGGCGCTGTGACGCGCGTTGACGATCAAACGTGGAGCGTCGCGCCGCAAGGCAATACAACGCTGACAGTCTCCTACAAAGTTTTCGCAAACGACCTTTCCGGCACCTTTTCACAACTTGATACGCGCCACGCTAATTACAACGGCGGTTCGATCTTCATGTACATCGTGGGCCATAAGCCCGATCCGTTGAAGCTCACGATTCAGGCTCCTGCTGGTTGGAAGATCGTGAACGGTTACACACACCGGCCGGGCCAAACGGAGTGGCAGTTTCCAAACTGGGACGTGCTGATCGATACGCCGACTGAAATCGCGCCTGACTGGACACAAGATACGTTTCAAGTTGACGGCAAGAAGTATCACGTCGTCGTGCACTCGTTTGGCCCGGAAGGTGGAAAGCGATCGGCGCTCGTGCGTGATATCGAGAAGATCGTGCGCGCCCAGGTGGCGATGTGGGGGCCGCCGGAGTTTGATGAGTACACGTTCCTGCTGCACTTTGCCGCCGACGATCGTTCCGGCGACGGCATGGAACATCTGACGTCCACTCAGATCATCCAACCGGGCGCGCTTGCAGAACCGGGTGTTTACGAACGTGCACTCGGCACCGTGTCGCACGAGTTCTTTCACGTGTGGAACGTGAAGCGACTGCGCCCGCAGGAACTTGGACCATGGGACTTCACGCGACCGTTAGTCGCGCGCAGTCTCTGGATTGCCGAAGGATTCACGAACTACTCCGGCCGTTTGATGTTGAGGCGCGCCGGCCTCTGGAATGACGAGCGGTTTCTCGCTGCAGAAGCCGAGACCATCGAACGCATCGAGAGCGCACCGGGAAGTCGCTTGATGAGTGCGGAAGAGTCGTCGCTGTCGGCGCCTTTTATAGATCGTGCGTCGCATGCCCAGTCGACAAATCTACGGAACACGTCGATCAGCTATTACCCGAAGGGCGAGCTGATCGGCATGGTGATGGACCTGCTGGTACGCGGTCGCACGAAAGGGAAGACGTCGCTCGACGAGGTAATGCGGGAGATGTACCGCGAGTTTTATTTGAATAGTCCGAATAGCAGTTATTACCTGCGTGGCCGTGGTTACAAAACGGAGGATCTCGAGAGGATTGTATCGCGACGGTCAGGCGTTGATTTTAGTGACTTCTTCAAGCGACACATTCGCGACGTCGAGGTGCTGCCGTACGATGAGGCGTTTGCTTACGTCGGATTAAGTCTCGTGAAGACGCAGGCGAAAGAGCCATTTGATGCGGGGTTGGAGATTGAGGTTAAGGATCATAGGGCAATAATTGAGAACGTGCGCAACAACTCGCCCGCAGAAGAGGCAGGACTGCAAGCCAATGATCAGATCGTTTCGCTCGGCGGGAAAGAAGTGACCGAGGGTTCGTGGTTGAAGACGCTGGCGCGTTTCAAGCCGGGTGATTCAGTGCCGGTGGCGGTCAAACGTGATCGACGGACGATCAAGACGAATATCGTGTTGCGCCAACCGGAGAGGTTTGATTACTCGATTGAAGAGAAGCCGGGTGCGACGGATGAGCAGAAGGCGTTACGTGCGAAATGGTTGAGTGGAACCTAGCCACGGATTTACACGGATTTAAAACACGGATTAAGGGACGATTACTTCCAGTGAGTGCGGAGCGATCTCGAATCGCATTGGTAAGTGACCGATCAGTTCGCCGTCGATCTGCACGGCAGCGTCGCCGTGGGCTTTGACGGTGGTTGCGTTCACAAAGCAGACCTCGGGTTTGTCGCGTGGCATGCCGTTGCGCATCGCTTGCGAGAGCAAACGCAGGTAACGCATGCGGCTCGACGTTTTAATGATGCAGATTTCGAATTCGGGTTGGTCCAAACGTGCGCCGGGCGTGATCGCGAGGTCGCCGCCGTAGCGTGCTGCTTTACCGATTGTGGCAAAGGTTGCTGTGTATTTGTCGTCGTCGATCTCGATCGTAAATGGGCGCGGGTTCCAGGTCGCGAGGTGACTGAGCCCCGAAATCCAGAAGGCGCCTTTGCCAATGCGTTTTTTCAGTGAAGGTTGTACGCGTTTGACTACGGATGCGTCGAGACCGATACCGGCCATCAAAACGAAATGACGCTGCTCGTTTGTGGTTTCGTTGATGGCGAGGCCGAGATAGATCTTGCGAGACTTGCCTTGCGCCGCAATCGCGATGGCTTCCTGATCGTCGATCGGCAAGCCGAGCTCACGGGCGAGGACGTTGGCGGTGCCGCGCGGAAGGATGCCGAGCCGCGCGTTAGTGCCTGCTAAACCCTGGATGGCTTCATTGATCGTGCCGTCGCCGCCGGCGACGATCACATCTGAACTTCCATTGCGTGCGGCGCGCGCGGCGAGGTTCGTCGCGTCACCCGGGCCACTGGTCAACTTCAAATCAACTGCAACGCCGGCTGATTCCAGTTGTGAAACGAGTTCCTGAATCGGCTTCACGCGACGCGATCCGTAGCGGCCCGTCTTCGGGTTGGAGATCAGCGTGACTTTACGAACGGACATCATGACACCTGGCGTATAAATCCGTCATGTGCCACAAGGAGGCGCAGATTTATTAGCCACAAAAAGGCACAAAAAGCACAAAAATGAAAACCAAGAGCTGAGTACATTGCACCTGAGGCGCAATAACTATTCCAACCAACTGAATAGTTATTCCAACCAACTGAATAACCATTCCAACCCAACTGAATAACTATTCCAACCAACTGAATAGCTATTCCAACCAACTGAATAACTATTCCAACCAACTGAATAGCTATTCCAAACGATAGTTAGGCGCTTCCTTGGTGATGATGACGTCGTGAACGTGCGATTCCTTCAGGCCCGCGGAGGTGATGCGCAGGAAGCGTGTACGCTCCTGGAATTCCGGAACCGTGCGACAGCCCGTGTATCCCATGCCTGAGCGCAGGCCGCCGACGAGTTGCGTCACCATTTCTGCCAGGGTGCCTTTGTAGGGGACGCGTCCTTCGATTCCTTCCGGGACGAGTTTGGAATCATTTTCGGCCGTGTCCTGCGCATAACGATCGCGCGAACCCTCGCGCATCGCGCCGATAGAGCCCATGCCGCGGTACGATTTGAATGAACGTCCCTGGAACAGAATCACTTCGCCGGGCGCTTCTTCCGTGCCGGCAAACAAAGATCCAATCATCACTACATCCGCGCCCGCAGCGATCGCCTTTGCCACGTCGCCGGAAAACTTCACACCGCCATCGGAGATCACCGGAATGTTTTTTTCGCGAGCAGCTTTCACACAGTGCGAGATGGCGGTGATTTGCGGAACGCCGGCGCCAGTCACAACGCGCGTTGTGCAAATCGATCCTGGCCCAATGCCGACTTTGATCGCGTCCACACCGGCGTCGATCAACTCCTGCGCGCCTGCCGTTGTGCCTACATTACCGGCGATCAGATCTGTTTCCGAGTGTCGCTTCTTGATCTCCCTGACAGCGTCGATCACGCGCGACGAGTGGCCGTGCGCGGTGTCGATCACGAGACAGTCGACACGTGCTTTCACGAGTTCGTCGGCGCGCTCGCGGTAATCGCCGGTAGCGCCGATGGCAGCCGCCACGCGCAGGCGACCCAGATTGTCTTTCGCTGCTGACGGGTATTTGATAGCTTTCTGAATGTCTTTTACGGTGATCAGTCCTTTTATATGTTTGTCGTCGTCGATAACCAGCAGCTTTTCGATACGATGTTTCTGTAACACTGCTTTGGCTTGTTCCAACGTCGTGCCGACGGGAACAGTGACGAGCGGTTGTTTCGTCATCACGTCCGCGACTGGAATGTCGAATCTGGTTTCGAAGCGCAGATCGCGATTGGTGATGATCCCGACGAGGTGGCCGTCTTCGTCAACAACCGGAACGCCGCTGATGTGAAAACGCTCCATCACCTGCAACGCTTCACGCACCGGACGATCGGGTCGAATCGTCACTGGATCGACGATCATGCCCGATTCAGATCGCTTTACCTTATCGACTTCCTCCGCTTGCCGTTCGATGCTCAGGTTCTTGTGAATCACGCCGATGCCACCCTGTTGGGCCAGCGCGATCGCGAGCGCCGCTTCGGTGACGGTGTCCATGGCGGCTGAGCAGAGCGGGATTTGTAGTCGAATGTTTCGAGTGAAAAGAGTTGAAGTGTCGGTTTGGGAGGGCAGGACGTCGGAACGATCCGGAATTAGTAGTACGTCGTCAAAAGTAAGTCCTTCGAAGATGTCAGATGTAATCATGTCTGGGTAAAAAACTCCTCGGATGAAAAGGTACACTTAGCCACAAAAAGGCACAAAAGTCACAAAGCAGAAAACCGGTTCTGGTTACTGTTTGTTCCTTATGTGCCTTTTGGTGGCACAAAATAATGCTTCCCGCCTTTCGGTGCTGGTGTGAGGTCATTATACATAGCCGAGTGGATTTTCTCCTGATCGCCCGTGGGTATCACTGCTGCGCGTCGCTGGAACCAGGCAAGCGCGGCCAGGGCGGCGGCGGTCAGAATTGCCAGGATCAAGATCGCCAGCAGCACGGTCAGAATGGGAGAACGTGTGGCTGGGGTGTCTGTGTAGACTTTCGAATGATGCGGATGCGTGTTGACGTCGTCGGTTGATTCACCATGCTCGCGCAGGTAACGGGTGTAACCCTCAATGGCCTCGCGCTCGTCGTAACCGACGCACTTCGCATATGCCTTAATGAAGCTGCGATTGAACACACCGCCGGGGAGACGCTTGTAATCGTTGGCTTCGATGGCTTCGAGATAGTGGACGGAAATTCGCGTTTGATCGCAGATCTCACGCAGGCCCATGCCGCGCCCCTCGCGTGCGAGTCGCAATTGTTCGCCTATACTCGCTGCCATCTCCAAGCTCGATCCTGGCGTTGGTTGGTCTGATTAGTAACCCAGGTCTAATAGCGCGCCGCTTGTATGAATGCGTACAACTCCCACTTTTTCTGCACTATAGCTTGCGCTGCTAAACGGTGTCAAACTTTTGTATCGCAAAAGATCTGCGTCTCTTGCTTCTTGCCGCCTGCGGTGGTACGTTGACGCCAATAGTGACCCGATACAGTCGCTTTTAATCTCTACAATAGACAAAAGTGAGGACAAAGAGATGCCCTTAGAAGCACTCGGAATGGTTGAGACCAAAGGATTCGTGGGTGCAGTTGAGGCCGCCGATGCGATGGTCAAAGCCGCGAATGTACAACTGCTCGGAAAAGAGTACATCGGCGCCGGCTATGTGACGATCTTTGTGCGTGGCGATGTTGGTGCGGTTAAAGCGGCGACTGATGCAGGCGCGGCAGCGGCGCGAAGAGTCGGAGAACTGATCAGCGTGCACGTGATTCCGCGGCCCCATGCCGAGGTCGAGCGCGTACTGCCGGTCAATGGACGCACTGGATTGAGCCCCGATGAGACCGCTTTGCAGGGCGGTGGCGCGCGCGGACAGTTGGGCCAGGGCGATCAGGGCCGCTCGCTCGGAGCCGGAACGCGCGACGCGAATAAGGAGAGGGCGCGATAGTCCTCGATCTGTCTTATCCACAGATTACACAGATTACAGATAAATAATCTGTGTAATCTGTGGATAGGATTTGGAGTTTGTTATGTCGGTAGATAAGGATCTAGTTTCAGTTCAGCAGGCGCGTGATCTGGTTGAGGCGGCGCACCGGGCGCAGGCCCAGGTGGCCCAATTCGATCAGGCGAAGATCGATCGCATTTGCGAGGCGATGGCCAGGGCGGCGCTGGCTGAGGCGGCGCGGCTCGGAGCGATAGCCGTCGAAGAGACCGGATACGGCGTTCCCGCGGACAAACAAGAGAAGAACCGTTTTGCCGCCGAAGATGTTTGGAACTACTTTCGCGGACTGCGCACCAAGGGCGTTGTCTCAGAATCGAAAGACGTCGTCGAGATCGCCAGCCCGCGTGGTGTTGTGGCGGGCATCATTCCTTCAACTAATCCAACCTCGACTGCAATTTTCAAGATCTTGATCGCGATCAAGTCGCGTAACACGGTCGTGCTATCGCCGCATCCGTCGGCGGCGAAGTGTATCAACGAGACTGCGCGCGTGATGCGCGATGCGGGTGTAAAGGAAGGTTTGCCTGCGGAGGCGATCGGCTGCATGACGACAGCCACGATCGAAGGCACCGAAACCTTGATGAAGCACAAACAGACGGCCGTGATTCTCGCAACGGGCGGAATCGGACTGGTGCGTGCTGCGTACTCGTCGGGCAAGCCGGCGTTTGGCGTTGGGCCAGGCAACGTGCCTGTTTGTGTCGAGCGAACTGCCGATGTGCCGAAAGCAGTGCAGGACATTCTGACGGGCAAGTGTTTTGACAATGGCACTATCTGCGCTTCCGAGCAGGCAGTGGTTTGCGATGCGCCCATCGAGCAGGCCGTGCGAGAGCAGTTCAAACTACAGGGAGCACATTTTCTATCGGCCGCGGAAGCAGAACAACTCGGCAAGATCGTTGCGACTCCACAGCGCTCGCTTAATCCGGCGATTGTCGGCAAATCGGTTGAAGTGATCGCGAAGATGGCTGGTTTGACAGTACCGCCCGGGACGCGCTGTTTGATCGCGGATGTAGCTGGTGTTGGGCGTGATTATCCGTTGTCGATGGAGAAGCTTTCGCCGATTCTGGCGTTTTACGTGGTTGACGGTTTGACGGCGTGCGCGGAACGGAGCAAGGAAGTGCTGGCTTACGGCGGCATGGGCCACACCGCCGGCATTCATACGCGGTCGCGCGAAGCTGCGGTGAGTTTTGGCGCGGAGATGCCTGCGTCGCGTATCACGGTGAATACGCCGACAACGCACGGCGCGATCGGGTTCTCGACAGCGTTGCCACCGTCGATGACGCTCGGTTGTGGATCGTGGGGTGGTAACGTGACGTCTGACAACGTTTCGCCGCTTCATTTGATGGATATCAAGCGCGTGGCTTTTGAGACTCGACCAGTTAAGAGCGCGCGTCCGGCAGTCAGCACGCAAACGGTTTCGCAACCGGTGGCTGCGAAAGAACAGGTTGTTGCCGGCGGCAAGATCGATCGGCAGGAGATAGCAGCGATTGTGGATCGGTTCCTGGCCGGCAAGCGTGTGGAGCCGTCTCCGCTACCGCCGCCGGTGATCGAGAGTGAAGCGGGAAGCATGTACACCGCTCCCGCGCCGAAAGAAACGCCTGTCAGCAAGCCGGCTCCGGTTCCGCCGTCGAGTAACGGAGCAAAAGCTGTCGAGTTCGTCAGTGAAGAAGATGTGCGACGCGCGATTCAGAAAGGCGAGAAGATTTATATCAACGCCAAGACGATCATCACGCCGGCCGCGCGCGATATAGGCGAACCGGCGGAGGTGTTTGCGAAAGTCTAGCGCCACGGATTCAACGGATTCTTAAAAGCGGATTTATACGGATGTTTTTAGGAAAAGTCGTAGGCACAGTCTGGTCCACCAAGAAGACGCCCGACCTCGAGGGCGTGAGGTTCCTGATTGTGCACCCGTACGACCTCGACAAAGAGCCGACGCGCAACATCGTCGTCGTCGCCGATCGACTCGGAGCGGGAACCGGTGAAATGGTGATGTGCGCCTTCGGCAAGGCGGCGCGCACAGCGATCGGGAACCAGGACATGTCGATCGAAGCCGCCGTGGTAGGAATTGTCGATCGTGTCGATATCAGTGAAACTCTCTCGGACGAAATGCGTGAAGCGGCCCGCAGGCTCGTACAAGAAAATGGCAAACCCTAAACAAACGCCCCCCGATCACTCTCTTTCCCAATGACCAATGAAGACCTGATTTATCGAATCACTCGAGCGGTTTACGACCGTTTGGGGAAAGTTGTTGACGATACGACAGTCGAGCAGTTGGTCACCGATATCTACAACCAGGTAAGAACAACGAGCACTCCGGCTGCGCCTGGCGATCGAAGGGCGATGCCCGTAGGTTCGGCCGAAGGATCGTCGGAGCGGATGGTGATCTCGGTGTTCGGTTTGGATCATCCCGGAATCGTCGCAGGCGTTTCCCAGATCCTTGGCGATGCGAGTTGCAGTATCATCGACATCAACCAAACAGTGGTTCAGGGAAAGTTTGCGATGGTGATCATCGCCGACACGTCGCGTGCGCGTGAGAGCACGGCCGAGTTGAAAGAGCGTCTCCGGTCGGCAGGTCAAAACCTCGGCGTTCGCATTTACGCGCAGCGAGAAGATCTCTTCAACGCGATGCATCGCATTTAAGAACTCTTTATGTCTGAGCCGGAAATTGCACGTCGTTGTACCGCCTGTGGCGCGTCCGTGCGCCAGCGTGCAATGTTCTGTGCGCAATGCGGAAACCCGATTCCTCAAGAGCAGGCTCCTGCGGCGACCGCAACTCCGCTGATACCCGAAACGATTATCGAAGCTGCTCCGCCGCCAAAGGTGCGCGAAGAGGGCGTCCGCGGCCGAGTTGAGAAGTTGCGGAAAGTGTCGAGTGTAATGATCGATCAAGCCGCCTACGATCCCAGTTTGCGTTTCCTGCTCGTGGCTGCGGTGCTGTTTCTGGTGTTCCTCGTTCTGCTGATTCTTAGCAAAGTAATCGGATAATGGAATACACCCAGGCCGAGATTCTACAGACTGTTGCGATGACCGAGATGGAACATCTCGACGTGCGCACAGTCACGCTTGGTTTGAACCTGCTCGACTGCACCAGCGACTCGATGGCCGGGGTGGCGCAGAAAGCCGGCGACAAGATTCGCAACGTTGCCGCTCGGCTGGTGTCGACGGTTGACGAGATCGGCGAGCAGTTTGGCATCAGGGTAGCCAACAAACGTATCTCCATCACGCCCGTTTCATTGATCACTGAAGGTTTGCGAGGCGACATCGTGCAGGTCGCACGCGCGATTGACGACGCCGCAGGTACGGTAGGTGTCGATTTCATCGGCGGCTATTCGGCCCTCGTCCAAAAGGGCGCCACGCCTTCCGAGACCAGGTTTCTCGACTCCATTCCCGAAGCGCTTTCGACGACGCAACGTTTGTGTTCTTCAGTGAACGCAGCCACCACGCGCGCCGGTATCAACATGGATGTGGTGGGCCAGGTGGGCCGGATCATCAAGGACGCTGCTGAGCGAACTCGCGACCGTGGCGGTTTGGCGTGTGCGAAGTTTGTCTGTTTCGCGAATGCGGTGGAAGACAATCCGTTTATGGCGGGGGCTTTTCACGGAGTTAGTGAAACTGAAGTTGTGATCAATGTCGGTGTGTCAGGGCCGGGCGTGGTCCATCACGCGGTCAGGCACGCCGAGCGAGATCTGCCGCTTCAGGATCTCGCGGAAACGATCAAAAAACTGTCGTTCAAACTGGCTCGTGCAGGCGAGTTGGTCGGACGTGAAGCAGCACGACGATTGGGAATTCCTTTCGGCATTATCGACCTTTCTCTAGCGCCGACGCCGGTTCCCGGCGACTCAGTGGCCAACATCATCGAAGCGATGGGGTTCGAGCGCGCAGGAACTCATGGAACGACCGCGGCACTGGCGTTGTTGACGGACGCGGTTAAAAAAGGCGGCGCCATGGCCAGCGGATCCGTGGGTGGAATGAGCGGCGCTTTTATCCCCGTGTCGGAAGATGCAGGCATGATTGAAGCAGCGCAGCTCGGAGCGTTGTCGCTGGCAAAGCTCGAGGCATGGACCAGCGTGTGTTCAGTCGGTATCGACATGGTTGCCGTGCCCGGTTCAACGTCGGCGGAAACGATTGCCGCGATCATCGCGGACGAGATGGCAGTAGGAACAATGAACAACAAGACAACCGCGGTGCGGATCATTCCGGTGCCCGGACGCGACGTCGGTGAGATGGTGGAGTTTGGTGGCTTGCTCGGCAGCGCGCCGATCATGGCGGTCAGTACTTTCTCGCCGGCGGGTTTTATCAGGAGAGGCGGCAGGATTCCGGCGCCGATTCATTCTTTGAGAAATTAAGAATAGGTCCTATTGGTCCTATAGGACCTATATTATACTGTGGCCTGAGGGAGGGTCTCATGCCTGAAGCACTCGGAATGGTTGAATGTCGTGGCCTGGTGGCAATGATTGAGGCTGCCGACGCGATGGTTAAAGCCGCGAATGTTCGTCTCGTCGGTTGGGAAAAGATCGATGCCGGCCTGGTTACGGCAATCGTGCGTGGCGATGTAGCCGCGGTTCGTAGTGCTGTCGATGCGGGTGCAGCGGCAGGAAAGCGCGTCGGCGAGGTAGTTGCGACGCACGTTATCCCTCAACCTCATTCGGATGTAGATCTTGGTATCCCCGTTTTGAATACAGGCGAGACTACCCGCAAGAAGATCAGTGGTTCAGTTAAAGCCAAGTAGTAACGCCTCTCCCTTCGTTCCCCTCAATCAATCCCCCTGCAATTTTTCCGTCCGAAATTTATTTTACTGCCGGGAGATTATCCATGCCGCGAAAGAGAAATTTTGTGAGCATATTGCTCGAGAGGTTTTCTTACCAGGCCACGAAGGCCACCGGGACCTCGGTTGCTTTTATGCTGGCTGTGACCGTGATCGTGATCTGGGCCATTACTGGTCCACTCTTTGGTTTTTCTGACACGTGGCAGCTCGTGATCAATACGGGAACTACGATTGTCACCTTCCTGATGGTGTTTCTGATTCAGCGGGCGCAGAACAAAGACGCGCTTGCCATTCATCTAAAGCTCAATGAGATCGTTGCCGCTATGGAGGGCGCCAGCAATCGTTTGATCGACGTGGAGGATTTGAGCGAGCCCGAGATCGATGCGCTCCGCAATTACTACAAGAGACTAATTGAACTGGCGCGAGAGGACGATAACCTCACCACTACACACTCGATCGAAGAGGCGGCTGAAAGACACGGGTACAAGTACAAGAAACCGATAAGAGCCGCAGATAAACGCGGATGAAAAGCACGGATTTGATCCGCGAGGATCATGTATTCCAATCCGGTTTATCCGTGGTTACGGTTTTTTGTTAGGTGTTGCAGTGCCGGGCATCCTCACGGCCGGCGGGCGTGGACCGCCCTGGGCCGGGCCTTCTTTGCGTGCGAGGCGTCCGGTTCGGGTCAATGCGATCCGTTTTTCGGAGGAGTCAGAAGGCTGGTCCACCGTGACTTTGATGGCGCGGTAAGTGCCATCCTGGGTCTTGTTGGTGGGATTGTAGGCGATCACATACTGCGTTCGCAGGTCCCTGATGATCTCATTCGCGATCTGAGGCAGTTCGGCGATCGATTCGGGAAAGAAAGCCCGACCACCCGTCTCGCTTGCCAGTTTCTTGATCAGGTTGACTGCCTTTTCGCGCGGGCTCTTGCGAATCAAGCCGGCTTCTTTATCCAGTTCGTTAACGAAACCGATCACGAAGATCTGAACGTCTTCCTCGCGCAGTCGTGCGAAGAGTTGTTCCTGTTTGTAGAAACTGTTCCGGTCTTCACCGTCAGTGATTACGATTAGGGCGCGGCGCCGGCGATCACCCTCATCGCCTTTTCTGTAGTCGGAAACGTGCTCAGAAGCAAGATAGACCGCGTCGATAACTGCCGTCTGTCCACCTTCAACATAGAAACTATCGAGACCATCCAGCAGCAGCTCTTTGCTTGCAGTGAAATCCTGGACTGTCTCGATCTTGTCGCTGCTGATGAACCGCACGAGAAAAGTCTCATCGCCGGGTTTGTTGGCGTTAATGATCGTCTTGCCGGCGTCGATAACACTTTGCAACTGCGAACGGAGCGAGCCGGAAGTATCAACAGCCAGGCCATAGCTAATCGGCACTTCTTCGCGCGTGAACGATTCGATTTTCTGCGCCACACCGTCTTCAAAAACGTGAAAATCGTTCTCTGCTACGTTGTTGATCGGCCGGTTATTGCGGTCGATAACGCGCACGTGAAGTTGGACCAGTTCGGCGTTGATGCGAATGGTGCTTTCGGGATCGATTTCTTCTGGTGGCGTCGGCGTCGGAGTTGGTTTGAGACGCGGTGGCGGCGGCGGATCACCGAGGGTTGGTGCGGTCCGGTCACCTTGCGCAGGCCGAGTGGGTTGCGGCGTCGGCGTCGCCGTTGGAGCCGGCTGAGCGGGAGTAGTTGTCGCGGGTTGGGTACGGGGCCGATCCTGTCCACTACCGGCCATCACGCTGGAGCCAAACACCAATCCCACGACGATCAAACAGCAGATCGTCAACACGCCATTTCGCCTCAGGTTATGTTCACTAAACAACACCCAACTGACTCCCCTCAAAACCACAGATAATAGTCAGAATTGCGCGATTACTCAAAACGCTCCACGAGCCCGGCAATCGGGACGGGAGCGTCATTTACTGCCTTTCATGCTTAACTACAAACGCGCAAGGCTGGGGCAACAATGCAGCCACAAGACGCACACGTCCAAAGATGCTCGGTAGCTGACCCCGCGTTGCCGAAACCCTCTTTTGAAGTCACTGTGCTCGCACGCCAGACGAGGCGTAATAACCTTCCTTGGACCGGACGAACAACTTCGGCAAGCCCCGAGGCGGGGTTACTCGAACCTTCACTTTGTGCCACTTGCCGTCGTTTGCGAAAGATTCGGGCTTGTATCCGATGGAATACTGGTGCCGCAACTCCAGCGCGATCTGCTCGAAAATGTCGTCCATTTCCGCCGCCGAGCGCGGGAAGAACGCCTTGCCTCCCGAAACGCCCGCCAGCTCGTCGAGAATTCCCTGACCTTCCATGCCCATGGCGCTGCCGGCGTCGCTGCCGCTCAGGATGCCGATGCCGTAGAGCGTCACGTCTGATTCTTTCAGCAGTTTTCGAAGTTCGTTGAAGGTGTACCGGGAATCGTTGTCCTGGCCGTCGCTGATCAGCAGGAGAGCGCGTTTCGAATGCGAGCCACGCTGCACTTTTTCGACGCCGAGATAGCAGGCATCGTAGAGTGCCGTCTGGCTCTTGGTTTCGACAAACGTCAGTTTGTTGAGAATCGAATCACCGTCGCGGGTTTTGTCGAGCAGTAGCTGTGCCCGGGAATTGAAAGCAATCAGGAAATACTCGTCGGAGTCGTGGCTGGTTTGAATAAACTTGGCCAGAGCGTCGCGCGCGCGTTTTACTTTGTCGCCGCTCATCGAGCCGGAAACGTCGAAGATAACTCCGACGGAGACCGGCGAGTCGTCGTCGCTGAAGTAGGTGATTTCCTGCTGTTGTTTGTTGTCGAAAACGGCGAACGCGCTCTTGCTCAGGCCTGATACATAACGTCCGTAGGTGTCAGTGACAGTCACTGTCAACGTGATGAGATCGGTATTAGTGATTAGCGATCGATCATCGAGTTCAGTGCCGAGTTTCTGATCCTTCGGCTTCTGCGTGGCAGATTGAGAGCCGGCTGCGGACTTATCCTGGGCCGCAGGCTCCTGGCTCTGCACTGTCAGTGCCAGAAAGATCGTGACAGTGACTAGCGAGATAGAAGCCGCCGAGATCTTGGTGGCGTAACGAGTCGGAAAATACATGTCACCCCCGGAGTAGATCGGTGATTCAATTTTTAGTACCGGTCAGGGCTCGAAAGGGAACTGTCAACACAGATGCTCGTTTGGGAACGAGTGATGCCCGACTTTCAATACCGGAGCATGAAATGTTCACGGGGAGACGGCCGTTCGCGTTTCAATTTAGGTGCTGTGTTGCAGGGCCATTCTAGGACAGGGTCCTCTCCCGGCGCAAGGATCTTGTAGAGGGAATATGCCTATAAGACTTATACGTCCCTAAGAAAAAGAACAAGTCAGGAAGAGGGGCTTGAAGAAAAAGAACAAGTCAGGAAGAGGGGCTTGAAGAAAAAGAACAAGTCAGGAAGAGGGGCTTGCCCCCGCTCTTCGAATTCGCAACAGCGGGGGCAAGCCCCTCTTCCTGACCTGTTCTATTATTGGCGGCCCTATTGCTTTTTCTCACCCGATGCAACTTCTGATTGCGTGGGGCGTGATATATACTCCCCGGTTATTCTCAGGCGGGTAAATCCAAACTATGGCTGAGTTTATTTGTCGATTGGGAACCCCTGCTGGCGAGGTTGTGACTCGCACAGTCGAGGCTTCGGGCGTGCAGGAGGCGCGGGCGCGTCTCGAGCGCGAGGGTTTTCGTGTTTTCAAAGTCACGCCACCACAGGTCTCCGGCGTAACTGCATTATCCCGGTTGGGCCGGCCCGGCGGTCTGAAAGTCAAAGCCAACGACTTTCTGCTTTTCAATCAACAACTCGCCGCACTCGTTCGCGCCGGTATTCCCATTCTGCAAGCCATCTCGATGTTGCGAAAACGCGCTGCCTCCGCGCGACTGCGAACCGTGTTGGGCGAAGTCGAAGAGCAGATCCGTGGCGGCGCGGCGCTGTCGCAGGCGTTTGCTTCACAGGGCAGCATATTCCCAAGAATCTACACAGCCTCGATTCTCGCGGGCGAACGATCGGGCGCACTCGACGAGGTGTTGAGCCGGTATGTGCAGTACATGCGCCGTAACGTCGCGCTACGGCGAAAGATTCGCGGCGCGCTGGCGTATCCGGCGTTTTTGCTGTTTGCGTCCGCGTGTATGGTCACGTTCCTGACGATTTACGTGGTGCCGCGCATGTCGGAACTCTTTGCCGGGTTCGGAAATGAACTGCCGACCGTGACCCAGATCGTGGTCGGTATCTCGCGCTGGCTGTCGTCAAACGTGCTCTGGTTTGGACCATTGGTCATCGGCGGCTCGATTATTGTATTTCTGTGGTCACGAACACCCGCAGGCAAACTCGCCATCAGTAAACTGATTCTCAAGATTCCGCTCGCGGGAAGTCTTGCAGTGCAGTTGTCGGTTGCGCAGGCAACACGCTCACTCGCGACGTTGCTCGCCGGCGGTATCACCCTTGTCGAATCGTGGGAAATAGCTTCGGAGTCAATCACGAATCTGGAACTGCGTCGTCGCAGCTCTTCGATCCTCCCGATGATTCGCGAAGGGCGCTCGTTTACGGAGAGTTTGGAGACAGCCGCCTGGATGCCGCCGCTGGCCATCGACATGATCGGGATTGGTGAACGATCCGGCAGCTTGCGCGAGATGCTGGACGAGGTTGCGGTGTTTTACGATGCGGAGTCTGAGGTGCGGCTGGAGCAGTTGACGACCACGCTTGAGCCTGCGATTCTTGTGGTCATGGGCGGGGTCGTTGTGACGATTCTCCTCGCGATTTACCTCCCGATCATCCAGTCAATCTCGAGCGGAGCAGGGGTTACCGGTCGTTAATTAGTAGTAGTCGTTCGGAAGTGTCTATGGAGCAAATGTCGGAAAGCGAAGATCCGGTCGTCCGGCCTGTTACACCCGTTAGTGAGAACGGAAAAAACGGCGACGTGCATGAGCCGCCTGAAATGAAGGCGGCGCGAGAGCTCGCGCACCGTTATCGCCTGCCGTTTGTCGATCTGCTGCCGCCCGATCGAGAGTCGCCGATCGATTACGAACTGTTTACGGAAGTTCCCGTCGACTTGATGGTCCGGCACCAGTTCGTGCCGCTCAAGCGCGATCAAAAAGGACTGCACATCGCGATGGCGGATCCGACCGATCTCGAACGGTTGGACGAACTCTCGAGCACGCTCAAAACGCGCGTTGTGCCGCACGTTGCCACCGCGGGCGCCGTCGAAGTCGTTTTGCGAAAAGGCGACACCACGCAGCGCGTTCTGCAGGAAGCTGCATCAGGCTTTCGTATCTCGCTCGTAAGAGAGACTGAGCACGGCGAAGAAGTGCTCGATCTCGATCGCCTGGCGACCGACTCCGAGATGTCGCCCATCATCAAACTGGTCGACACAATCATCTACAACGCGATGGAGTCGCGCGCCTCCGATATTCACATCGAAACTCGCGATACCGAAGTCCAGGTCAAGTATCGAATCGACGGCGCGCTCTACGCGAAAGTCGATCCGATCGATCTTGCTTATCACCAGACGTTGATCTCGCGTATCAAGGTCATGTCAGAGCTCGACATCGCCGAGCGACGTGTACCGCAGGACGGCAGGTTCCGCGTTCGTTACAAAGGACGCAATGTCGACTTCCGTGTGTCGATCATGCCGACGATTCACGGCGAAGACGCAGTCATCCGTATTCTCGACAAAGAACAGATCAACGAAGAGTTTCGCAATCTCAATTTGAACGTCGTCGGCTTTGCGGAAGAGGACCTGCGGAAGTTTCGTCGTTACATTGCGGAGCCTTACGGCATGGTGCTGGTGACCGGTCCAACCGGATCGGGCAAGACCACCACGCTCTACGCGGCGCTGAACGAGATCAGAAACGAAGAAGACAAGATCGTGACGATCGAAGACCCGGTCGAGTATCAGTTGCACGGCATCACCCAGATTCCGGTCAACGAGAAGAAAGGACTGACGTTCGATCGCGGTCTGCGTTCCATCCTGCGTCACGACCCGGACAAGATCATGGTCGGCGAGATTCGCGACACCGAGACGGCGCAGATCGCAATTCAATCCGCGCTGACGGGGCACCTCGTATTTACCACTGTCCACGCCAACAACGTGATCGACGTGATTGGCCGATTTTTGAACATGGGCGTCGAGCCGTACAACTTCGTCTCGTCGCTCAACTGTGTTTTGGCGCAACGCCTGATTCGCATGCTCTGTGCTTACTGTAAGCG
This sequence comes from Pyrinomonadaceae bacterium, assembly GCA_036379695.1. Lineage (GTDB taxonomy): Bacteria > Acidobacteriota > Blastocatellia > Pyrinomonadales > Pyrinomonadaceae > PSRF01. The sequence goes on along the minus strand of DASVGE010000074.1, from coordinate 6,325 downwards.
GCAGTATCACCCGAACGATGTCGAGCTGGCGGAATCCGGTCTGAACCCCGAACATTACCGCCAAAAGCCTTTTTATATGAACGTCGGTTGTGACGCTTGTAACCACACCGGTTATCGCGGTCGAACTGCTATTCACGAATTGCTGGATTTGTCGGATAATATCCGCGAAATGATTGTCGAGCGGCGGCCGGGTTCCGAAGTACGCCGCGCGGCCGAGGCCGAAGGGTTAACGAGCTTGAGAGAATCGGCCTTGCAGAAGGTCTTCAACGGGATTTCGACCTTGCACGAAATCAATCGCGTGACGTTCGTCGACGAGCTCAGTGCCGGCAAGTAAGCCCCGGATTCTGCCCTACCCCGACCGGTAATAAGTCATATAGGTCGATTGTGTCTTATAAGACCTATTTGAATTCGTAAAGCGGAACCAAAAAATAGTCCCCGCGTGTAAGGCAATTGGCTGGTTTGATCTTGCATCTTAGGCGACTCGGCGGCATTATTAGGCCGCTAAACTTTCCACCTCCCGAACCGAGTAGAAGTCATGAAAACTAATACCAGAACTCGCACCCTAATTTCTTTGCTTCTCGCCGTTAGCCTGTTGGCGCTGCCAATCACCGCTTTCGCCAAAAAGGGCGAGAAAAACTTCAAGCGCGGCATGCAATACGAGCAGCAGCAGCAGTGGGATAAAGCTGCGCAGGAGTTTACGCTCGCTGTGGCCGCCGACCCGTCAAACATGGAGTACCAGCTCCATTTTCGGCGTGCGAGTTTCAACGCCTCTCAGACCTACATGCAGCAGGGGAGGTCGCTCTCGGAGAGGGGGGATTACGTAGGAGCCTATAACGCCTTCCGCCAGGCGTATGGTTACGATCCAGTGAACGAACTGGCCGTGTCGGAGATGGAGCGCATGTTGCGACTCCAGGCGGTGAAGGAAGGCCGCGCAGTTCCGACCGGCGGAAACGGAACAAATGGTACGAATGGAGTAGGAATGGCCGACGGCGCCATGATCACTCCGGCTAACGGCAGTGCTCAGGACCTGGCAACTCCGCGCGAACAACAGCTCCGCATCGTCGATGTTAAAGGCGATCTCAAGATGCTGATTCGCAATCTTGCCGAACAGCTCAATCTCAACGTCATCTTCGACCGGCAGTCGTTTGCACAGTCACGTCCAGTCGATATCAGTTTGAAAGACGTTACCACTGCGCAAGCGCTCGATTACCTGTTCCTTCAGGAAGGTCTCTTTTTCCAGAAGCTCAGCCGCAGAACCATACTCGTCGCCGACCAGGCACGTCGCCCGCAATACCAGCAACTGGTGCTGCGCACGTTCTACCTTTCAAACATGAAACCCGCTGACGCGCGCACGCTCGTGCAGCAAGCGATTCCGCCTTCGGTTGGACGCCCGCAAACGATCGTCGTACCCGACGAGGCGACCAACAGTTTGACCGTGCGTGATACGGCTGAGAACGTCCGCCTGATTGGCGACCTGCTGACGAGCGTTGACAAAGATCGCGCTGAAGTCGTGATGGACGTCAACATCTACGAAGTATCAAAGAACGACTTGCTGACTTTTGGTAATCAGATTGGAACCGGCGCGGATATCTTCAATCTCGGCGGTTCGCCGGGTTTCTCGGTTCTGAGTGACGCCGCCAGTACAGGTCCGGGTGGCGTAAACGTGGCGGGTATCGTCGGTGGCGTGCCGACGGCACTGGCAGCCGCGCTGGTAATTCCGTCAACAGCGTTCAGGGCTTTCAGAAGTAAACAAAACACAAAACTGGTTGCTTCGACGCAAGTACACGCGTTCAACGGTGAAGAATCGACGGCGCGAATCGGACAACGTGTCCCGGTACAAACAGCGCAAGCTTATCCATTCGGTGTCCAGACCGGGACGCCGATTCCCGGCCAGGGCGCGTTCCCGAGCGGTGGCTTCCCCGTCATCAACTACGAGCCGACGGGTTTGACTTTGAAATTCACGCCGCAAGTGTTTCCGAACCTCGATGTTCAGGTGAAGATGAACATCGAACAGAAGGACGTGCTGGGTGGCAACGAGTTAACGCCGACGTTTACCGAACGCACGATGACCGGCACTGCGCGAGTGCAAAACAATCGCACCATGATGCTGGCGAGTGTGTCTACTGACGTCGAAACAAGAGGTCGCAGAGGCATCGCGTTCCTGGGTGGCCTTCCGTTTATCGGCCGGCTCTTCACCTCGCCGACGCGCGATATTCGACAGGTCGATATCGTTATCGCTGTTACGCCGCGCGTGCTTCGCGCACCGGCAGTAACACCGCGCGACGAGGAGATGCGACCGAGCGGAACGTTGCAATCGCCGACCACCGGCTCACTGGCCGAAATGATTCGCGAAGCGGATCGTGAAGATCAGATCGCAGCCGCACGCGCATTGCCGAAGGATGTCGTCCTGCAACTTCCGGACGCACCACTGGTGAAGGCGGGTGGTGAGACCGCGGCGCAGAACACAACGCCTGCGAATCTGCCTCCAGCGGCTGGAACACTTGCCTTCGTGCCGGCTACGGATTCCAACAAGCCTGCTCCGGCTGCAAGCACCACGGCTGTTAACACTCCGGTTGCAAACGCACCGCCGGTAAACACCACGGCTGTAAATAACAAGCCGGCGGCGTCCGAGGAACTGCCATCGTTTGTCCCGGCGCCTAAGTCGCTGATCAGCGATCAGGCTGCCGCAAATGTCGCGACAGTTAACACCGGAACCGCGGGAACTCAGAACGCCGTACTGACGGCACAGCCCAAGACAACTGAGGCTTCGCTCGCCACTACGGGTACACGCACCGCGCAACTCAGCTTGTTGCACGGAGACGACGTGATGAAGGTTGGAGAAAAGCGACGTTTTGCGATCCAACTTAACTCCGACGTGCCGCTCAGCCTGGCCCTGCTTGCCCTGCGATTCGATCCCAGAGTGGTGAAGGTCCATGCACTGACAGCAGGAAGTATTCTGCCAACGACGGGAGAAACAGCGGCGCTGTTTACGCCATTGGTAGATCCGTCAGCCGGCACTTGCATTGTGTCGATCTCGAGTCTGAGCGGGAAAGCATCGTTCAAGGGATCTGGACCACTGCTCTTCATCGACGTCGAAGCAATCGCAGAAGGCAACGCGTCGCTGATGTTCGTGAAGCAGACCCTGGTGGGCACTGACGGCCGCGACGTGAAATCGGAGGTCATTCAGGGAACTGCCACAGTGAAGCAGTAGCTGATTCGCCATTAAGAGGCACAAAAAGCGCAAAGCTCGAGCAATACCATTTGTGCTTTTTGTGCTTTTTTGCGAGGTAGCAACGAGCGTGAATCTCCACGGGACAAAGCCCGCGGCATCGACATTCAAGCAGATGCAACAGCAAAGAGGCTTCTCATTGATGGAACTGGTCATCACGATCACCGTGTTGACTATTATGACGCTCGGCGTGATGCCGCTCGTGAAGGTCTCTGTGAAGCGACAGAAAGAGCAGCAACTGCGCGAGACCTTGCGCCAGATTCGCACGGCGATAGACGAGTTTCATCGCGACACCATCGGTATGGTCTGCACCGGGGTAGCGCTGACGCCGCAACAGCAGGCGCAGCAACAGCAGGGTGGTGGGATGCTCGATCCGCGCAGTAAAGTCGTGATCAGCGATTGCACGATCTTTGGAGTTGATAATCCCGATCACTATCCGCCGGATCTGGAAACACTGATCAATGGCGTCAACGTGATTCCGCGAGGCGCTATGGGCGGCCGTGGACAGGCGGGTGTAAATGCAACCGAAGTTGGTGACGTATCAACCAAGCAGAAGGTCTATTTACGCGGTTTGCCGATCGATCCGATGACGGGTAAGTCTGACTGGGAACTGCGCTCGTCTTATGACTCGCCGGACGCCGGTTCGTGGGGCGGTGAGAACGTTTTCGACGTGCGCTCCAAGTCGAAAGAAACAGCATTGAATGGGGAGAGGTACAGTGACTGGTAAACGACGCGACTGGCGGCAGGCAGGATTTACGTTGTTGGAGTTGATGATCGTGATTTCGATCATCATCATTCTGGCTTCCATCACGTTGCCGCAATATCAAAAGACAATCCTGCACACGCGCGAGACGGTGCTGAGAGACGACCTGCGCAAGATGCGTTCTTTGATCGATCAGTTTGCGGCTGATAAAGGACGCTTGCCGCAGTCGCTCGAAGAGATCGCCAGTGAAGGTTACATGCGCGAAGTTCCGACCGACCCATTCACCGGACAGAAAGATTGGGCCATCACCACCGGCGAAGACCCAAACTCACTCCAGGGCGAGCAGGGAATGACTGACGTTCACAGCAGCTCCGCGGACGTATCGTCTGAAGGCACACCGTATAGCGAATGGTAGATCCGGAACTCGACGTTTAATGCCCAACCTCCTGTCACGACTCATCGATCCCTGGTATCCCGCAACAGCTATCGGCCTGGAAAAGGGTGTTGCTTCTGTAGTCCAACTGGAGCGCGTCAAAGGCGCGATCTGCAAACTCCGGCGCGCCGCTACATTCAACATCTCCGATTCGTTGGTTCGTCCGAGTTTCGATGAACGCAACCTCGAGGATGCCGGTCAACTGGCCGGCGTGTTGAAGGAACTTGCCACCAGCGCGGGTCTGCTGAAGCAAAAACGCTGGTCGTTGAGTTTGCCTGAAGCGACTGCGCGAACGCTGGTGTTGACGATCGAAGGCCACACGTCAGGTAGCGAACTTCAGGACGTATTGCGCTGGAAGATCGAGCGCGGGTTTGGGGCGACTCTCGAAGAGCTTTCCGTTTCCAAAGACAAACTGCAAAAAGATTCACAGGGACGCGATCGTTACCTCGTAATAGCAGTCAAGCGCGCAGTCCTGGCCGAATACGAGGCGGTGCTCGAATTGTTGGGATGGCGAGCCGGGCTGATCCTGCCGCGGCATCTGGGTGAAGCGCAGTGGCTGATTCGGAATGGCTCGGCGGTGGGAGATTCGCTGCTGCTGAGCGGCTCGAGCCAGGGTTTCACCGGCGTGATCTTTCGCGATAAGCATCCCCTCATCGTGCGCACGGTCAAATGTACCGAAGAAGAGTTTGAGGACGAGTTTTACCGGTTGTTATTGTTCTATCGCGACCGTAGCGCGCCGGAGTCAGGAAATGCACAAGGCTTGTCGCGGCTGATGGTCATTGGCGAGGGGATCACCAAAGAACGCGCCGGCGAGATCGTTAACGAGACGACCGGCGGCGACCTGCGGCCCCTGGGCGCCGAAGAACTCGGTTTACAGTTGCCAAGCCGCGACTTCAGCTTCGACTCCATCGCCGCCCCAGCCGGTCTCGCCACTCTGTCCTGGTGAGCCACAAGAAGCACAAGCAAGATTAGCCACAAAAAGGCACAAAAAGCACAAAATAAAACTGAACAATAGATCCTTTACAAACTGAACAATCGGTCTTGTGCTGTCTGATCAATTCCTTTGGATACTCATTTTGTGCCTTGTGCTGTCTGGTCAATTCCTTTGGATATTCATTTTGTGCCTTATGTGCCTTTTTGTGGCTGGTTTGAAACAAATCTTTTTTGTGGCACGTAACACCCCTGTATTATGAGTCTTGCAGCCTCCTCTGTTTCCCGTGCCTTTTCACGAGATCTGACCGCGGCGACCGACCGCGAGCTCGTGGCCACCGCTGTCGACGGCGTCGAAGGAAGTTTTGAAGAACTGGTGCGCCGCTACCAGCGCCCGATCGCTGCGTACGTCTATCGCATGGTCGGCAACTACGAATCAGCGCTGGATCTCACGCAGGAGATCTTCATCAAGGTCTACAGCTCGCTCCAGCGCTACCGCGCGGAGTTCAAGTTCTCCACCTGGATTTACAAGATTGCGCACAACTCGGCCGTCGATCATCTGCGGCGCAACGCTACCCGCGAACAGTCGCTCGTCGTCGGGCCTGAAGGCGACCAGTTTGACTTGCCGGTCGAGTGCGGGCGTCTCAGTCCCGAGCAGGAAAGCGAACGCAAAGAACGTCGCGGCGAGATCGAGTCGGTAGTCAGAGCGCTCCCTGCTAACTACCGCGAGTTGATAATCCTGCGCCACTCACAAGACCTCAGTTACGAAGAGATCGTCGAAGTAACAGGACTGCCGCTCGGCACAGTCAAGAACCGCCTCTTCCGCGCTCGCGAGATGATGCGACAACAGTTTGTCGAAAAAGGAATCACGGGTATTTAAAAAGAGGGATGACGACAGCTCAGGAAAAATACTGCGAAAGAAATCTCATCGCCGCCTACGTCGACGGCGAGCTGGATGATGATCTATCGCAGCGCTTCGAAGAGCATTTGCCCGCCTGCGCGCCTTGTCGAGCCGAGTTGCAAGCGCATC
>DASVGE010000073.1:0-7637 GCA_036379695.1 Pyrinomonadaceae bacterium | reverse complement strand
CGAGGATGTGTTTGTGGTCAGCAAAGTTTATCCGCACAACGCTACGCGAAGCGGCGCGATTAAGGCGTGTGAGCGAAGTTTGCGGCGACTCAAGACGGACTACATCGATCTCTATCTCTTGCACTGGCGCGGCGACGTGCCTTTGGCGGAAACAGTGGAAGCGTTTCAGCAGTTAAGGGAAACAGGAAAGATCCTCGAGCACGGCGTGAGCAACTTTGACGTCGTAGATATGGAAGAGTGGCTTGCTCTGCCGGGCGGTGATGAGGTCGCTACCAATCAGGTGTTGTACAACCTGATGCATCGCGGGATCGAGTGGGACTTGATCCCATGGAGTCGCGAGCGGCAAATTCCCATCATGGCGTATTCTCCGGTGGCGCATAAAACGGACGAGCAGAAGCGCATATTCAATGATCGCACTATCAAATTGATCGCCGCCGAACACGGCGCCACGCCGGCTCAGATCGCGCTGGCCTGGGTGCTTCGCGAGCCGGACCTGATTGCAATTCCCAAAGCCAGCCGGGCGGAACACATTCGCCAGAACCGCGCTGCGTTCGATATCCAGCTTACCAACGACGATCTCGAAAAACTGGACGAGGCTTTCCCACCTCCAAAATGGAAGATGCCGCTCGAAATGCTCTGATCGGTTTCGTTATTCTGCGTTCGCGGATCGGGTCGCTGGATTAGCTGACGCGGCTTTGCCCTCAAAAGTCAGGTATGGTACTGACCCGATTTCTCAGCGATTTCCGACTTTTGAGGCAAAGCTAGCTGACGCGCAATGCAATCTTGCCAAGCACGTGTCCTTCCTCAATTCGCTTATGTGCTTCGGCGGCGCTGGCGAGATTGTAAGTGGCAGCAATTGGGATCTCGATATGCGTGTCGACCACAACGCGGTTGAGACGCTCAAATTCGACAACCCCGGCAACTGCGTCGTAGGCGAGCATCTCTATTCCTTTTCGTTTTCTTGGTACGGGCTCGACGCCGTTTGGATATGCGACCCGACTACCATTTCGCGTTGCATCCAAACACTTCTGAAATCCTGACCCTCCGGCAAGAGCCAACACGCATTCGATGCCTTTCGGAGCAAAGCGTCGCGCGGCCTCGGCAATGTCTTCTGTTTTTCCATCGGCTGCGGCATGCGCCCCCAGCCGCAACGCAAGAGCAACTCCGTCCTCGCCCGAGGCGGATGCAAACACACGGGCGTGGCGCAGCCTCGCAAACTGGATCGCAAGGGTGCCGACGCCGCCTGAAGCGCCGTGAATTAGAATGTGCTCGTCTCTCTTTAACTCAAGCACATCATCAATCCCCTGGAGCGACGTGAGACCTGAAATCGGTAACGTGCCGGCGTGAAAATAGATCGAGCTTCTTCGGTATGGGCGCGACCTTTTCTTCCGGAACGGCAGTGTATTCAGCGTAGAAGCCTCCCTGCGGATTGTTCCAACTGTACGCGTATACCTGATCGCCGATTTTGAAGCGCTTTACGCGAGACCCCAGCGCCACAACTCTTCCTGAGCCTTCATAGCCCAATACATATGGAAACTTTATGCGGCCACCGGGTGACCAGCCACCGCGAATCTCAGCGTCCCATGGTCCGACGCCCGCCGTATCGACATGGATCAGCACCTCGCCCGGATCCGGAATAGGAACAGGCAGACTTTGCAGCTTCAGCACTTCGGGATCGCCGAATTTATCGATCGCCGCCGCGCGCATGGTTGTTGGAATCGTGGGCATCTGCTAAACCCGAATTAAAAAAGTCAGAGGCGTGCTCTGGGGCGCCCCTGGCGTCGATACGCCAAAGCCGGCGTTAGACGAATGCTTCATCCACGTAACACCATCGCCAGTGCTCACCGATTTCAAAAGACTTCACAATTGGGTGCTGGGTCTGATGAAAGTGCTTCCTTGCGTGGCGATTAGGAGATGAATCGCAGCAACCGACGTGACCGCACGTCAGACAAATCCGCAAATGCAGCCACGGAGAACCGATTCGTAAGCAATCTTCGCAGCCATTAGAGCTCGGAATTACAGGTCGTATCGCTTTCAAGTGCGGATCGAGCTTATTCGTGTTGGGCCAAACTGAATTCTCCCGAAACATTCCACATAATCCTTCGCTGTTCTTAAGTTATGCCTAAGAAACCATCGCAACCGACGTGCCTTCTATTGAAATTTGAAAAAATCAGGTTTCGGGCAGATTCAGGTAATCACTGGGTCAAGTCACCCGGCAAAATGGGGCCAAAACTCCCAAAAGAATGTTACTGAGGGGCCATATCGTACTCCACGAACTCGCGAATCACTGGATCGTTTGATTTCCAGAATAGTTCAGCGGGACCTTCAAAAATGATTCGGCCGTGGTGCAGCATCACGACTCTTGTATTTGCCAAACAGCAACGCTCTCCTTCGTAGTCGATCTGAGTTCGATGCCCTGGCCCAACGCGCGCATGTTTGGAAGTCAGGATGCAAATGTCTTCGATGCGATGCGTGACCCAGATGGAGCTGACACCACGCACGTCCCGAAGTTTGATACCAAGCTCACAGATGGTTCTTGCGGTTGGAGGATCGAGTCCGGTAGTAGGTTCATCGAACAAAACAATTTCCGGTTCGTCTACTACTGCACGAGCAATCGCGACTCGTCGCTTCATGCCGCCTGAAAGTTCCGCTGGCAACTTGTCGGCGGCGTCTTTCAGTCCCACAAACTCAAGGATCGCGCCTACCTTGCGTTCGATCATGGCCTCGTCATCGCCGTGCTCCTGCAAACGGTAAGCGACATTTTCAAAAACAGTGAGCGAATCGAACAACGCGCCTTCCTGAAAGACCACACCCATTTTGTTGCGGATGCGCTCAAGCTCCTCTTCCGGAAGCGGCGCTATATCTTCGCCGTCGATAAGAATCTTGCCTGCATCTGGTTTTTCCAAGCCAAGCGCAAGTTTGATTACGGTAGATTTTCCGCCTCCGGACTGGCCCAGCATCAACTTCAACTCTGCGGGCCAAACGACGAAGCTCACATCGTCGAGCACTACCTCATCGTCGTAGCAGATCGAAACGTTACGAAACTCAATCCGTGGGATACATGCAGTTTCTTCCGCCACCTCTTTCTGATTCATGATTCTGATCTTGAGCAATCAGCATTCCCTGTAACTTCGGGGGCACTTAACCACTTTGGGGTTTTCACCCAGCCATGTCGGGGTAAATTCATCCACTTAAGAAGGGCTTTTGCAGTTTTGTGCGTTAAGGAGATACGGCACATCAGTTGCGCGAGCTAAAGCACGCACTTCGAAAAAAAGACAATCAAGAAAGGAAGGTTAAGTATGGGAACAGGTGCATCGGCAAAAGCGCCAGTACGCAGTGACGATGAAATTCGTAATAGCGTGATTATGGAACTCAAATGGGATCCACAAGTTACCTCGGATGACATCGGCGTTGCGGTGAAAGATGGAGTGGTCACACTTACGGGGTTCGTCCCCAGCTATTGGGAGAAGGACGCCGCCGAGAGGGCGTCGAAACGAGTCTATGGAGTGAAGGCCGTGGCGAATGACCTCGAGGTCAAACTACTTTCGAGTCGCACTGACCCCGAGATTGCGAGGGACATCGTTCACGAGTTGGAGAGTCATGTCAGCATCCCCGCGAATAACATCAAGGCGACAGTTCGAAACGGCTGGGTAACCCTTGAGGGCAACGTTGATTGGCAATATCAAAAAGTTCTGGCGGAGTCGGCGGTTAAGAAAATCAGAGGCGTTCTCGGTGTGACGAACAACATTGAGGTAAAACCGGTCGTGTCGCCAGCCGACATCAAGTCAAAGATTGAGGAAGCACTACGACGCAGCGCAGAACTCGACGCGCGTCGCATTACGGTGGAGACCGACGGGGGAACGGTCAAGCTGTATGGCAGCGTGCGCGCCTGGGCTGAACGAGAGGAAGCTGAAAGGGCTGCCTGGTCTGCTCCTGGTGTAACAAAAGTGGAAAACCACATCACCATCAGTCCGTGAACGAAGTGTTTACCGAGACCATAGGCCTACAAATTGGATAGCCAGGATGGTGCCCCGATGAACAGCAAGAAGGATCAACACAACATCCTTTCACCGGATCTGCAGGACAATAATTTTCCACTTGTGCTGATCGTTGAAGATCACGCTGACACTCGTGAAATGCTCAGGATACTTTTGGAGATGATTGGGTGTCGCGTGATCGAAGCGGAGGATGGAGAACAGGCTATGAGTGTCGCAGAAAAGGGCCATCCTGACCTGATTCTGCTGGATCTGAAAATACCGCTGCTCGATGGCCTGACAGTGACCCGCCTGATTCGCTGTCACCCGGTTCTCAATGAGGTGCCCATAGTGCTCATAACCGGAATGGCCACTCCTCAACTTCATGGCGAAGCTTTTAGTGCCGGCTGCAATGACTGCCTCTTCAAGCCCTTAGACTTTGAACGATTGCAGGAGCTTATCAAGCTTCTTGGTCGCCCAACACCGCGGGGTCCGGTCCTTCGATCGCATTACTCACTGGTTGTCAGATCGAGAGGCGCGATCTGTTCTCGTGACTTCCACTGAACACGGCGCCCTGATCTCACTTTTTTATCCACAGATTACACAGATTAACTAATAAAATCTGTGCAATCTGCGGATAAGAACCTCAAATTTCAATTTAGGAAACTACCGGCGCGAGCCGGCAACGGCGACGAGGCGAGGCCGGTTTGCCTCTTTGATCTTTTTCCAGCGGTACCGAAATTGGTCGCGCGTCAATCCAAGCAGTTTCGCAGCGTGTGTTTGGTTGCCGTGGCTTTGTGCCAGCGCCTGCTTCATAAGCGAGGTCTCTAATTGTTCAAGCGAGATCCCATCGCTCGGAAGGCTGAACAATATTTTTTGCGGATCGAAATTCACGTGGTCCACGCGCGTCGGCTTTAGCTCTCGACTGTGGAAGATATCCGGAGGCAGACTCTTCATCGAGATCACATTTCCATCCTCGAGCACGATTGCACGCTCTATAACATTGCGCAGTTCACGAACGTTGCCTGGCCAGTCGTAAAGCTTTAAGGCTCGCGCGACTTCAGGTGACAGCCCCTCGATGTTTTGCCGCGCCGCACGAGTCCCAAATGATCTCAAGTAATATTCCGCCAGCAGCACCACGTCATCTCCGCGCTCACGCAAGGGTGGAATGTCCATCTGAATGACGGCTAAGCGGTAGTAAAGATCGAGACGAAAACGCCCGTCCTCAGTTTCTTTCTTGAGATTGCGATTTGAAGCCGCGATTACTCGCGCCGTAAAGTTGACATCCTTCAAACCGCCAACGCGGCGAAACGTTCCCTCTTCGAGCACACGCAGAAGTTTCGCTTGCAGGTTAATATCCAGCTCGGTGATCTCGTCGAGCAGTATCGTGCCTCCGTCAGCCTGTTCCAGCAGTCCCTGCTTACGCGATTTGGCGTCAGTGAATGGCCCTTTTCATATCCGAACAACTCCGATTCAATTAGGTTCGAGGGCAGCGCGGCACAATTGATGGCGACGACAGGGGCTTGTGCACGCGGAGACGCGTGGTGAACTGCCTTTGCCAGACACTCTTTGCCGACGCCGGACTCGCCCTGAAGCAGCAAGCATGAAACATTACTGCTGGACACTCGTCGAGCCAGGGTGATCGTCTCGCGCATTGGCGGCGACTCACCAATAATCTGATCAAAGTCAACAGCCTGAGGAGAGTCCAGGGACATTCGATTTATCTCCTATTCAACACCATGTAGTGAGAAACCAATACATTCACCCGACGCTACCGCGTTACGGTACTGACCCGATTTCAGGCAAAGGCCCTCCTGCCCACTGAAGCTTTACACATCGGCATCACAGATCAATGCCGCTGGAAGAGGGATTCTGGGATTATCCGGGAACGTGTTAAATCCTACTGTCAGCGGATACGTCGTGGCTATCGGACTTGAAGGTAATGAGGTAGGACTTTGGTCTTAGCAGGTTTTTGTTAACTCTCGTCCCTGCAAGATTTAGGACTAATGAGTACAAGTGCCCAGCTTTTGAGACATTCTGACCAAATCTGCCAGGGAACTGGCATGCATCTTTCGCATCACCTGGCTGCGATGAATCTTGATCGTTTTTTCGCTGGTTCCTAGTTGCAGGGCGATTTGCTTATTGAGCAAGCCCGAGACAACCAGCGACATAACTTCCTGTTCTCGTTGAGTCAGTTGCCCCACGCAATCGCGGAGTTCAGCGAGTTCAGCGCGCTCCTCTCGTTCCTTCCGATCGAGCTGTATTCCCGAACGAACAGCATCCAGCAGATCCTGATCACGAAAAGGTTTGGTGAGAAACTCGACAGCGCCGGCCTTCATTGCCTGGACTGACATCGGGATGTCGCCGTGACCGGTGATGAAGACCACTGGAATATGAATCCCTCTCTCTACCATCTCCCGCTGGAGGTCAAGACCGCTTAAGCCTTGCAACCTGACGTCGAGAACCAGACATCCCGGAACCTCAGGTAAGCTTCTGTTGAGGAACGCCCGGGCGGAGGCGAACGTCTGCACGGTTAGCCCTACCGCGTTCAACAGACGACTAATCGCGTCGCGCATCGATGCATCATCATCGACGACAAAGACAACCTCACTGGGAATCTTGGCTGTCATCAAGGGTCTTCACCTATGGGCAAGGTAAACTGGAAAGTCGTCCCCTGGCCGTTTTGATTAGCCTTATTCCAAAGTCTGCCGCCATGAGACTCGATGATGGTCTGGCTGATTGATAGTCCAAGTCCCAAACCTTCCGCCTTGCTGGTGAAGAAAGGGACAAATGCACTTTCCCGATTCTCGGGTGCAATGCCAACACCGGTGTCTGTTATGGTCACGAGTATCGCCGATTCCGTATGTTCGGTGCTGATCAGCAATTCGCGGGGCTGCCAACTGGCGGCGTTCATCGCCTCTTTACTATTGAGAACCAGATTCAGCACTACCTGTTGAATCTGGACTCGATCGGCAATTACGTAGGGCAAGTTGTCGGCTAATTCGGTTCGCACCTTAATTCTATCTTTCGTTAGTTCGCTGGCTGTAAGAGCAAGCACCTCCTGAATGTTATCGTTGATACTGTAGGAGGATTTCCCGCCTCTGGACTTTTTCAGCAGCCTACGAATTCGCTTGAGCACCTCGCTGGCGCGAATGCCGTCAGCGATCATGCACTCGACAGCCTCGCGCACTTCCTTGATATCAGGCGCGTCGCTTGCGAGCAGACGCAAGCAGGCTTGCCCGTTGATTACAATCGCGCCGAGCGGTTGGTTGACTTCATGGGCGATTGAAGCGGATAGCTCTCCCAGAGTGGTAACGCGGGTAACGTGCGCCAGTTCATCCTGCGTCTTGCGAAGTTCTTCTTCTGTTCGTTTACGCTCAGTGATGTACCTTTGAAAGGTGACCAATCCACCGTCGTTGCTCGGATACATGTGATTCTCGACCCACTCTTCCAGAGGCGCGTAATACAATTCATCAACGATCATAACGCGGTCGGACAGGACGCGCATGACAGCTTCCTTATTAGGCATGTCCGGGAATTCCTCCCATGACACCCTGCCGATGAGAGCATCAGGATCTCTGCCGAGGGTTCTCATTTGTTCGGCAGCGCGCTCGTTGAAATATGTGAATCGCCCTTCTTTATCGAGACCGAAGAAGTTGTTCG
>DASVGE010000072.1:0-63809 GCA_036379695.1 Pyrinomonadaceae bacterium | reverse complement strand
CGTTTAACGTGGCGACATTGGCTGCCGCTTATTACTCCCCAACAGGCGGCTATATCGTCGTAGTGTACGGATTAGTTCTTTACGGGGCGGGCGATTTTCTTTACGGGCTTGCCGGTTTGTTGGGGTTGTTGCGTTAATAGTTCCTTCGCCGCATGTTGTCAGCATAGATCGCCAAGATGCTGAGATTTGCTGGCGTCCCAAAGCACTCCGAGTCGCAACCGGATTGTTTCACTTTGCTGACTTGACCACTCCGAATTAAAACTCTGTCCGAGTACAGTAGTCAAAGGTACGCCACAGGATCGGTATTGGGCGCTTAATGGACGCGCCAATGAACAGTTAAGTAAAGTCACAAGACTTTGTCGCGAGTTGCGTTTTGCAGCCCGCGGGCTAGAGGGATTAAGGATTAAGGTTCAAGTGGATGCGTCATACTTTGACAATTCGAAGTTTCGGGAAGGCGGCCCGATAAATACCATCGTCGAGCGTGAGCAGCGCAAAGCCGTTCTCAACTGCATGCGCACCGATTAAGAAGTCGGCCAGCAGTCGCCGAGGTTCACCCGACCTTTGTTTGCGACGACGATTTGCGTAAGCCTGAAAAGCTCTCCCCGCCACCCGCCACATTGCCTCATCGGTCATCCAGTCCACGCCGATGCCGGTCTCTCTTAGAAATTCTTCAATAAACGCTTCTGTTCGGCGAGGCAGAGCCAACAATTCGGCAAAGACTGCACCGCTGATAACCAGCTTACCGCGCGCAAACGCTGCGTCCAAAGCTGCTTGTGCGGTTGAATTCAATGCGTCGTCTCGATCCCAAAGCGCCACCAGAACGTTTGTATCGACTGCGGTAATCATTTGTGTTCGGCGTCATGACCGCGGAGCTCGCGAATTTTTCGCAACACGGCCTTTCGGCCGGAAGCCAACCCTGGGTTTCCGATACCTCGATACCTGGCGAACATGCTCTGCGCCCGCACCGGTCGGACACAGATCTCTTCGCCCTCTTGCTCAAACACGACCTTATCGCCGGGTTTAAGGCCCAGAGCATGACGGACTTCTTTGGGAACCGTGATTTGTCCCTTGCTGGTTATCCTTGCCTCTCTTTGCATCGTAATCTCCAATTCCTTACCTTAGCATATCGCTCCTTACCTTCCTAAGAACCTATTGTCCTACAAACCTCTAGTTTTTCAATGGCCGGATTTAACGGGGAGGGTTACGCTCACGTATTTGCACGCGGGTACGTTGGTGGTCCTTGATTCCGACCGTCAGTGTCAGTCGTATGAAAAGTAAATTTCCTTAAAATCCCTTCGCATGCCGTGATGTTACCGCCGCAGAACTGCGGTAACATCCACGAAGCTCACATGTAAGAGCAAACAATTGCAGCTACAAATGAGATCCGTTCTGACTCATCGATCCCTTCGCGCGTCCATTGAGACCGGAGGCGAGATCGGTCGTACGAGTGAAACTTGATATTTGCTTAGGAAACGTGGCGTCCCGTACGGGAATCGAACCCGTGTCGCCGCCGTGAAAGAGAAGCGATTTATAGGAATTCTAAGGAAACCTGCGGCATGGATAGCACCAGAAAGTAGTCCAAGGTACTCTAAGGGATCGTTATTGGACCCTTAATGGACCCGAGAAAGATCCAAGCGGATAGAGAGTGGCGGGGGTGCTGTTCATCAAACCTTCAGTCAGGTAAAATATCGATTCATGATTCAGAGAGATAAAATCGAAGAGCTTCTCAAGTTGCCAATCGAGGAACGTCGCCAAGTACTTCGACTGCTTCAAGAAAGCCTGACCGAAGATAGCGAATCCGTAGCCCCATCCACAAACGGAGATCAGACCTCACCGGCGGCCAAGTGGTTGTTGTCAATGGCTGGTCGCTACTCAGGAGGACCGGGTAACACGGCTGATCGAGCTGATGATATCCTCCGCGCCGAGGTCGATAAGCAGCGTGGGTTTACAACGAAGTAGTGATGGCAGTCCTCCTCGACTCTGGATTTTTGTTCGCCTCGCTCAATGCATCAGAATCACAACATGAAGCAACAGTTCGCGTTCTGGAAAATATTCGCGAGCCGATTGTTCTACCGGTTCCGGCTATTACTGAAGTTGCATACCTCCTAGCTCGGGACATCAATAACGAAGCCGCTGCGGATTTCGTCGCTAGCCTTGCGGCGGCCGAACTAACTCTCGAGATTCCTTGTCCAGAAGACTACTCGCGCTCTGCAGAAATTCTCCGGCAGTATTCCGATGCCAAGCTCGATTTTGTAGACACGCTGATCGTCGCGATAGCGGAACGTCTGAACATCACACGCGTTCTCACACTTGATCGTCGCGACTTCCAAATGATTCGCCCAAAGCATTGCAGCGGTTTTGAAATTCTGCCGTGACAAACTGCTACAGATGCCAGCGAGGCTTTGAACAACCTGGAGCGCGTGACTTAAGCCGAAAACGAGATTGTAAGTAATCGATAATCGCGATCGCCGCATACAACGTATCGCTATCTTTCCGCAGACATGGAAACAGCAGCGCAAGCAGCTACGATTAATGTGTCCTTGAAAGTGTGCAGAAATGAAAACAACCAGCTTAGTGCTGACTGTAACTCGTTGATGTTATTTGGCGTCCCGTACGGGAATCGAACCCGTGTCGCCGCCGTGAAAGAGAAGCGATTTACAGGAATTCAAAGGAAACCTGCGGCATGGGTAGCAGTGTAAGGTAGTTGAAGGTACTCACAGGGATAGTTATTGGACGCTTAATGGACGCACGTTGAGCGTCTCTTTCTATTTCAGACCGGATGATTTCCTCGCACATGTATAACAGCCATTCCACGAAACCTGTTAAGGAAATGTTGTTTCTAATTTGAATAATCGATCACCGGACCTCGATCAATCGATTGTCCTCAATCAGGAGTTGAACAACAGACGACCAACGCGGTTCCAGCCATTCGAGAAGGGCACGGTTCGTAGCGTTTCCGATTCGAAGCCAGACGATCACCGGCCCATCATCTGTTCGTGCGGTCCGTTCGGCAAAGTCCTCGTCTTTTGTGACGATTATGGCATCAACGCCAAGTGCATGATTCCAGATCACGGAATCTTCGGCACCGGCCAGACCGACGTCATTGACGTGTTGGGCTGAGTGTCCCTGATCGGCCAGCCACCGACCCAATCCGGGAGGCAGTTGAGCATCGACCAGGAAATTCACTACGGGACCATGACCACCGCGTGATCGATCTGGGCGGCGGCGTATTCGAGAGACGCTCGAATATCGTCAGGTTCAAGGTAGGGAAAATCGGCAAGTATCTCTTCTTCCGAAGCACCGCCGGCGAGCATGTCGAGAACGTCTTTGACGCGGATTCGCATCCCGCGAATGCACGGACGGCCGCCACACTGACGCGGGTTCGAGGTGATCCGATTTAGCAGTTCGGTACTCATTGGTGACGGATTTTAACACAGATATAAAGACTTCGGCTTCGACCGTCGCCACGCGATCAAAACATCAAGCAGGGATTACTTTGGCGTCCCGTACGGGAATCGAACCCGTGTCGCCGCCGTGAAAGGGCGGTGTCCTAGGCCGCTAGACGAACGGGACGCATGGTGTGTTGGTTGCCCTCTAGCGCAAGCGAGTTACGTTAGCGTAATGGATTTGAAGCTGTCAAATGCGCCCGCCCCGCGCCCTCAACAACTGTTCCCACGCAAGCTGGTTCTTCACTATAATGACCGTGCGGTTCCAAGCCGCTCCATTCCGGTCAGGCAGCAGGAGAAAACAAATGCCGAATCTAACCCGCCCTCGACTCATTGGTCTGTCTTCCATCGTTTTCCTGTGTTCCAGCCTTGCAATGGCGCAACACGATTCGGGCGGCATCACCGGCGGCGGCATGATTGGCGGCAGCACCAGCCGGCCCTCGACTAAACCAGCGACCAAGCCTGCGACTAAGCCAACGACCACAACAACTACGCCGCGCAAACGAACCACTCCCGCGACGACTCCAGTCAAACGACCGGGCCCAACAACAACCACCACGAGCGGCGCCGACGTCTATTACCAGCAAGGCGAAGCACTCTACAAAGCGCAAAAGTATCGCGAAGCACTCGATCCATATCTAAGGGCCGCGCAGCTCAATCCCTCGATGAGCGCCGCGTTCTATCGCATCGGCTGGATTTACAACGACCTCGAGGATTACAACTCCGCCATCGATCCACTCAAGCGAGTCATCGCACTTCAACCCAACAACGCAGCCGCACACTTCGAATTAGGTTACGCTTACAAAAAACTCGAACGATACTCCGAAGCCCTCGCGGAGTTCAGGCAAACCGTTCGCATCCAGCCCGACTATCATACGGCACACTACGAAATCGGCTGGATCGACAACGAACAGAAAAACTACGACGACGCAATCAAGAGTCTGAAAACCGCACTCTCCTACAAATCCGCCTACGCGGAAGCGCATAACGAGCTCGGCTACGCGCTGCGAAACCTTGGCCGCTACTCGGAAGCTATCGAAGAGTATCAGGAAGCAATTCGACTCAATCCCGACATGGGTCTCGCATACCTCGGCCTCGGCGACGTTTATTACTACAACACGAAGCAATACCCGCTTGCCGCAAACGCTTACAAACGCGGTCTCGAGCTGCGGCCCGGCAACGCCACCGCGCAATACAACCTGGCCTGGTGTTACAACGATCTCGAACGCTACAACGAAGCGATCGTAGAACTGCGCAAAGCGATCCAGTTGCGGCCCAACTATCCGGAAGCACACAACGAGCTGGGTTATGCGCTTCATCAACTGAGCCGTTATCCGGAAGCGATTCAGCAGTACCAGATCGCGATCCAGCAAAAGGCGAACTACGCTTCGGCACACTACAACCTCGGCATGTCGTTCATCGCGACGCGAAATCGCAACGGTGTACTGGAGCAATATCGCATCCTGCAACGCATCGACAGTGCGCGCGCGACAAAACTTTTCAATCAGATTAAATAAAGCATCCTAACGGCGAGACACTTCATCACAAACCCGAATAACCGGTCTCCTCAGAGCGTCACCTTTTCACTGGTTTCGGTAACAAAGCAATAGAGGCTCCCCACGTCTTCCTAAATCGACTGAATAGTCGACAGCGCATGGCTGCGTGAACACGATCTAATCGCTATCGCAGCATTGCGTAAGTCACCAGTGTGCCCACACTCCAAGAAAGAGGTGTTGCGATGGACTCTCACTCTGCGAAACATGCGCACGAATACCAACCAACCATCATCGAAACGCGATTCCTGATCGAGAGACTCGCGATCCAGATCGCACTTCTGCGCGATGAGCTCAAACGAAACTGGATCGAATTTAAACTGCACCCGCTCAACTTCCTGACGTGTCTGACTCGCGAACTCCTGATCCACCTGAAGAAGTTTTTCACGACGCCGTATGTTCTGCGCTCATCGTCAACGGCCATCGCTGCGGTTGCATGTCTCGTAGTCGTCGTGCTGTTGGTTGAAAGGACTGCTTCAAAACCCGATCACGACGCGGCGAACGCGGAACAAGCGCCCGAAGTGGTCCTGCTGGATGTCGAGAAACCGACTCCCAGAGACGATGCTGGATTCGGACTGAATGGAAACGGACGAGCCGGTCTGCAACGCGGCAGCGGCGAGGGCTCGGGTCCTGTACGTCAACGCGCACAAGGTGGAGGTGGCGGCGGAGATCTGAACCCGCTGCCGCCGCAGGTCGGAAAAGTGCCGCCACCTTCTCAGATTCAGGCCGCGATACCGATTGCTCCTCCGATCAATCCGCCGGCGCTACCAGTCGCAGGCATCGATATCGATCCAGCACTCTGGCAAGACGTGAAGGCGCCGGTTTATGGCGATCCGACGTCGGCGTCTGAAACACCGTCCAAAGGTCCGGGCACAGGCGGCGGCATCGGATCGAACGACGGATTGGGGATCGGACCCGGACGTGGACCAGGTTTCGGACCTGGAAACAACGGAAACACAGGTGGCGGAAATAGACAGACGGGGTGTTGCGATCCCGGTGGTTCCAAAGGTCCCGGTGATCCCAACGCAAATCCATTTAACGGATCTCAAGTCGAGCAAAGAGCGCGTCTTCTATTTAAACCTGAGCCACAGTACACGGAAGAGGCGCGCAAGAATCAGATCACGGGGACGGTCGTGCTGCGGGTCGTTTTCGCGAGCTCAGGCGAAGTCGTGCAGATACGCGCGGTGCGTACGCTACCGTTCGGACTTACCGAGCGCGCGATCGCCGCGGCACGTCAGATCAGGTTTACTCCAGCGATGAAAGGCGGGCAGGCGGTGTCCGTGTTTATGCAACTCGAGTACAACTTCAATTTGTATTGAGCCACGAAAGCACAAATTTTTGTGCAAGCTTCACGACCTCGGTGCGTTCTAGCAAAAGAACACGGAACCAACACCAGAAATCCGGGTTCTAAACCCGCGTCACATTTGCTGGAGGAAACCATGAACAGAGAGCTCCTACCCAAGTCGCTGCTAATACTCGTACTCGCCGTTATCGTACTCCCGGTCTTCATCGTCTTTTTCCTGCCACAAACCACTGCATCCGCACAAACAAGCGAAACATCCGGATCGCTGACGGTGGTTGACCCGCAGGGAAAACCCAAGGCGATGTGCCCGTTGAAACACACTGACGTGAAGGCGGAAATCAGCGGTTTCATCTCTCGCGTCGTGGTCACGCAGGAGTTCGAAAACCCTTTCAAAGAGAAGATTGAAGCAGTCTACACCTTTCCCTTACCCCAAAACGCGGCCGTCGACGACATGACGATGATCGTCGGTGACCGAACCGTTCGTGGAAAAATCCTCGCCCGCGAAGAGGCGCGCATGGTCTACGAAGCCGCGAAGTCGAGCGGCCAGGTGGCAGGATTGCTGGACCAGGAGCGTCCCAACATCTTTACCCAATCAGTAGCCAACATCCTGCCCGGCGAGCAGGTCAAGATCACGATCAGCTATGTCGAAACGTTGAGCTACGTGAATGGCGCTTATGAGTTCGTGTTCCCAATGATTGTTGGCCCACGCTACATTCCCGGAGGACAGACTCGCAACCACGGGCAACGCAGTGGCGGCGGCTTTTCTGACGGCACTGATCGTGTTCCTGATGCTTCGCGCATCACTCCGCAACCGATTCCCGCCGGAATGAGAAGCGGACACGACATCTCACTCGACGTAACCCTCGACGCCGGTTTGATTATCGATAACCTTGCCTCGAAGTCTCACCCCGTAGACATACAACGTCCCGACATTCGCAGCGCGCGGCTGAAGTTGAAAGGGAACTCAACCATTCCCAACAAAGACTTCATCCTGCGCTACGACGTTGCCGGACAGGCAATCCAGGATGCCGTGTTGACACATCGCTCCGAAAAGGGTGGCTTCTTCACGATGATCCTTCAGCCACCCGAGCGCGTTATGCCTGAAGACGTGACGCCGAAGGAGTTGGTGTTCGTACTCGACACGTCGGGCTCGATGCAAGGCTTTCCCATCGAAAAAGCAAAGGAAACGATGAAGTTAGCGCTCGACAGTCTTTATCCGTCTGACACGTTCAACCTCATCACTTTCGCCGGCGACACGGAAATCCTGTTTCCGGAACCAGTGCCTGCAACCGCGGCAAACATGAGAAAGGCGCAAGCTTTCCTGCGTTCACGTTCCGGCGGCGGTGGCACGGAAATGATGACTGCGATCGAGGCCGCGCTCAAACCGTCAGACGATCAATCACACGTGCGCATCGTTTGCTTTATGACTGATGGTTACGTCGGAAACGACATGGAGATCATAGCCGAGATTCAAAAGCATCAGAACGCGCGCGTGTTTGCATTCGGGATCGGCGAATCCGTCAACCGCTTCCTGCTCGATAAGATGGCTGATGCCGGACGTGGCGACGTGGAGTATGTGGCATTGACTGACGATGGCTCTGCCGCAGCGCGTCGTTTTCACGAACGTGTACGCAATCCGTTACTGACTGACATTTCGATCGATTGGAATGGACTGCCGGTAGCGGACGTGTACCCGCAACGAATTCCGGATCTGTTTGGCGCCAAGCCTGTGGTTGTGACCGGGCGCTTCACGTCGCCTGGGCGTGCGACGATTCGACTGAAAGGAAAGATGGCCGGAGAGGATTTCGTGCGAGAGGTTCCGGTTGAACTGCCGGAGACGATGGCTTCGCACGATGTGCTGGCGTCGCTGTGGGCGCGTGCGCGAGTCGACAACCTGATGGACCAGGATTACGCAGGGGCGCAGAGTGGAAACATGCGTGCCGAGTTGAAAGACACGATCACGCAACTCGGAATCGAGTACCGGTTGATGACGCAGTTTACGTCTTTCGTCGCCGTTGAAGAGATGGTTGTGACTGACGGCGGACAGCCGCGCAGAATCGATGTGCCGGTTGAAGTGCCGGAAGGTGTAAATCCTGAGACGGCTTACCCGGCAGGTGCGGCGAAGTCTATAGGTAACTTTGGATACATCGGCGGACTGGCAAAAGTTGGTAGTGGTGGTGGTGTCCTTGCAAGGCGTAGTCGTGGGAGTAGTCGTCCGATGTCAACTCCGCCGCCGCCTCCAAACAGGCCGCCCTCAGTTAGCGTAAACGCGTCCACGGTTCCTCCGGTGCGAGCGGATAGTGTTAGCGGTGTTGTCAATGAAGATCCGGTTGCAGTTCCGGCGGTGCCGATTGAAGAGATGCGACTCAACGAACTGCGACAGAAGCTGCACCGCTCTGTGTTTGCGGTGGTGGAGCGTCTCAGGAAGAAAGAAGCTCTCACCCCGGCCGATCAGGGTGGTTTCGTTCGCAACGGTAAAGCTGAGGTGCAAGTCTGGCTGACGGAGAAATCACCTGAGGCTCTCGCGAAACTGAAAGAGCTCGGTTTCGAGGTTGTGCTTGATGCTAAGAGTACGAAACTCATTATCGGGCGGCTTTCGATCGAGAAGCTCGAGGCGTTGGCGGATTTGAAGTTCGTGAAGTATGTGACGCCACAAGTCTCTAAATAAGCCACAGATATACACGGATAAAAACACGGATCGGGCCTTTCCGATCCGTGTTTGTGCGTGTAATCTGTGGCCTCTATGCCAATCGTGATGAAATTCGGCGGGACGTCGGTTGCCGATGCCACTGCGTTTGAGAATGTTGCGCGTATTGTTGAGAGCGAACGTCAGTCTGCGCCGGTGGTCGTCGTTTCGGCGATGAGTGGCGTCACGGATAGTTTGCTAGCGGCGACCAACATCGCCTCAGTTGAGGACGTATTCAAACGCCATCGCGCGGCTGCGAGTGAGCTTTTCGACGACACCGACGCGTTTGTTGATCGACTGAATAGCGCCGAACAGCAGATCGGTGAGTTTCTCGAAGCCTTTGGACACCGGCCTTCCGAGCACAAGCGTCTTCAGGATGCGGTCGTTTCATTTGGAGAGATTCTTTCCAGCACCTTACTGGCCGAAGTATTGAATCAGCGTGGAATCGAAGCACGGCAGGTCGATGCGCGTCGTTGCATCATCACTGACGAGGAGCACACGAATGCGACGCCGCTGATGGATGTCACTTTTGCACGTAGTAAAAGTGAGCTGCTTCCGATTATCGAGAGCGGAGTCGTGCCGGTGCTGGGAGGCTTCATCGGATCCACACCGCTGGGTGTGACAACCACTCTCGGACGTGGCGGATCTGACTACACGGCGGCGTTGCTCGGCGCGGCGCTCAGTGTGAATGAAATACAGATCTGGACTGACGTCACCGGAGTGTTGACAGCCGATCCGCGCGTGGTTCCTGAAGCGCAGACGATCGAACGTCTGTCGTATAGCGAAGCTGCAGAACTCGCTTACTTCGGCGCGAAGGTACTGCATCCAAAAACAATCCAGCCGGCGATCGAGAGTTCCATCCCGGTCCGCATCTGCAATTCGCGCGCGCCGCAAGAGGTCGGCACGCTTGTTGGACCACAAAGTGAGACGTCGCCAAGGACAGTCAAAGCGATTGCGCACAAGAGCGGTGTGACTACGGTACAGATCACATCGCTGCGCATGCTCGGTGCTTACGGTTTCCTGCGCGCGCTCTTTGAAGTGTTCGATCGTCATCGCACGGTGGTGGATGTGGTGACGACGTCCGAAGTCAGCGTCTCGCTTTCGTTGGATGACGCGAGCGCGCTCCCGGCCATCATCGCAGAGCTGGAGAAACTCGGAACTGTCAGAGTTGAAAAGGGGCGCGCGATTATTTGTGTGGTCGGTGAGGGTTTGCGCGGAACGCCGGGTATTGCCGCGCGCGTGTTCAGCACGATCAGCGACATAAATGTGAGTTTGATTTCGCAGGGAGCGTCGAGTATCAACTTTACCTTCGCGGTTGAGGAAGAGTGCGTGAAGGAAGCGGTCACGAGACTGCACGACGAGTTTTTCGCCACAAAAAGGCACAAAAGTCACAAAACAGAAGGAACGGGTTGATGAACCTGGTGGAGCTTACGCGTGAGTTGATTGATATTCCGTCGCTCACTGGCGCTGAGCTGGCGGTGGGGGTATATCTCTCGAAGTATCTTGAAAAGCTGGGCTATCAGGTGGAGAGACAGGAGGTGGCCCAGGATCGTTTCAACGTGATTGCGACGCTGGCTACGCCGCCGCGCATAGTGTTCTCGACGCACATGGATACGGTGCCGCCGTTTATTCAGTCGAGCGAAGATGATGAGTTTGTTTACGGGCGCGGATCGTGTGATGCCAAGGGCATCATTGCGGCGCAGATCTTTGCAGCGGAGCGTTTGCGGGCGGAAGACGCGAGTGATGTTGGATTGCTTTTCACGGTTGATGAAGAGTTGAGCAGTATTGGCGCGCAGGCGGCAAATAAACACGCGGTGGCGCGTGAGTGCCGGTTTTTGATCAATGGTGAGCCGACTGACAATCGCCTGGCGACGGGAACCAAAGGGTCGGTGCGTGTGATCATTACCACTGAGGGGCGCGCGGCGCATTCCGCGTATCCCGAGGCGGGTGAGTCGGCGATTGAGAAGCTGCTCGATATTTTGCAGAAGATTCGCGAGTGTGAGTGGCCGGAGGATGGTTTCTTCGGAACGACGACGTGCAACATCGGAGTGCTCGGTGGCGGCACACGTCCGAACGTTATCGCAGATAAGGCGCGCGCGGAATTGCAAATTCGACTCGGGATCGATATAGAGCACGTTAAAAGAATGTTGGAAGATGCGGTCCGTGGTCGCGGGCAGCTCGAATATGCGTCGGCGCACAATCCGGTGCGGTTGTTTGCTGTTCCGGGTTTTGAGCAGTGTGTGGTGCGCTTCACCACCGACGTACCGTACCTGTCAAACTGGGGACAGCCGTTACTGATGGGACCGGGCTCGATTCTCGACGCGCACACGGACCACGAAAGAGTTTCGAAACACGAGCTGGAACAGGCCGTTGATCTTTATGTTGATTTGGCAAAGATATTGAACTCATGAAGATCGCTTTAATCGGGTATGGGGTGATGGGGCAGTTGGCGGCCGCCGGGGCGCGGAAGGCGGGCGACGAGGTTGGTGTTGTCGTCACGAGTAAAGAAAGTGAACTGAATGCGGAACAGCTTGCGGAACAACTGCGTGGTCACGATGTCGCGATCGATTTTTCCGTAGGCGAGGCAGTACTCAGAAACGTCGAAGCTTGTGCGCGCGCGCAGGTCCCGCTCGTCGAAGGCGCGACGGGCTGGAAACAATACGAATCAGACGCAAAACAGATCGTCACGGAACATTCCGGCGCGATGGTCTACGGCGCCAACTTCTCGATCGGTGTCAATCTCTTCTACCGGATCGCAAAACAAGCTTCGTCACTCTTCGCCGCCGTCGAAGGCTACGCGCCGTTCATTGAAGAAGCGCATCACAGTCGCAAGCGCGATGCGCCCTCCGGAACGGCGCTGAAACTGCGCGACCTGATGTCCGAACATCTTGGACCAGACATTCCCACTTCATCGACCCGAGCAGGTTACATCCCCGGCACGCATCGCGTCGGTTTCGACTCCGAAGCCGATCAGATTTTGCTCACACACACTGCACGTTCGCGACAGGGCTTTGCCAGCGGCGCCTTACTCGCGGCACACTGGATCCACGGACGAACAGGCGTGTTTGAGTTTGGAGAAGTAATAGAGGAAATCATTGCCACAAAAAAGCACAAAAATAGTTAGCCACAAAAAGGCACAAAAGGCACAAAAACAATTTTTCATTTTGTGCTTTATGTGCCTTTTTGTGGCTAAAAAGTTTTGTGCCTTTTCGTGGCTAAGGAGGTAAGTATGACATTAAAACTCGACTGGCTTCGCGGCTGCGCTACAGCACTTGTCACTCCTTTTACAGACAGCGGTGCGGTGGACGAGAAACGTTTGCGCGATTTGATTGAATACCAGATCGCCGGCAACGTGCGCCTCCTCGTCCCCTGCGGTACGACCGGCGAAAGCGTGACGATGTCAGAAGACGAAAACCAGCTCGTCATTCGCACCACTGTCGAGGTCTGTCGCGGGCGCGCAAAAGTAATTGCCGGCACCGGCAGTAATTCAACCTCGACGTCGATCGCGCGTTCGCAGGCTGCGCGCGAACTCGGCGTCGATGCGGTGCTCACCGTCGCGCCTTACTACAACAAACCCACACAGGACGGACTCTACGCACACTTCCGCGCGATCGCGGAAGCAGTGGGCGGTTTGCCGGTTGTGATCTACAACGTTCCCGGCCGCACTTCGTCAAACATCTCGGCGGAAACCACTCTGCGACTCGCTCGCGACGTTGAAAACATCGTCGCCGTCAAAGAAGCCTCCGGCAATCTCTCGCAGATCATGGAAATCCTGCGCAACCGCCCCGAAGGCTTTCGCGTGATCTCCGGCGACGACTCGCTCACACTCGCGTTGATTGCACTCGGAGGCGATGGCCTGATCTCGGTGGCGTCAAACGAAGCCCCGGAGTTGATGTCGCGTCTCAACGATCTGGCGCTCGCGGGCCAATGGGACGAAGCACGCGCGCTTCATTATCGACTGCTGCCGTTGATGGAAGGAAACTTCATCGAATCGAGTCCTGGACCAGTGAAAGCAGCAATGGCAATGATGGGCCTGCTGGAAGAGAATCTGCGACTGCCGCTGGTTCCCGTCCAGGAAAAAACACGCGGCCAGTTGCGCTCAATTCTGGTCGAGTTGGGTCTGCTGGGGGAAACGTCGCATGCCGTTGCGTGAACAGATCGAGGCGATTGCTGAACGTCCCGGCAGTGAGTTCTCACCTGAAGACAGGGCCGTATTCGAAGAGCTGAAGAACGCGCTCAACCGCGGTGAAGTGCGGGCCGCTGAAAAAAGCGCGAGCGGTAAGTGGCAGGTGAACTCGTGGGTGAAGCAGGGGATACTCCTTGGCTTTCGCATGGGCGCGATCACCGACATGTCCGCGGGCGAGAGCTTCAAGTTCTTCGACAAAGATACATATCCCGTCCGGCCCACAAAGATTAACGACAACGTTCGCATCGTTCCCGGCGGTTCGACGATCAGAGACGGCGCTTACATCGCACCGGGTGTTGTTTGCATGCCGCCGATGTTTGTGAACGCAGGCGCCTATGTCGACGCCGGAACTATGATAGATAGCCACGCGCTGGTCGGCTCGTGCGCGCAGATCGGGAAGCGCGTTCACATCTCTGCCGCTGCGCAGATTGGCGGCGTGCTCGAGCCGGTAGGCGCGGTGCCGGTGATCATCGAGGACGACGTGCTCGTCGGTGGTAATTGTGGAGTTTACGAAGGCACGATCGTGCGTGAGCGTACGGTGCTCGCTTCGGGTGTGATTCTGACGGGCTCGACTCCGGTTTACGATCTTGTTAAAGGCGAGATCTATCAAAGGACAGTGGACGGACCACTCGAGATTCCCGCGGGGGCAGTTGTTGTTCCGGGCGCGCGTGCCGTGTCGACTGAGCGCGGACGCGATTGGGGGCTCTCGCTTTATGCGGCAATCATTGTTAAGTATCGCGACGAAAAGACTGACACGGCGGTGCGATTAGAGGACTACCTGCGTTGAATAAGTTTGCACCACCGAAACGCCTGCAAGGGATCGAGAAGAGCGTTATTCGCCAGGTTTTCGATCGCGCAAAGCCGGGCAGCATCAATCTCGGGCTGGGTGAGCCCGATCTGCCGACGCCTGACGTGATTCGCAGGGCCGCGGTGAAGGCGATCGTCGAGGAGCAGAACGGGTACACGTCACATGCCGGGCTGCCGGCGCTGCGTGAAAAGGTCGCCGGTGATTATCCGTATCTCGGAGGAAAGCCGGAGCGTGTTGTCATCACCGCGGGTTCGCAGGAGGCGTTGTATCTCGCGCTGCTCGCGCTGGTTGATGAGGGCGACGAGGTGTTGTTGCCGAATCCGGGGTTTGTGGCGTATCCCACGATCGTACAGATGGCGGGTGGAACCGCGAAGTTCTATCGTTTGCCGCGCGAGCGAGGGTTTGCGTTTGATGCGGACGAGTTTCGACGTGCGCTTTCGCCAAGGACCAAGGTTGTCGTTTGCATAAGTCCGTCGAATCCAACCGGACGCACTTTGTCCCGCGAAGATCTCGCCGGCATTGGTGATGCACTACGGGATCACGGCGCGTACCTGATCAGTGACGAGATCTATCGCGACCTTTATTACACTGCTGAGCGGCCGGGATCGTTGTCGTCGCTTTATGAACGTACGATTGTGATTAGCGGTCTGTCGAAGTCGATGAGCATGACTGGCTGGCGGCTTGGCTGGGCGTGTGGGGATGAGGCGGTGATCCAGGCGACGCTGGTGCTGCACGGTTACGTCACGACGTGTGCTTCGACGGTGTCGCAGAAAGCATCGCTGGTGGCGTGGACGGAGGAGGCGGAAGCTGCGCGTGCTGGATTTCGAGAGACGTTTCGCGCGCGTCGCGATCATTTGCTGGGGTTGATTGAATCTGAGTTAGGGCTGCATGCGGTGACGCCGGAGGGCGCGTTTTATACGATGCTCGATGTGAGCGATTATGGTCCATCGATGCAGGTTGCGGACGCGTTGTTGAATGAAGGCGTGATCACCGTACCGGGAGCAGCGTTTGGCAGCGAGAGCGAAGGCTTCCTGCGCGTGTCCTTCTGCGCGGCTCATGGAGTATTGGAAGAAGGTGTTCGGCGAATCAAAAGAGGGTTGGAAATTTTCGGGCCAGTCAACAGGGAACAAGTCAGGAAGAGGGGCTTGCCCCCGCCGTAAAGGGGAAGAGCGGGGGCAAGCCCCTCTTCCTGACTTGTTCAAATCAGAAGTTATAGTTCAATCAGAAGTGATTAATTATGAGCAGAAAATTTCGGGTTGGGATTTTGGGTGCGACCGGGATGGTGGGGCAGCGGTTTATTCAATTGCTTGCCGATCATCCGCAGTTTGAAGTGACAGCGGTTGCCGCTTCGGATCGATCGCAGGGCAAGGCGTATGGCGATGCGTGCTCGTGGCGGCTCGAGGGTGAAATGCCTTCGTTTGTGAGATCGATGCAGGTCCAGGCGCCGGCGCCGCCGCTTGATTGTGAACTCGTGTTCTCCAGTCTTCCCGGCGATATCGCGCGCGAAACTGAAGCCAGCTTTGGGGAAGCCGGTTATCCCGTCATCAGCAACTCTTCCGCGTTTCGCATGGACGAAGGCGTGCCGCTGCTGATTCCCGAAGTGAATCACGAGCACCTCAGCCTGCTTGCACGACGACACCGCCAATACCCCTCGGGTGGCTTCATCGTTACCAACCCGAATTGCTCGACGATCATGGTGGCACTGGCGCTCGCGCCCTTGCACGAGGAGTTTGGTGTTTCCGCAGTGGCTGTCACGACGTTGCAGGCACTTTCCGGCGCCGGGTATCCCGGCGTTGCTTCGCTCGATATCGTTGACAACGTGCTGCCCTACATCGCCAGTGAAGAAGAGAAGATCGAAACCGAAACCACCAGGATTCTGGGCCGCTTAACCACAGATGTAATCGAGCCGGCATCGATGGCCGTCAGCGCTCAATGTCACCGCGTGAACGTGGCTGACGGACACATGGCCGCAGTGCGGGTGAAGCTTTCGCGGCAGGCGGAGCTGTCGGAGGTGCGTGAAGCTCTCTCTTCGTTCAGTTCGATACCGCAGGCGTACGAGTTACATTCCGCTCCGCCAACACCTATCGTCGTTCGCGATGAGCCCAATCGTCCGCAACCGAAGTTGGATCGTGATGCAGGGCGGGGAATGACGGTCACGATCGGAAGGTTGATGCCGGACTCGGTGCTCGACTACCGGTTTGTGGCGCTGAGTCACAACACGATTCGCGGCGCGGCGGGCGCGGCGATCTTGAATGCGGAGTTGATGATAGCCCTGGGCTATCTTGACCATCTAAAGTGAGCCACAAAAAGGCACAAAAGAGTGAAGCCACAAAAAGGCACAAAGAATTTGAGCCACAAACCGAAATCAGCGTTCATCAGCGGAAATCGCGAAAATCTGCGGCCAGATAACACACCGCTCCGGTTGGCCACCCTTTCCGAATTTATATATACTCTCTCAGATTTTTGGATTTACTCTCGTTCGAAAAATCCGATCAAGGTCTGAAATATCGTTAAAACTCAGGGATTGGACCGTTCCGCAGGGCCGATTTTGCTGCGGAATAATAGCTGCAAGAGAGTAATCCCGATAACGTAAGTCGGTTTTGTTTTCCGCCTCGTAAGCCTTTCCAGATTTATCTAGCAGCAGCGTTTGACCCGTAAGTAGGAACTTTTTTTGCCGCTGAGGCGGGCACGATCCAGTTCAGCAAAACCCCGGAGTTGCAATGCCGGAATACCGGGCATTTCCATCGCTCCAGTAGCTCCGCGCAACCTCCAAAATCTGTAAACAACTTCCAGCGGAGGAATCTATGAAAAGTAAGAGTTTTAGCTATAGGTTTATGCTTTCGCTTGGCGCGTTTGTGGTTCTGATGCTCTTTTGTGGAAGCGCTCTGGGTCAGGGCCAGGGCAGTTCCTCAATAAGAGGATCAATTAAGGATCCGCAGGGAGCGGTGGTCGCAGGTGCGACGGTGACCGTGACGAATCCTGAAACCAGCTTCACACGCACCACCACGTCAAACGATAGCGGCCAGTTCGCTTTTGAAACGATTCAACCAGGTGTCTACAGGATCGAAGTAGAGGCCAAGGGATTCAAGAAGGCAGTCCTTAATCAGGTATCCGCCCTCGTTTCCAAGCCGACTGACCTAGAGGTAGCGATGGAGATCGGCAGCGTCAATGAAACGATTTCAGTGACGGTCGGCGCCGGCGAGGCGCTCCTTAACACGCAGGACGCCAGCCTGGGAAATAATTTCATCTCCCAACAAATCACACAGCTTCCTCTCAACGCGCGCAACGTCACGACACTGCTGAGCTTGCAGCCCGCGGTGACGGCCGGTGGCTTCGTAGCCGGTGGCCGTAGTGACCAGGCCAACCTGACGCTCGACGGCGTTGACGTCAACGAACAACAGACTGGCGAGGCATTCACCCCGGTGCTGCGTGTCAGTCCTGACACCGTCGAGGAATTCCGTGTTACCACCTTGAACCCGAACGCGTCGCAGGGACGTTCTTCCGGCGCACAGGTCGAGTTAGTTACCAAACAAGGTAACAACGAGTGGCACGGAAACCTGTTTGAATTTCACCGCAATACAATTTTCACGGCCAACGACTTCTTTAACAACCAGACCATCGATCCCGATACCGGTAAGTCGTTGAAGCGGCCGACACTGCTGCGCAATAACTTCGGCGGCTCATTGTCGGGACCAGTGGTGAAAGATCGTTTCTTCTTCTTTTACAACTACGAACAACGTCGCGACGCGAGGCAACAGACCTTTAATAGGCTGGTGCCGCTTGCGAGCCTCGGACAGGGCCTGCTGAAGTTCAATGCGCGTACACCGACCGGACAGATCGTGCCGGTTACGCTCAACACCACTCAGCTCAACGGCCTGACCACCGGCTTTAACAACGCCACCGATACGCCGACAGGCAACCCGCTGGTGAACGTTAACCCCGTGGCAACCGGCATCCTGTCCGGTGCTGCTTCGAGGTATCCGGTGAACAATTTCAGGCTCGGCGACGGCCTCAACACGGGCGGCTTCCAATTCAATGCTTCGTTACCCGTAAAGCTAACCGGACATACCGCGCGCATGGATTGGAATATCACCAATGATGGCCGGCACACCGCGTATTTCCGTGCTAACTATCAGCAGGACGTGACCGGTGGGTCTCCTATGTTTCCGGATACTACACCCACGAATAACTGGAGCCATCCATACGGCTTCGCTGCTAACTACAACTGGACCATCTCGAACGATAAAGTAAATAACTTCAGGTACGGCCTGACCCGTGAAGCTTTTACCGATCAGGGCGACTCCGCGGAGAATCAAATCACGTTTAGAAACGTGTTCGCTTCGCATCGCTTTGTCAGAGGATTCAGCCGCACCACCCCAACGCACAACATTACCGACGACTTCTCGTGGATCAAGGGCAATCACACCTTTGCGTTTGGTACCAACATCCGCATTGTGCGTAACAATCGCGAGGATTTCGGCGCCGCGTTCGACAACGGCATTACCAACCAGTCGTTCTATGCGGGCTCAGGTAATGTGGTTACGAATCCCATCAACGCCTGGCTACCAAAACTAACCGGTCTTCCAGTCGGAACCACTATCGCATCGGCCAGCGTCAACAACACGCGCCATGCCTTTGCGGCTCTGCTCGGCAGATTGTCGCAATACACCGCAAACTTCAATTTCGGTGTTGACGGCAAGCCACTGGCAGCCGGAGCGCCGGTAGAACGTAGCTTTGCTACCGAGGAATATGACGTTTACGCCCAGGATACCTGGAAGCTCAGAAACAACCTGACTCTTACGTTGGGTTTGCGATATGGCTTAAGCCGTCCGGTTTACGAAAGAAACGGCTTCCAAACGCGTCCTAACATTCCTTTGCAGGAGTATCTCGACCGGCGCTTTGCAGCCGCTGAAAGAGGTGAGAACTTTGATGAGCCTCTGACGGTTGAAACCGCTGGTCCGTTTTATGACAAGCCGGGCTTCTATTCGCTCGACAAGAACAACTTCCAGCCACGCGTTTTCGTTGCCTGGACGCCCCAGTTCCGGAGCGGTTTCCTCGGCAAGTTGTTTGGTACTAACGATGAGTCGGTCTTCCGTGGTGGTTTTTCCATCACTAACGACTACTTCGGCCAGGCGCTGGCAGTGAACTTCGACGGTAATAACACGCTCGGATTCGCTTCCAACCAAACTCCGTCGGCCAACACCTACAACGTAACCACCAATCCAGCTCCACCAATCACGGGCCTGGGGATGCCGGTGCGAAACCTTCCGGGGATCACACCGCCGGCAAATCTGGTGTTCCCGCAAACTCAACCGCAGGACTTCCAGCGGCGCATTGAAGGTTCGCTCGATACGAACCTCGTTTCGCCGATCAACTACAACTGGAGTTTCAGCTACGGACGTGAGTTCGGGAAGGGCCTTGTTGTTGAGGCTTCATACATTGGCAGGCTGGCGCGCAATCTGCTCGCTACCCGCGACGTAATGCAGCTCAACAATATCGTCGATCCGAAGTCTGGTCAGGATTGGTACACGGCGGCTCGAATACTCGAACAACATCGCGTTAACGGAACGCCGGTCGCGAATATCACAAACCTTCCGTGGTTCGAAAACATGTACCCGGCAGGCGAGATTGACGGCATCTTCTTCGGCCTGGGTCTTTCAAACACCCAAGCCGCGTATGCGGTTATGGCTGGTCCGAGGACTCCGGACTGCAACGCTGTCGGTTGTTTCGAATTTGGAGACGACTGGACGTTCCTGCAGGACTTTCTCGATCAGCTCAGTAGCCGTCAACACTTCTTCCAAAGTCAGTATGGAGCACTGTCGGCTTTTGGAACCATCGCGAGCTCAGATTATCACGGAGCGACGCTGAGCGTTCGTCAGCGCATGCGTGGCCTGAGCTGGGACTTCAACTACACGCTTTCGCACTCGATCGATGATGCTTCCGGTCTTCAGACCAGCGGCGTCTTTGGCGCGGCTGCGTTTATTACCAACGCACTTCGCCAGCGTGACAATCGTGCGAATTCGGGTTTTGACGTCCGTCACCTGATTAACTTCAATTCGATTTGGGAAATACCGGTTGGACGCGGCAGGCACTTCCTGACTGATTCCAACAGCGTTGTTAACGCGATCTTGGGTGGTTGGCAGATTTCTTCCATCATGCGTTACAACTCCGGATTTCCGGTAGGTACGCCGGTGGATATCGCTGGCTGGCCCACGAACTGGAACGCCCGCAGTTGGACGATGCCTATCCGCCCGATTCAGTCGTCACCGAACCGCGGCGGTAACGGCAGGCCCGCAAATCTGTTCTCGGATGTCGAGGAAGCTTATAACAGTTTCCGCAGTCCGGCTCCTGGCGAAACAGGTGCGAGAAACATTCTGCGCGGCATGCACTTCTTCCAGCTGGATGCCGGCGTTTCGAAGAGTTTCGCAATGCCCTGGAGTGAAAAGCACAAGCTTGTCATTCGCTGGGAAACCTTCAACGTGACTAACAGTCAGTTCCTGGAGGGCAACGCCGACAACACTGCCGGGCTCGATCCGCAGTTTGGTAGTCCGCCGGCTTCGTTCTACAACTTCACCCAGATTCAGGGAACACCGAGAATCATGCAGTTTGCACTGCGTTATGAATTCTAGTGGCGACTGAGTTTTGGTCTAACAAGCGCGGGCTGGGACTTCGGTCGCAGCCCGCACTTTTATCTGTATAATGCGGCCCGGAGGTTCCTTCCATGACACTTCGAAAATACTTTCGTTCGTCCGGCTTAATAATTGGACTCATATTGATGCTCGAGTTGGTCGCTTTGGCGCAGGCTCCTGCTCCTTCGCGACCCGGCGCCGGCACACGACGGAACTTCACGTTGTACGGCGATCTGAAAGTTGACGCCTTTCACGCGGACGATCAAAAAGCTGACCGGGTGTTCGATATCATTCTCTATACCAGAGGCAATGAAGTGGTGGGGCGACAGCGTAGCGGGAATGGAGGCCGGTATCAATTCACGAATCTCGGCAATGGCGACTACTACCTGGCGGTCGAACTTGACGGTTCAGAGATCGCGCGCGTGCCCATTAATATTTCGGTAAATTCAACCGAGCACATCCAGCAGGATTTGCAATTCAGGTGGAAGCCAATAATGCCGGCCGGAGGAGGTTCGTCTGCCGACGGCTACAACCGCACCGGTGCCAACCGCGCGCTCTATCAGAAAGCGTCTCAGGAGATACAAAGTAAGAGTTTCACTGACGCCATTACGACCCTTCGTTCGTTGGTTGAAGCAGATCCCAAAGACTATGCCGCCTGGAGCGATCTGGGGATGGTCTACTTCATTCAAAAGGATCTCGAAGCGGCGGAGAATAGTTATACGAGCGCGATTGGCGTCAAGGCTGATCACGTTGCCGCACTCGTGAACCTTGGCCGCGTGCGACTCGCGCGCAAGAATAATGAAGGCGCGGTCGAGCCGCTCGAAGCCGCGCTCAAAGCGGATCCGAAAAACGCAGCTGCGAATTACTTTCTCGGTGAAGCTTATCTCGCACTCAAGAAGGGTTCGAAGGCAGTCGGTTACTTGAATGAAGCGCTGAAACTCGATCCGCTCGGCATGGCTGATGCGCATCTGCGCCTGGGCGCCCTCTACAATCTGGCCGGCTACAAGGATCGCGCCGCGGCTGAGTACGAGCAGTTCCTCCAGAAAAAACCCGACTACCCGGAACGCAAGAAACTCACCGACTACATCGAAGCCAACAAACCAAAAACCGAAGCTCCAAAACCGTAGAGATGCCACGGGCTTGCCCCGTGGAGGTCTCACACTCGCAGCTACCCGTTGGCGCCCTAAATTGAGGTTCTTTATCCACAGATTACACAGATTTTATTAATCAATCTGCGTAATCTGTGGATAAAGAAGCGAAACCAGGTCACTACCTCTCCACGGGACAAGCCCGTGGCATTAGGCGCTACGGATTTTTGTAGACGCCCTCGCAAATTTGGATGTACTCTTCAGTCCTCGGTAAGCAAGCTGGATAAAACCAATAACTCACGGTAATGCGCCTCCTTCTCGGGACCCGCAAAACTTGTAACGGGAGGACTCTATGAACTCAAAAATCTACTTCGGTGCTGCTCGATTCACCATCGGCTTCTTGTTAATCGGGCTCTTCGCCTTGACTGCTTTTGCACAGGGCGGAACTTCTGCCGTTCGCGGTACAGTTAAAGATCAACAGGGCAACGTTGTGCCCGGTGCTGCGGTCACGCTTACGAATGTCACCACCAATGCCATTCGCGAGACCACGACCACCGATGATGGTCTCTATTCGTTTGAAGCGGTTCAGGTCGGCGACTACAAAGTGGAAGTCGAGGCCAAAGGCTTCAAGAAAGCCGTCCATACTGACGTCCACGCTCTGATTGCGAAAACTGTCACTGTGGACGTTCAGCTGGAAATCGGCAACATCGAGCAGTCAGTGACGATTTCGACCAGCTCCGCCGAACTCCTGGTGAACCGCGAGGACGGTACTCTTGGCAGCAACTTCGTCAACAAGCAGATCACGCAGTTGCCACTCGAAGCTCGCAGTGTTCCCAACCTGCTGACACTGCAGACCGCGGCGACACGTGACGGTTACGTGGCCGGAGCACGCTCCGACCAAACTAACGTAACGCTTGACGGAGTGGACATAAACGAAGCGCAGACCAATTCAATTACCAGCGGCACGTCCGATCCGGCAGATGGAACTGCCACCGACAACTTGTCGCCGTCGAATACAACTGTGTTGCGACTGAACGCAGATGCGATTGAAGAGTTTCGCGTTCAAACGACGAATCCTAACGCAAACCAGGGCCGGTCTTCGGGAGCGCAGGTTTCGCTGGTAACAAAGAGCGGCACCAACGATTGGCACGGCACCGCGTTTGAGTTTTACCGGACCTCCGCCTTTGCGGCCAACAACTTCTTCAACAACGCCGCCGGTGTCTCCCGAGCTCCGTTGATTCGACACACCTTTGGCGGCGCCCTTGGTGGTCCAATCGTCAAAGACAAGGCGTTCTTCTTTTACAGTTTCGAGGGCGATCGCATCACGCGATCGGAGTCGGTGGTTCGCAATGTGCCGCTGGCAAGCCTGGGGCAGGGGTTGGTTCGTTTCCGAAATCCTGAAGGTGGAGTCACAACCCTGACTCCCGCAGATATCACGTCGCTCTTTCCGGCCGTGGGAACGAATCCGCTCGCGATTCAGGTGTTGGCGAATGCGGCAGCGAAATATCCCGCCAACGACACCACCATCGGCGACGAATTCAACACAGGCGGTTTTCGCTTCAACGCGCCCACGCCCGTGAAGCGAAACTCTCATGCTGCGAAGTTCGATTTCAATCTCACCAGTAAGCAGCAAGCTTTCGTACGAGCGAATGTCATTTACGACAAAATCTCGCTCGCACAGCAGTTCCCGGATACGGTGGCGCCCAGCATCTGGTCACACCCGATGGGCCTCGCCGCCGGTCACACCTGGACGTTGTCAAGCAACCTGGTCAATACCTTCCGTTACGGATACACGCGAGAGGCGTTTAGCCAACAGGGCGATTCGGCCGAAAACTCGATCAGTTTCCGCTTCGTCTTCTCACCGTTGGGATTCACTCGTACCCTCAATCGTGTTACTCCCGTACAAAACTTTACCGACGACATTTCCTGGGTAAAGGGAAACCACAGCCTCAGCTTTGGCACGAATATCCGTCTCGTTAACAATCGTCGCGTATCATTTGCCGGTTCCTACGATTCCGCGATCACCAATCCTTCATTCTACGTGGGTGGCGGCACCAGCCTCTCAGACCCGATCAACGAAATCTTCCCGATTCAGGGTTCGGATGTCGGGGTGCAGAATGCAGTGACCGCCATAATCGGAAGGTATTCTCAATACTCCGGAAACTTCCTCTTCGATCAAACCGGTAATCTCCTGCCGATAGGCACTCCGAGCGAGCGCGAGTTTGTCACCCGGGAATACGACGTTTACGGTCAGGACTCCTGGAAGATTACACCAAACTTAACACTGACCTACGGATTGCGTTACTCGATCAGCACGCCCATCTATGAAAAGAATGGGTTCGAGGTCAGAACCGACATTCCTTTGTCAGACGTGTTTGAGTTGCGCAAAGCAGCGGCAGCACGCGGCGAGAATTTTGTGACGCCGTTAACGCTGGTCCTCTCCGGCAAAGCAAACAATGCCGACCCGCTCTATTCGTATGACAAGAACAACTTCCAACCGCGCGTCGCAGTCGCGTGGTCTCCGTCATTCGGAGAGGGATTTCTCGGCAAGCTATTCGGCAGGAACCACGAATCTGTATTTCGTGGTGGCTTCGCCATCAGCAATGATTACTATGGCCAACAACTCGCGGTCAGTTTCGACTTGAACAACACCCTCGGTTTCTCGTCGAGCGACACCATTGCAGCTAACACCTTCAACCTGACTACTCGGCCGGCTCCGCTTTTCACCGGTTTCAACCAGAGCATCAGGACTCTGCCACGAATCGATATCCCGGGAAATATCAGTTTCCCGCGCACGCAACCGTTCAATTCGGATCCGGCATTGCAGTCGGCCCGCATCGAGTCGTCGTTGGATTCCAGAATAGTTGCGCCAATCAACTACTCCTGGAACGTCACCTTCGAGCGTGAGTTGCCGAAAGGTCTCGTAATCCAGA
Source organism: Pyrinomonadaceae bacterium (assembly GCA_036379695.1). GTDB lineage: Bacteria > Acidobacteriota > Blastocatellia > Pyrinomonadales > Pyrinomonadaceae > PSRF01. The sequence continues at coordinate 39,177 of DASVGE010000072.1, read as the reverse complement.
CGTCATACATCGGCAGGCTCGCTCGCAATCTGATCGCCTCGCGCGACGTGATGGCGCTGAACAACCTGGTAGATCCGAGATCGGGAATGGATTGGTATACGGCAGCCGGCATTCTCGAAAACTTCCGCCGCGCCGGCACGCCTATCGAACAGATTCCGAACATCCCGTTCTTCCAGAACCTCTTGCCGCCCACTATCGCCGCGCAAATGGACGAAATCTACTTTGGCTTCTGCTGTGGCGTGTTTCCAACGCACGACCTGACGCAGACTCAGGCGGTCTATGCAGTGGCGTTGAACTTCTACGGCAACGACTGGACCGACACGCAGGACGTGATCGAAGACGGATTGGGACGAAACATTTTCTTCCATCCGCAGTACGGCGCACTGTCGTCGTTCAGCAGTGTTGCCAGGTCGAACTACCACGCCGGCACGCTCAGCATTCGCGAGCGTCTTGGTCGTAGTTTGACGATGGACTTCAACTACACGCTCTCGCATTCGATGGACGATGCTTCCGGCTTGCAAACCAGTGGCGCTTACGGCGGGGCGTTTATTCTGAATCCATTGCGGCAGGACGATTCGTTCGCCAATTCCGATTTCGACGTGCGGCATATCATCAATGCCAACGCCGTTTGGGAAATGCCGTTTGGACGCGGTCGCCGTTACTTCTCAGGCGTTAGCAGAATTGCCGACGCGTTCATTGGAGGCTGGCAGCTTGGTGGTATCTTCCGTTGGAACTCAGGCATACCGCACATCAGTCCTTACGATGATGCGCGGTGGGCCACCAACTGGAATGCGCAGAGCAGCGGCGTGCGGATAAGGCCGGTCAAGTCATGCCCGACGCAAGGCGGCAAACTCTTTGGCGACTGCTTACTCGAGGCATACACCAGTTGGCGTGGAGCGTTTGCCGGTGAGACGGGTGATCGCAACGTGCTGCGCTTGCCTGGTTACTTCAATCTCGATATGGGATTGAGCAAGTCGTTTGACATGCCCTGGAGCGAAACGCAGAAACTTCAGATTCGTTGGGAGGTATTCAACGTCACCAATACGCAGCGGATGGGTGTGGTCGATACAAGCCGCAGCGGATTTGGCTTGCAACTCGATCCGGATAAGATCACCAACGTCGCGGACATCCCCACCAACTGGTCGAATTTCACCGGTATCCAGGGCCAGCCGCGCGTAATGCAGATCGGAGCACGTTTCACGTTCTAAGCTTTACCGATGAACCGGCCACAAAGAAGCACTGAAGACACAAAAAAACTTCGTGCTTCTTTGTGGCTTTTTGTATTCGCAGTGTTTGTGTGCAGCCACTCAGTCTTCGCTCAGGATCGCCGTACGCAACTCGGAATTCGAGATGGTTCTCACATCCTCTTTGGTGATCTCATTGTCGATGAAGGTAAAGAGCCCGGGGCGAAGCCTCTTGTTTACGAAATCGTACTTAACAACCTCGGCGGCACCCCGGCAGCTCGTCAGTACGTTAACGCTGGTGGCCGTTACCAGTTCGTCAATCTCGCGGCGGGACCGTATGAATTGATTGTCTTGTTGGACCACCAGGAGGTCGCTCGCACTCGCGTCGAGTTGGGCGGCCCGGCATCGGAACGAACGCGCCAGGATCTGAATCTGGTTTGGAAAGGTGGCGCACTCCCGAAACCCACTTCGATCTCGGCGGCGGATTTTTACAAACGATCCGAAGTCAATGAAAAGTTATTCCTCAAGGCGAGACTAGCAACCGATCAAAAACGTTACGACGATGCGATCGCGACCTTGCGTGAACTCGTCGCCTCCGATCCTCACGATTTTCAGGCCTGGGCCGAACTCGGCACCATCCATCTCTTCAAACAAGACTATGAAGAGAGCGAGACTGCTTACGTAAAGAGTGTGACTGAGCGACCCTCCTTTTTTCTTGGTCAGCTCAACCTCGGACGTCTCCGCGTGGTCCGCAAAAACTTCGACGGCGCTATCGAACCGTTGACCAGCGCTGTAAAGCTTCAACCGAAGTCCGCCGATGCGAATTACTATCTGGGTGAGGCTTATCTTCAGATCAAGAAGGGCTCAAAGGCCGTCGGTTATCTTTATGAAGCGATCAAGCTGGATCCGATCGGAAAAGCCGAGGCACACTTGCGCCTGGCGATTCTCTTCGAGGCCGTGGGTTTGAAAGACAAAGCAGCAGTCGAGTATGAAGAGTTCTTAAAGAAGAAGCCTGACTATCCTGACGCCAGAAAACTCAAAGAATTTATTGACGCCAACAAGCCGAAGAATTAAGCCACGGATAAACACGGATTTCAGACACGGATTTAAAGTAAAATCCGTATAGTAAATCCGTGTTCCATCCGTGGCTAATATATGCTGAACATCATTACGATCGTCATTCTTGGCGCGACTCTTATCGACGGTTCCGGTCGCGCTCCGCTGAGAGACTCCGCCCTGGTTATTAAAGGCGACTCGATTGTTGCTGTTGGCCGTCGTGGTCAAGTGAGAATCCCATCCGGCGCTCGTGTGATCGATGCCCGGGGCATGGTTGTTTCTCCGGGATTTATCGACGCCCACAACCACTCCGATCGCGGTTTTGCCGCGGATCCATCCGCAGCTTCACAGGTATCACAGGGAATTACGACGGTGGTGATTGGACAGGATGGTGGCTCGCCATTTCCTGTCGGTGAGTATCTCGGGCGTCTTGATGCGAGTCCAATCGCATTGAATGTTCTCACTTTTGTGGGCCACGCTACCGTGCGTTCGCGTGTGATGGGCAATGACACAAACCGTCACGCCACGCCCGCTGAAGTTGAACGCATGAAGCAGATGGTCGAGCAGGCGATGCGCGACGGCGCAATCGGACTCTCGAGCGGTCTGGAATACGAGACCGGAAAGCCGGCTTCGACAGACGAGATGATCGCTCTCGCCAAAGTGGCTGGTGCTTTCGGCGGCATCTACATCAGCCACGTTCGCGACGAGGCTGATAAAACGTTTGAGGCTTTCAACGAAGCAATTCAAATCGGCAGGGAAGCGCGAATTCCGGTTCAGATCTCGCACATCAAATTGGGGAGCGTTGCGGTGTGGGGACGAGCGCGCGAAGCAGTTGCGCTTATAAACAGTGCGCGACGCAGTGGGGTGGATGTAACAGCGGATTGTTATCCGTACGATGCGTGGAGCTCGACAATCAGAGTTCTGATTCCGAGTGGCCGTCATGACGATCCGGTGGATGTCGCGCGTGGGCTGGCCGATGTTGGTGGACCTGCGAACATCACGATCGTGAGTTGCGAAGCTCATCCCGAGTATGAATTCAAGAACATGGAAGAGATCAGCAGGCGTGAAGGCATTACTCCCGTTGAACTTTATATGAAGATCGTGCGCGACGGCGGCGCCGGCGTTGTATGTCATTCGATGAAAGACGCCGATATCCGCACGTTCTACCGGCAACCGTGGGTGATGGTAAGCAGCGATGGTGGAATTGGTGGACGGCATCCGCGAGGCGCCGGTTCCTATCCACGTGTGCTGGGGCGTTACGTTCGTGAGTCTCGTTGGTTGACACTTCCCGAAGCGATCAGAAAGATGACGTCGCTACCCGCACAGCGGTTCAAATTAAAAGATCGCGGTTTGATTCGTGCCGGGTTCAAAGCCGACCTGGTGGTGTTCGATCCCAACCGGATCATCGATCGCGCAACTTTCCAGGAGCCTCAACTGACGTCGGAAGGTGTGCAGCGGGTGTTTGTAAGCGGCGTCGAGGTTTGGAGCGAAGGAAAGGTTACAGGTGAGCGGCCCGGCGTCGCGTTGCGGCGAAAGGTGAAGTGACTTTCAGAATTTGGCGGTTTTTGAGTCACAATTTTCGTCACTCTTCTTTCATTACCCCCTGATTTCCTCACAAAACCATGCGGCATGAGTCTTGAAGCCAGTACCTGTGGCTTTAGTTATCGCTGTTTGGTTTTGATTCATGGATTTAATTATTTCTCTCATCGGATACACCGCTCTCGCGCTGATCGTCCACGAGTTGGGGCATCTCCTGGCCGCCCGCTCGTGCAAGGTACACGCCTCCGAATTAGGATTGGGCCTTGGACCTCGCCTCATTGGTTTCCGCCTCGCCGGCATCCGCTTCAATCTACGCGCGATACCAGTTGGTTCGTTCGTAAGACTTGACGGCACTGCTTTGAAGGAAAAATCCGTAAGGGCCCAACTCTTCGTTCACCTTGGCGGCGTGATCTTCAATCTCATCGCCGGCTTCCTTACCTACGGCACCATATTTGGTTGGTTGAATCTACTGCTCGCCGCCGGCAACATTCTTCCGCTTTACCAGCACGATGGTTGGAAATGTGGTGTCGTGATCATGCGCGCCCTGATGCAGCGCAAGAGTCAGCCCGCCGAGCGTGTGTTCACGTTTTCGGGTGGGTTTGTCAGCCTGCTGATCGGGTGGGCTGTCGTGCGGATGTTTATTTAGCCGCAAAAAGGCACAAAAAACACAAAATGATTCAGTGATAATCATTCGTGTTTTTGTGCCTCTTTGCGGCTTTCTTTGTGCCTTTTTGTGGCCTATTTCTTAATCGAAACCCAAACACTGTGGACGCTGCCGTCGAACAGCGTGGCTTTCAGTAAATACGTGCCTTGGGCGTTGCCGCCGAGGGCCTTCGTGTTCATGTTGAAGTGCCACTCCGTTCCTGTTAACCGGAACTGATTTCCGGTTGTGGCCGCATCAGTTGGCGTTGCGTCGATCGGCGAGTCGCCATCGGTCGCGTTGCTGTACTTGATGGCCTGAAGCGTGTGGATGCCCGTCGTCAGTGGAACTCCGAAACAGATCGCATTGAACTTCACCGGAATCGTGCTGTTCAGTTTGAACGCGCGTACCGGATTGGCGAACGTGCCGCCGTTTCCGTTTTCAATCGAGCCACCGATCGGCGACAGGAACCCGTTGAACACGCTGCACGCGGTCAAGATCGTCAGGTTGTCTTCGACGAACGTCAGCGTGTAGTTATTGCCACCGTTGTCGTCGTTGATCGCGAGCGTTCCGATCTTGATTGGGTAGGTGCCGACGAGCTCGCCTGGAGTGCGCGTCAGTGCTCCCGTGAACGTATCGGAGAAGGCAAGGGAGCCGCTGGTGATCTGATACGTGAACACCGGATCGGGATCGCCGAAGGTCTTGGTCTTGGGATCCGCTTTGACGGTGATGGGCCGTTTCTTGATCTCGAAATTGTTGCTCACCAGCGTCAGGTTGTAGTTATTGCCACCGTTGCCGTCGTTGATTGTGAGCGAACCGATCGTGATTGCGTAGAGGCCGATGTTCTGGCCGGAGACGCGGCTCAGAGCGCCGGTGAACGTGTCGGTGAATGCGAGCGTGCCGCTCGTGATCGTGTACGCGAACGTCGGATCGGGATCGCCGTAGGTCTTGAACTGACCCGCCGTTGCGGTGATTTGAATGGGACGCTTGTTGATAGTGAACTCGGCCCCGTTGTTGGTGATGATGTAGTTGTCCAGGGCTGAGAGCGGTGTCGCACTCAAGGTTGCCGTGATGTGATAGGTCGGCGGGCTGGCGTTCTCGCCCGCGACGCGGCTGTACGTGGCTGTCACGCCATCAGCAACGAGGAAGTTCGAACCGCTGCCGGTAGTTAGCGGCACGGGATCGGGATCGCCGTAGGTCTTGCTGTTTGGATTGGTGGTCCAGGTAGCCGGACGCTTCTTGATCTCGAAGTTGTTGGAGACGAAGGTCAGGTTGTAGTTGTTGCCGCCGTTGCCGTCATTGATGGCGAGGGTGCCGATGGTAATGGCATAGAGTCCGGCGTTTTCACCAGCCACGCGACTCAGCGCGCCGGTGAAGGTGTCAGTGAAGGCGAGTGAACCACTGGTGATGCTGTAGGTGAAGGCTGCCGGATCGGCATCGCCGTAGATCTTGAACTGACCCGCGTCGGCGGTCACTTCGATGGCGCGTTTGTTGATGGTGAACTCGGCGCCGTTGTTGGTGATGATGTAGTTGTCCAGGGCTGAGAGCGGTGTCGCACTCAAGGTTGCCGTGATGTGGTAAGTCGGCGGGCTGGCGTTCTCGCCCGCGACGCGTGAATACGTTGCGGTGACGTTGTCAGCAACGAGGAAGTTCGAACCACTGCCGGTAGTTAGCGGCGCAGGATCTGGATCGCCGTAGGTCTTGCTGTTTGGATTGGTGGTCCAGGTGGCAGCGCGTTTCTTGATCTCGAAGTTGTTGGAGACGAAGGTCAGGTTGTAGTTGTTGCCGCCGTTGCCGTCGTTAATGGCGAGGGTGCCGATGGTAATGGCATAGAGTCCGGCGTTTTCACCAGCCACACGACTCAGCGCACCCGTGAAGGCGTCGCTGAAGGCGAGTGAACCACTGGTGATGCTGTAGGTGAAGGCGGCCGGATCGGCGTCGCCGTAGGTCTTGAACTGACCCGCGTCGGCAGTCACTTCGATGGCGCGTTTGTTGATTGTGAACTCGGCGCCGTTGTTGGTGATGATGTAGTTGTCCAATGCTGAGAGCGGTGTCGCACTCAAGGTTGCCGTGATGTGATAGGTCGGCGGGCTGGCGTTCTCGCCCGCGACGCGGCTGTACGTGGCGGTCACGCCATCAGCAACGAGGAAGTTGGAACCGCTGCCGGTAGTTAGCGGCACGGGATCGGGATCGCCGTAGGTCTTGCTGTTTGGATTGGTGGTCCAGGTTGCCGGACGCTTCTTGATCTCGAAGTTGTTGGAGACGAAGGTCAGGTTGTAGTTGTTGCCACCGTTGCCGTCGTTGATGGCGAGGGTGCCGATGGTAATGGCATAGAGTCCGGCGTTTTCACCAGCCACACGACTCAGCGCACCTGTAAAGGTGTCAGTGAAGGCGAGTGAACCACTGGTGATGCTGTAGGTGAAGGCTGCCGGATCGGCGTCGCCGTAGATCTTGAATTGACCGGCGTCGGCGGTCACTTCGATAGCGCGTTTGTTAATCGTGAATTCAGCGCCGTTGTTGGTGATGATGTAGTTGTCCAACGCTGACATTGGCGTCGCGCTCAACGTCGCCGTGATGTGGTAAGTCGGCGGGCTGGCGTTCTCGCCCGCGACGCGGCTGTACGTGGCTGTCACGCCATCAGCAACGAGGAAGTTCGAACCGGAGCCGGTAGTTAACGGCACGGGATCGGGATCGCCGTAGGTCTTGCTGTTTGGATTGGTGGTCCAGGTAGCGGGACGCTTCTTGATCTCGAAGTTGTTGGAGACGAAGGTCAGGTTGTAGTTGTTGCCACCGTTGCCGTCGTTGATGGCGAGCGTGCCGATCGTGATCGCATAGAGTCCGGCGTTTTCACCAGCCACGCGACTCAGCGCACCCGTGAAGGTGTCAGTGAAGGCGAGGGAACCGCTGGTGATGCTGTAAGTGAAGGTTGCTGGATCGGCGTCGCCGTAGATCTTGAATTGACCCGCGTCGGCAGTAACTTCGATAGCGCGTTTGTTGATGGTGAACTCGGCGCCGTTGTTGGTGATGATGTAGTTGTCCAGTGCTGAGAGCGGGGTCGCACTCAAGGTTGCTGTGATGTGATAGGTCGGCGGGCTGGCATTCTCACCCGCGACGCGGCTGTAGGTGGCGGTCACACCATCAGCAATGAGGAAGTTGGAACCGCTGCCTGTAGTTAACGGCACCGGATCGGGATCGCCGTAGGTCTTGCTGTTTGGATTGGTGGTCCAGGTAGCGAGACGCTTCTTGATCTCGAAGTTGTTGGAGACGAAGGTCAGGTTGTAGTTGTTGCCGCCGTTGCCGTCGTTAATGGCGAGGGTGCCGATGGTAATGGCATAGAGTCCGGCGTTTTCACCAGCCACGCGACTCAGCGCGCCTGTAAAGGCATCCGGCGGAACGAGCGCACCGCTCGTAATTGTGTAGGTGAAGGCTGCCGGATCGGCGTCGCCGTAGGTCTTGAACTGACCGGCGTCGGCAGTAACTTCGATTGCACGTTTATTAATCGTCAACGTGCCTGTACCGCTACTCGCGTTGAAGCCGGTTCCAGGTGTGTAAGAGGCTTCGATCGTGTAGGGACCAGCATCTGTGCCCGCGGGCAGTGCGTAACTCACGCTGGCTGCTCCGGCTACGACGGTGTTATCAGTCGTGGCTGCGCCGATCGTGGTGGGACCCTGCTTGACGGTGAATGTAACTGAGCCGTTGTTAACTGCCGGCCCACTCGCGGGGGTGATTGTTGCGTTGAGCGTAACCGATGTATCGCCGTAGGTGGCTATCGCATTGGCAACCGTTGTCGTGGTGTTAACCGTTGCTGAGTTAACAACCAGAGTAAGTGTACCGCTAGCCGTTGGACCAGGTCCTTGGCAACCGCCTCCGCCATTCGTGCCTGTTACCTGGAACGTGTAAGTTCCGGCTGGCGTTGCTGCTGTGGTTGTTACGCTGAAAGTTGTTACTACGTTTGCACCAGTTGTAGTAACCGGATTCGTGCCGAAAACAGCGGTTGCTCCGGCTGGAAGTGCTGGAATAACGCTGAACGTAACGGTACACGAATTATTATTTCCACCAACTTGCAAGGTCAAATTTCCATAGTTCGCTGTGGCGCCTTGAATCACTGTGACGCTTGTTGGCGCCGCCACGGTGATGAGTTGCGGATTCGCATCGGTAAACGTCGTCTGCGCTGTTCGACCCGACGTCAAACCTCTCGCGCCAACGATGAACTTCATGTCGAGGTCATAATCCATCACCAGGTACTCGCCACTGAAGTTACCTTCCGCATCGGCGGTGATATCAAACCCGCGCTCCTGCGGTGTGTGCGGATCTTCGTGGATCTTGACTCGGACAACTTCTCCAGGCTGGAATCCACGACCACTAATCCGCGCAATCTCACCCGGCGCGTAGTCCATTTTGTCTGTCGTAATCGACGCCGACGAACTCCCAAGCACCGCGCTCGAGCTCAACACCGCACCACTGCTGTTCACGCCGCCAAGCACCAGCGCCTGTCCGTTCAACTCGGTGATCGTATGACCGGCGCGATCGAATAACGCATCTGCCTGGCCGTTGTGGAAGAGCGCGGCACGCGTTTGCGAATTCAGAATGTGACCGGACAGTCCGGCACAGGGATCACTCTCCGGAAGCACGTGCGCATACGCACCAAAACCTTCAAACATCGGATCGTAGATCTCCATCGATCCGTCGTTGCCGCCGCCGATGATCTGAACCTTGCCGTCAAACAAAACGCGCAGGTGTGCACGCACACGAGTTACTTTCAACGCGTTGCCGATAGTCCAAAATGCCGAAGCCGGAGTGTCGAAGATTTCTCCCGAGACGAGCTCGTTGCCACTCGCGTCGCGTCCGCCCACGAGCAACACGCGCCCGTCCTGTAACAACGCCGCCGAGTGCATTGAACGCGCAACGCCGAGACTGCCCGCCGCCGCAAACGTTTCCGCTGCCGGATCGTAGACTTCCGCTGTTCCACCCGAATCGCCGCCAGCGATCAGCACGCTACCATTGGCAAGCAGCGTCGCAGTGTGCCCGGCGCGTGTGGCGTTCATCGATGGACCACTGGTGAAAGCTCCCGTAGCCGGATCGAAGATCTCGGTTGAGGCGAGTGAGGCTCCCCCGTTTCGTCCACCCGCAATTAGCACGCGGCCATCGGCGAGCAACGTCGCCGAGTGATCGACGCGTGCCGCGCCCATGTTCGCCGCTGCTGAAAATGTTGCCGAGGCGGGATCGTAAAGCTCGGTTTGATTCAGCGCGCCACTATTGTTGTCGCCACCGGCAATCAACACGCGACCATCTGCGAGACGCGTTGCCGTGTGGCCTTGACGCTCCACCGCCATTGTCGTGTTTTCGACTGCTGCCGATGCGAACTCGCTAGAGAACGACAAAACGGTCGCGGCGCCGGCGATTAAAACCAGCAGCAGCGCAATGCGAATTGTTCGGGTGGAAAGCAAACGAAGAGAGGTTGGGAGATTCGGGGCCATCATGTTGTAAGAACTCCTGGGAGTGGAAGATGAATACCTACCCCGGCCGGCGTGCCTGCTCTGTTTACACAGAACGACACAGCAGCCAGGGCGCTTGGGCACGTATTGATCGCTATTTACAAAACTCTGGAATGAGGAATATCCCGCACGGTGACCCCAATCCTACGCGCGAGAGAGAAGAACAAACTCCGCGACACTACAGTTTCGTGTAAACGGGTCGCTGCAATCACCGGGCCAGAATGGGAAAGGAATCGATGTGAATAGAACTGCAACTGTAAACACAATTTAGGTTGCAAACCAGGAATGAGAAACGTGGTTGATCAGTGCAGATGAGTGCTCACTGGCGAGCACTTGAGCGAACACGGGCCACAAAAAGCACAAACATGTTTTTCGTAACTTATCTGCCTTTCGTGCCTGAGCTCTTTTTGTGCTTCTTTGTGGCCCAAAATAAGAGGGCTCGGACTCTGCCGAACCCTCTCTGGAAGGACCGGTCGGGAAGACTACCGGGAACCGCCCTCTCAATAACCAGTTCCCGGTGAATCCTTCGGTATCCTTCCAAAACGCAGGTCCTGTTCTGGGCTTTAACCAGGCCTGCGCATACATGGACTTTTCGTCAGACTTTATGCAGATACCTGCTTAGTAGAGTCCGTGTGGGTGCGGGGAGATTCGATCAGACCTTGAACTACCTGGGCTACCTGCGATAAAGGCTTTGGCTTACGTAAAAAAGCATCGGCTCCGGCGCGACGTGCTTCGGCTTCCGCTTCGGGAGATCCGTACGAGGTGAGCACCACAATGCGCGTCTCAGGATTTCGTTTATGAACCAGCTTGATGATGTCGATGCCATCAGGATGCCGCGTCATTCCCAAACGTAAATCCTGAATTATCACCTTGTAGTCGGTTTCCTTAATGAGCCCCTCGGCTTCTTCCATCTCCCGGGCTGTGTCGACCCTGAAACCGTGCTGCGAAAAATACTCACTCATCGAAAAGCAGATCGACTCTTCGTCATCAACCACAAGCAAACTTCCCGTGCCGGGTTCCACGCGCTTGGTAACTGCTGTTGTTTCTTCGCGGCCACGGAAGATCTGTTTGAGGCGGCCGGAGACGGTTTTAAGATTCAGCATTGAGTCGCGTGACTTTGTCCTTATCAATCTTCGTTCGAACCTGCTTTTCCACCCGTTGGAGGAGGCCGGTATGCGAGACTAACCCGACGCAACCCGCGCGACCTCCTCCAACTTTGCCGCTAATCGAAATGATGCCGCTCGAGTATGTAAATCGTGCTTTGTTCAAAAGGCATATTTTGAGGCTCGTAAAAAATCAATAGGAGTGACAGTTCGCGATTATGAAGTTGTTACAAAATCGTGACAACCGAGGTCTTTGCCCATTTCTCTGGCAGTAACATAGAGTTTTTAATCCATGCCATCTGGCATCTTTCTGCTATACAGTTCGGTTTTAACTGGAAAGGGCTCGGCTAATGCCGAGCCCTCCCTCGTCTGCTCCAGCTGGCCTCTAAGGACATAAACTAACTGGACGCCCGTTGTTGTAGTTATCAAGCTGGGTTGCGAGGCAGTTTGCCGTATTGGCATCCGCCGTCGTCAGCTTGGGACTGTAAGTGAGCCCGTTGAACTTGTACTTGCCGTTCAGCAGCACGGCGCGATCGATGTTCATGATCGTTGTGCCGTTGATACCCGCTCCCATGTAGCGGTTCAGTTGAGCGGCAACCAATTGGGCCGTCATGTTGAAGAGCGGGTCGCTTGCCTGCTTCTTCCTGCCGTCAATGGTTGACTTATCAAGCAGGTTCACGGCCTTCGAACAGTCCGGAGCCGGCTTGATGTTATTGGCCGTACTCGTGGCATCACCCTTCAAAACCAGGTACCACGCCGCTGCATAATTGGGCCAGAGAGAGCCCGGATTCTGAGCGGAGACAACGAGCCCACCCGGTGGGTTGGTCGTCTGGAAGCTGGCAATGCCGAGCGCGAGATCGAGCATGGGCTTTTGACCCTTACCGTTCGAGTTCGAGCACGAAGCCCAGTTCTTCCAGAACCCGATGGTCAACGCGCGCCCACCCGGCGGCGGCGTGTTGTTAACCGTAAACGTTCTTGTCTGCCCGGGCTGCACAGTGAAATTGGCGCAGACCGTCAGATTGTTGACGTTCGGGTTTGGAAGTGCCGGCGGGATGATGCTGTTCGGAACAAACAGTGGTCCATCACCCGCGAGATTCGTGTTCCATCCCGGGAAGACCCACTCGCAGATCTGATACGTGTCGCCCGGAATGAGCTGGGTGGTGAAGCTCAGGTTGCCACTCGCATCAGTAGTCTTCGACTCGATCACTGTGCCGAGAGAAGCGGTTGAGGCGCCCTGCCTGATCTCGAACGTGAAGTTCTGACCAGCTCCGGGTGGCAGTCCGCTGACGGTCTTCACCACCTCGGCCTTGCCCTTCTTCGTGTTGGTGATCGTGCAGGTCTTGTTGTCGCCAGCGGCCAAAGTGACACTTCCATTCGCGGCACAGTCGCCGCCAATCACAGTGACGTAATCACTGAGTGAAGTGCCGGTGCCGGCGGTCTCACTGACGATGTGTCCACCAATACTGACGAACTGCGGGCCGGTGGTGCCGCCGTTGCCCACGTTGGCGGCTAGTGTGACGGCGTCGATTCGCAGGTTGAAGAGACCAGTGTCATTGGCCGGTAGCAGGATCTTGGTAACGGTCAATCTTGGTCTACGTGTGTTGGTGATGGTGCAGGTCTTGTTGTCGCCTGCTGCCAGTGTGACATTGCCGGCTGCATCGCAGTCGCCACCGATGATGGTGGTGTAGTCACCGAGTGAGGTGCCGGTGCCGGCCGTCTCGGCGACGGTGTGTGAGCCAATGTTGACGAACTGCGCACCGGTGGTGCCGCCGTTGCCGACATTGGCCGCCTGGGTGACGCCGTCAATTTGTAGATTGAAGAGACCGGTGTCGTTGGACGGCACGAGGACCTTCGTCACTGTTAGTTTGGGTCTGCGTGTGTTGGTGATGGTGCACGTCTTGTTGTCGCCTGCTGCAAGTGTGACATTGCCGGCTGCATCGCAGTCACCGCCGATGACGGTGGTGTAGTCCGCGAGCGAAGTGCCGGTGCCGGCTGTCTCAGTGACTGTGTGGGCGCCAATGGTGACGAACTGCGCACCGGTGGTGCCTCCGTTGCCGACATTGGCCGCCTGTGTGATGCCGTCAATCTGTAGATTGAAGAGACCTGTGTCGTTGGCCGGCACGAGGATCTTCGTCACTGTCAGTTTGGGTCGACGGGTGTTGGTGATGGTGCAGGTCTTACTTTCGCCTGCCGCGAGCGTGACATTGCCGGCCGCATCGCAGTCGCCGCCGATGACGGTGGTGTAGTCAGTTAGCGAAGTGCCGGTCCCGGCTGTCTCAGCGACTGTGTGTGCGCCAACGGTGACGAACTGCGCACCGGTGGTGCCGCCATCACCTACGTTGGCCGCCTGGGTGACGCCGTCAATCTGTAGGTTGAAGAGGCCCGTGTCGTTGGACGGCACGAGGATCTTCGTTACGGTTAGTTTGGGTCGGCGTGTGTTGGTGATGGTGCAGGTCTTGTTGTCGCCTGCGGCAAGTGTGACATTGCCCGACGCATCGCAGTCACCGCCGATCACCGTGGTGTAGTCACTGAGTGAAGTGCCGGTCCCGGCTGTCTCGCCCACTGTGTGCGCGCCAATAGTGACAAACTGCGCTCCGGTGGTGCCGCCGTCGCCGACATTGGCAGCCTGGGTGATGCCGTCAATCTGTAGATTGAAGAGACCCGTGTCGTTGGCCGGTACTAGGATCTTCGTTACGGTTAGTTTGGGTCGACGGGTGTTAGTGATAGTGCAGGTCTTGTTATCACCTGCCGCGAGCGTGACATTGCCGGCCGCATCGCAATCACCACCGATGACAGTGGTGTAGTCAGTCAACGAAGTGCCGGTGCCGGCTGTCTCAGCAACCGTGTGCGCGCCAACGGTGACGAACTGCGCACCGGTGGTGCCTCCGTTGCCGACATTGGCTGCCTGGGTGACGCCGTCAATCTGTAGATTGAAGAGACCGGTGTCGTTGGCCGGCACGAGGATCTTCGTTACGGTTAGTTTTGGTCTACGGGTGTTGGTGATGGTGCAGGTCTTATTGTCGCCTGCTGCAAGTGTGACATTGCCGGCCGCATCGCAGTCACCACCGATGACAGTAGTGTAGTCAGTCAACGAAGTGCCAGTGCCGGCTGTCTCAGCGACTGTGTGCGCGCCAACGGTGACGAACTGCGCACCGGTAGAGCCGCCGTTGCCGACGTTGGCCGCCTGGGTGACGCCGTCAATCTGCAGGTTGAAGAGACCCGTGTCGTTTGCTGGTACGAGGATCTTCGTTACCGTTAGTTTAGGTCGACGGGTGTTGGTGATAGTGCAGGTCTTGTTATCGCCTGCCGCGAGTGTGACATTGCCCGCCGCATCGCAGTCACCGCCGATGACAGTGGTGTAGTCACTGAGCGAAGTACCAGTGCCGGCTGTTTCAGCAACCGTGTGTGCGCCAACGGTGACGAACTGTGCACCGGTAGAGCCGCCGTTGCCAACATTGGCCGCCTGTGTAACGCCGTCAATTTGTAGATTGAATAGACCGGTGTCGTTTGCCGGTACGAGGATCTTGGTAACAGTTAGTTTTGGTCTGCGTGTGTTGGTGATGGTGCAGGTCTTGTTGTCGCCTGCGGCAAGTGTGACATTGCCCGCCGCATCGCAGTCACCGCCGATGACAGTGGTGTAGTCACTGAGCGAGGTGCCTGTGCCCGCTGTCTCAGCGACTGTGTGCGCACCGATAGTGACAAACTGCGCACCGGTGGTGCCGCCGTTGCCAACATTTGCTGCCTGTGTAATGCCGTCAATCTGTAGGTTGAAGAGACCCGTATCGTTTGCCGGTACGAGGATCTTCGTCACCGTTAGTTTGGGTCGACGGGTGTTGGTGATAGTGCAGGTCTTACTTTCGCCTGCCGCAAGCGTGACATTGCCGGCCGCATCGCAGTCGCCGCCGATGACCGTGGTGTAGTCAGTCAACGAAGTACTGGTGCCGGCAGTCTCAGCAACCGTGTGTGCGCCAACGGTGACGAACTGCGCACCGGTGGTGCCGCCGTTGCCAACATTTGCTGCCTGTGTAACGCCGTCAATCTGTAGATTGAAGAGACCCGTATCGTTGGCCGGTACGAGGATCTTCGTTAGTGTTAGTTTGGGTCTGCGTGTGTTGGTGATGGTGCAGGTCTTGTTATCACCTGCCGCGAGTGTGACATTGCCCGCCGCATCGCAATCACCGCCTATCACCGTGGTGTAGTCACTGAGTGAAGTACCGGTACCGGCAGTCTCAGCGACCGTGTGCGCGCCAACGGTGACGAACTGCGCACCGGTAGTGCCGCCGTTTCCGACATTGGCTGCCTGGGTCACGCCGTCAATCTGTAAATTGAAGAGACCGGTGTCGTTGGCCGGCACGAGGGTCTTCGTAACAGTTAGTTTTGGCCTCTTGGTGTTGGTGAAAGTACAAGTAATTGTTTCCCCGGCATCCAGGTCAATAGAGCTCGGATTATCTGCTGGATCGCCCAGGCTCGAGGTGCAGGTAGCCGTCGTCGCATAGTCTGCATTCGCCGCCTCACTCACTTGATAAGTGCCCGGCACGATCATTCCACTATCGTTCGGGGTTGAAGCGTCAGTCAGGCTAAACGGAGCGCCATAAGTGGTCGTGAAGTCGAAGCTCGTCGAATCGGCGGGGACGGTAACTTTGTCCACGATGATCTTGCCGAGCACCTGGCTGTTTACAAAGGTACACGTGAGCGACTGTCCTTCCTTGGGCGTGAAGCTCACCGTTCTTGTGCCGAGGTTGGTATTAAAAGTTCCGACGCCCAAGCCGCCGTCCGTCTGTATACAGCTGAGCGCTGTCAGGTTGAACTGGGGAGCGGCTGCGCTCGGATCTGACTCGGTCACGGTTCGTGCCGTCTCGTCGCTCAGCAGAAAGTTTTTACTGTCAGGCGTTAGACCATTCGGCGGTGTTAGCGAGAATGCGCTGAGGCCGGCCCCGGTTGTCGTGTAATTGAAAGTTTTGGCCTGCGCGTTGTCAGGATTCGTTTCCTTAACAATGGTCACTGACACTGGAAAGAACACTGCGCTTGCCGACAACGAACGATCCTGATTGCCGCCGGATCCGTTGAGGTCTTCCAGGCGCATGTGATACGGCGAGCCGGAGATATTGATGGCGGAATTTGCTGCTCCCCAATCGACCCGCGTACCGATATGGCCGCCCCATGCCATTACGGGGTTGGTGACGTTTGCGGTAAACGTGATCGTAATAGACGTCGTGCTGTCACCGGCGTAAGAGCCCGTAACCGTGTAGGCGGAAACCGCGGTTATGGTTCCACCAAACATCGAGAAGCTACCCGGGATTTGAGTGATGTCGTCGCCGCCGCCCGGTACCTGGTTCTGGCCGTTTGCAACTCTCGGATCCAAAGGGATCGGAAAGGTTGTTTCAGAACCGAGCAGACAACCTGCGACGCCCGAGCACGGGTTGTTGCCGGCTGACTCAGTGCGATCATAGTCAGTCAGGTAATCGAGCGCGTGTTTGCCGTTCTTGGTTGTGTCGTAAGAAATGGTGACTGTATTGCTTGCGCCGACAGTGAGCTGTGCAAACTTCATGCGGTAGGGCACGGAGTCGCCTTCAGTGTAGTGCGCCTGGTTCTGGTTGACGTTGCCATTCTGCCAGGCGTCAAGCGTACAGGGCACGGGTGCTCCAGTTGGACCATTAGCGCACTGATCGAGATCGGCCATGGCCGGGTCGGTGAAGAACACCATGGCAACAAGACCGGATTCAGCACCTTTAGCTTTTACTTTCAACCAATTGCCGTGGGTTTCATTTGGATCCACCATCCAGGAGGCGGAGATCTTACCTTCGCCGTCGGCTTGCACCTCCCATGGATCGTAAGCTGAACCAACTTCAACTCTCTGATCGTGATGCCGTACCTGCAAAGTAACTCGTTCGTTCGCGCGGAAGCCCGCGCCTGTGATTAACACAGTTTCGCCAGGCTGATAATGCAACTTATCCGTCGCTACACTTGCCTCATTAGCTTGAGGTATGAGTGAGAAACTGAGCGGCGACAACGGTGTCTTACCCAACTGCGAAACTGATGAGGTTGCGTTGGTGGTTCGCTTGCGTGGCGCAGGCTTGGGCTTTGCTGGTGCACGAACCGTGGTCAGGGCTTTGTTCACGAAGTTTCCGATAGTCAATCTAGCGGAAGCGGATGAACCGAGAAATATGAGTCCAAACGTTATTGCTGCAACCGAGATAATGCGCATGGTGCGGATCTGGGTCTTTGATTTAAACATGGGAGATGCTCCTCGTGGTTAGGCGCAGAGAAAATGGCGAAGACATCCGTGGTGTCGGGTACCATAGACTTTGCGAAAGCTTGAGCCTTCGGTGCCAGTAACGCCTGTTGCAAGGTTGGGAAGCGTCCAGGCGGGTTAATAATTTCTATGAGTGCGATCCTCAGCGAACCTTTCGCTTTTGGACTTGGACCAGCCTTCTGGTCGCACTGAGCTAATTCGATGTCTGGATAATATTTTCATTGCGAACTGATTACAACGGAGGTGCTTGCCAAATGATCCGGCAGTTTTGTTGGGTTTTTCAACACCTTCGAATGGCATCTTTGTACCACACACAATGTGGGGGTGAGGCGCGGAAGAATATTCCCGGTTACCGCCGAGCTACAAGGGTCAAGGGTGCCAATTTTGGGGGGCAGAATTATTGAGTTTTTTAGGACAGTGATGAAGAAAATTCTATGGGGTAGGATTACGCCGGCAGAGACTCACAACTCAGGCCTGGCAATGGTCTCAGTACAAAAGAATAGAACAAAGTCAGGAAAGAACAGAACAAGTCAGGAAAGAATAGACAAGTCAGGAAAGAATAGACAAGTTAGGAAAGAACAGAACAAGCCAGAATAGAACAAGTCAGGAAGAGGGGCTTGCCCCCGCTCATCGAATTCAAACAGCGGGGGCAAGCCCCTCTTCCTGACTTGTTCTATTCTTTGCTGACTTGTTCTATTCTGACTTGTCTATTCTTTCCTGACTTGTTCTAACCTATGTTACTCGGGCATTTTGGCTAGTTTGTTGGCGAAGGCGTAGATCACCAGCTCGAGGCGATCGGAGACGCCGAGCTTTTCATAGATTGAGCTGAGATGGTGTGTCACGGTGACGTGACTGATGAAGAGTCGTTCCGCAATCTGCCTGTTCTTGAGTCCTTCTGCAATCAGATTGATCACTTGTCGTTCTCGTTCTGTTAACGATGCGATCTTCCGTGCTCGCGGATCGACTGTTTCTTTCTCCTGGCTGGACATTTGAAAGATCAGATTTCCCAAAGTGAGCCGGTCGAGCCATGCTTCACCTTTGTAGACTTTCTCAATCGCTTTCAGCAGCAGATCGGCGGCGTCTTCTTTCAACACCACGCCCATGGCTCCGTTCTGAGCCGCCTTCTGATGTGTCGCCGAATCACGCTGTCCGGTTAAGACGAGGATCCGCGCATCCTTTGCCGCTTCGCGTAGTTGAGGGATGAAAGAGAGCGCGCTACTCCCACCCAGTTCGAGATCGAGAATTATCAGGTCGAGAGGTTCGCGGGCGATGATGTCGAGAGCTTCCGAACGAGTGCGAGCCATCGCGACCACTTTGGTGCCGGGATGATTCTCGATCAACATGCGAAGACCTTCGCGCACGATCAGTTGATCGTCAATTATCAAAATCCTGATTTTTATCGGCGCAGGCTCCATGCGAACTCGGTAGTGGCAGAGGACGAGTGGGCGTTTTTCGAATTATGGGGTGATTGCAATAGCGCCACAATGGGGGACTTTGCCTATTTGTCTGGCAGGATTCTGCCAATCAGGCTAGCGGCGGTAAGTTCTCGAGGATCGGTTTCCGATGTGGATGTGAGGTCCGGTGGCAACGCCGGGAATAGGGTTACGAAAGATCAGGAACGGGATCGCCTCGGCGCGCAGGTAATTTATCAAAGCCCGACCTTCAACACTGTCGGGATGGAGTCCAACGTCCATGCCGTTACGATGATCCAATCCCCAGCGTGTGTGTAGATCTGATTGTCCGAAAGCCGAGACCGGCAAGCGCTTATTGAATGTAACCAGAAAGAAAGTCTTGATCTTTTCAGCTTCGGATAAGCGCCACTTACCGGGATTCCTGGTTTCCGGTGGAGCAGCGGCTTCGTTTTCAGACTTTGGAAACTCAATGCGTATCACGCGAGCGCGATCGAGAAAGGTTGAGATTTTGCCGAGCTTGTACCAGTAACCGCCGTCGCGTTCGAACACTTCGTCGACCAGCATTGACTGGCCGCTGGCCAGAACGATGGTTGGTTTTTCTTCGGTGGGTTCTTCCTTCTTTTCCGCGTCCTGGGCGTAGGCAAACGAGAAGCTTAATAACAAAAAAACTAATCCGTATTTAGTCCGCGTAATCCGTGGCTTACTTGTCATTGATCTTGTGCGTGAAGGCATATATCACCAGCTCGAGCCTGTCTGACACCCCCAGCTTTGAATAGATCGAACTAAGATGGTGAGTAACAGTCGTCTCACTGATGAACAATCGCTCGCCTATCTGCCTGTTCTTGAGTCCTTCGGCTATGAGCGCAACGACCTCTCGCTCTCGTTGAGTGAGAGACTCGATCTTGGCCCGCTCGGGATCGATCTCTTTGTCATCTCTAACGGACATCTCGCGGAGCATGCGTCCCATCGTTGGCCGGTCAAGCCAGATTTCTCCAGCATGAACTTTTTCGATCGCTTTAATAAGAACATCCGGCGCGTGCTCTTTCAGCACCACGCCCATGGCGCCGAGTTGAACCGCCTGGCGATGTGCATCTGTGTCGCGCAGGCCGGTCAGGACCAGGATCTGAGCGTTGGGTGTTGCCTCACGTAGTTGGGTCAGAAAAGTTAAGGCGCTTTCTCCTCGCAGATCGAGATCCAGAAGAATCAGATTGGGTAAATCTCTGGCGGCCATCTCCATTGCTTCCGCGCGATTGGAGGCCATGGCTACGACTGTCATACCCGGATGATTTTCGATGAGCATGTGAAGTCCGGCGCGCACGACGAGGTGGTCGTCCACTATAAGGATTCGGATGGGGGCAGAGGCTTTATCCGGTTGTGACATTTGGGTACTGACCCGACCTCGGAAGGGTTACGCCAATCGGGCTTAGCGGAGCTTACCGTACCTGCGAGCCCGATACCAAGCTCAATCACAGGGGGAGCCGGATACTTACGACTGTCTGGTTTTGATCGTCGGTATAGACTTCAAGCTGGCCCCCGAGCGCGGCGGCGCGTTCGGCCAGCGAGCGAGGATGAAAACGAGCCCGCTTGCCGTTCTCATTCGCATTCTTGATATTCAAAACAAAGAAATCCTTGCCGTAGTCTAATTCGGCTTCGGCTGTAGGTGAATGCGTGTGCCGGCGGATGTTGCTGAAGCCTTCGGTAACCATTTGAAAGATCTCCGCCGCCAGTCGATCTTTGATTCCCATCTCTTCGCTTGCCACCACGACGTCCACCGTGATGCCCGTCGCCGCCGCAAACTTCGAGGCGAAGCGGCGAATTGCCGGCACCAGCATGGTGTCGTAACGCTCGCTCGTTTTCAGTCCGCGGATGTAACGGCGCAGTTCCTCGATTTCAGTCACCGTCATGGCCGTAAGCTCTTTCACGTCGTGGCCGACGTCGTTGTCTCCGCGTTCAATCTTTTGACGAATGGCTGCGAGGCCTAACTGGAGTCCGATATACGGTTGAATTATGCCGTCGTGAATGTCTCGCGCGATCCGCTGGCGCTCGTATTCTGCTGCTTCCGCTGCCAGCCGATCGACCAGGCGAATGTTATCCAGAACCGGGGTGACATGTTCGATCAGTTGAAGCACAAAGGCGATGTCTGAATCGTCCATCGACAAAGGGGAGCCGATCACGTAGAAGCGCCCGAGAGCGTGGCCCTGGTAATAGAGCGGCAGTGACATGAATTGCTGTGCTTCCAAAGTATTTGCGATAGCGGAAAAAGTAGCGGGGACATCGCGGGAAGAGAGCGATGTCTTGATGTCGTAGATCAGACTTTTTGATTTCCGTTTATGAAAGATGAGTGCTGCGGGAGGCGATGGCGACAGCAGCAGGGCGGCCATTTGATTCGGTATCGTTTTCACCACCCAGCCACTTTGTGTCGGCCCACTCACTTTACGCAACTGGAACGTTCCTCCCGGAATCTGGATCACCGCGAGACATGAATCGGCGTTGTAAAAAGTACGCAGGCGGTCCATCATGCGGCTTACTGTGTGGTCCAGCCCAAGGCGCGGGTCGGCGAAGTTTGAAATATCTTTCAAGAGCCCGAGGCGACTTTTCAGCTTTACTTCGAAACCACCCCAGTGGGCGATCATGTAGCCCAACGCGAGCAGGGAAGTTGGACGCAGGAGAAACTTGCTCAAATCGATCGGATTCTCTGCGGCGAATAACACACCGACGATCGTGAAGAGCGAGGCCACGACGAGAGTCATCCGCACGCCTTCGGTAAAGCCCCAGCCAAAGGAAGCCACGAGGATCGAAAAAAACAGAAAGAAAAAGAACATGCTGGTGCTACCGCCGGTAACAGCAATCAACGGCATGTACCACACGAGATCCAGCCAGTGCAGAAACCTTTGCGGCAGCAGCGCACTGCGTCGCAGCGACAGCACATAGATCAAAAAGCTGTAAGCGGTATAAAGAGCGAGGGCGATGTAAGTTCCCCGCGGCCGGGTGGGATCGATCATGACTATGAAGAACGCCGACGAAGCGAGCACCAGCCGCATCGTCGAAATCATTCTGAGATCGATCCATCTATCAGATGAAACACCTGTAGAGGAGAGTATGGTGTTTGTCGAACTGTGCTCCAAAGAGAAGACTCCAACCGTTGTAGAGGATGGCCACAAAGAAGCACAAGGCTCAACAAAACCAGTTGTGCTTTATGTGTTTCTTTGTGGCTTAACGCGCCGGTGCAAAGTATCCAATACGGGTTTGGGCTTTGTAGGACGGGTTTGTGATCTCTACGTGCACTCGCCGAAAACCGCCATCACGGGTCTTATTCAAGGGAGGATAATAAAGACCATACTGATGTCTCAGCTCATCGGCAACCTCCGCATAGGTCGCATCGAGAGCTTGAAACGAGCGCGGTTTATAAAGACGGCCGCCTGTTGCCGCAGTCAATTGCTCGAGCCGTTTTTCGCTCAGGTCCAATACCCGCAATCCTTCTTTTAGATCGTCTATTCGCAGTTGATTGAATCTTACCGTACTGCTGGAGCCATTCAGTAGATTATCCAACTCGGCGCGTTTGGCATCGCGTGCGATTTCGGTGTTGCTCACGACGTAGGTTGTCACTTGAGCTCGCAGCAGAGCCTCTAGAGCAGTCTCGAGAGTGGAGGTTCCGCGGCCGCTGTCGATACCATCCGTCAGTACGATTACGGCGCGGCGCGATTTCGACTCGCCAAACTGATCGCGTGCGGCCAGTAGCAACGCGTCGTTGAATCGGGTGAACATTCCGGGTTCGATTCGAGCCAGCGCGCGTTTCAGTTGAAAGCGACTCTTAGTCCAGTCCTGGAGTAGTTCCACACGATCGTCAAACTTGATCAGACTGATGCGATCGTCCTGGTTCAGTCTTGCGGCAAAGCCTTCGGCTGCACGGCGAAAGTCTTCGAGGTTGGTCGCCACTGACGAAGAAGCATCAACCATGAGCACTGCGTCAACAGGCACTTCTCTCAAGGTGAGATCGTTAACGGGTTGCTCGCGGTTATCTTCAAAGACGCGAAAGTCGTTGCGAGTTAGATCCTTTACTAACGCGCCATTCGAGTCGCGCACCGTGACGGGCAGCAGCACCTCGGTAGTGATTACCGAAATCACATCGCCAGGATTGACTTCCGGTTCTGGCTGCTTTTTCAGCTTAGGAACGGGCGGTGGAGCACCGAGGGCGTCGTATTCCGAGGGCGTCGGTGTGGGTTTGGCTTGTGCGGATTTTCGTTGCGGCGTCTTTCGTTGGGCACTGGAAATGAGACCGGCCTCGTCCAGGCAGAGTGACAGCAATAGAAGCGCCGCCACAGTACCCAGCAGCATAACTGTTATCGAACGCGGCCTTTTTCTTCCCAATACCATCTTTAGACCCCTGGAACAGTAAAAACTTGTAAAACGGGCTCACTTCCAAAAATATCTAAGATTTAATCCACAGATTACACAGATTCTTATGTCCAAATCTGTGAATCTGTGGACAGAAGGCGGTCTACTTGATTGGCTCGTTGCCCATCGCGACTTTCATCGCCGCAAGGATCTTCTCGCTGACTCGCTGCTTCCGCAGTTCTTCCAGTTTCGCCGCAGCAAGATCGAATTCGACAGGCGACTGTTCGATTCGGCGAATGATGGTGCCTTCGGAGAAACCGGCTTCCACGAGTTCGACGATCGAATCGTTAGTAAGTGTCTTCGCCTTTTCCAGTTTGGTTGGCCCAGCACCGCCGGCTTCAGTGGGAGGTTTCAAGATGCGCACAGTGGCGCTGCCGGTCGTGATTGTTTCGCCGGAAACAGATCCATTTTGACCGCGGCTCCGAGTTTCGCCTCTGGCGCCACCACTCGAACCGAAGATGTTAGTGCCCGGATCCGATCCGTTACCGTTACCCGGGTTCGAGCCTTTGGGCAACTCCATGCTTCCCATCGACATTTCGTCGCCCCACGATTCATCGTCAAAAGGATCCATTCCTTCCTGACGAGCGAGCATGGCGACGATTATCTTTTCACTGACGCCGCTGCGCTTTAGTTCAATCATCCGGTCCGGCGACAGGTCAAAGGCCGGAATGCGGGCCGAGATGATCGAGAGGATGGTCTTTTCCTTGAACCCGGCTTTCGCGAGTTTCACTACGGCTGAGTTTGTGAGAGGCGGTTCTTTCTGTTGGGCCAGTAGCGACGTTGACAGAGTTGATATCAGGGAGACAATCAGGAGGCTACGTAAAAAGAATAGTTTCATGCTGTTACCTGCTTTCAACTGCTACCTGCGCGGACTCGGAACATCGCTGTCTTCCTGCGGCTGACGCCCGGCCAATCCATAGCGCTTGCCGATCTTCTTTACATAGTCACGAGTCTCTCGATAAGGAGGCACGTTTCGTCCATACTTCAACACTGCCCCTTCGCCGGCATTATAACTCGCCAGCACCAGATTAACCTGTCCGCTGAACATGTCCATCAGTTCCTTCAGGTACCTGGTGCCGCCGCGAATATTCTCGGCCGCATCAAACGGTCGTTTTACTCCGAACCTGCGCGCAGTGCCCGGCATAAGCTGCATCAGCCCCCGGGCTCCCTTCGGACTTACGGCGCGAACTCGGAAATGCGATTCCTGCTCAATCACCAGAAAGACCAGGTAGGGATCGAGTCCCGTGTGATCAGCATTCGTTTTGATTAGCTGATCTATGTAAGAGTTTCCAGAAGTCCAATCTCTTAGTTTGGATCCGGAAGGTGAATCCGGCTCTCCGCGTTCTATGCGAGCAATCCGTTCGCGATCGACGAAGACAGACACAGTGCCGCGGTGATACCAGGCGCCGCCGGCGGTCTCATTCACGTCGTCGACTTTGAATCGTGCACCACCAACGAGATGAATCCACAACGATTTCTCGGGAGCTGGTTTAACTGGAACCGGCTGGCTCGCGGCAGTGCTCTCCGTTGTCTTTTTAGCGGCATAGACAGGTTCGATCTTTGTAACTTCACTCTCGAGACTGTCGGTTATGCCGCCGCGCTTGAACCACACCACCGTGCCCTGTCGCCATGCTTCGTCCACGACCATGGTCCTGCCGTCGGCGAACGTGATTCGTTTGCCTATAACGTCGCCCTGGTTTGCTTCAACGGCTTCTGTTTTTGCTTCAGCAGCGTTCTTCGGCGTACGTGTTTGCGCGAAGGCCCCCATAGCGCAAACCAGCAACGCGACTATTACCGTTAAAGACTTAATCATCGTTCTTTCATTCTCACCGGGCTTCAGCCGTCTCATTCTCACCGGCTTCAGCCCGCCGTTCTTCTTCTCATTCTCACCAGGCTCCAGCCCGCCGTTCTTCTTCTCATTCTCACCGGGCTTCAGCCCGCCGTTCTTCTTCTCATTCTCACCGGGCTCCAGCCCCGTTCTTCTTCTCATTCTCACCGGGCTTCAGCCCGGGGTTCTTCTGTCTTATTCTCACCGGGCTTCAGCCCGGTGAAAAGGCGCGCTCACAAAGCTGAGAAACCGTTTAAACGGTTTCTCGATGATGCCTCGCGTCTGACCGGGCTAAAGCCCGGTGAGTAAAACTTCTAAATAACAACCATCACTTCCGGCGTAGTGGTTTGGGCCGGTGCTGCTCCGGTCTTCTTGCGCGACAATTGACCACTACCAAAGTAGTTGTTCCACGCGAGATCGATCAGTTCGGGAGTCAATTGCAGCGCCAGACCTCTAAACTGACAAATGTCTCTCACGCGATTCAACAGGTCTCGCGGCTCACACGATTTTGGCGCGCGGCCTTCTTCAGTGTACC
This sequence comes from Pyrinomonadaceae bacterium, assembly GCA_036379695.1. Lineage (GTDB taxonomy): Bacteria > Acidobacteriota > Blastocatellia > Pyrinomonadales > Pyrinomonadaceae > PSRF01. The sequence continues at coordinate 13,737 of DASVGE010000072.1, read as the reverse complement.
GCGCCAGCAGGTGCGACAGGCTTGCCTGGTCCATCGCTATCTTATGCTTTGCCGCCGCGCGTTTAAAGATCTCGACATAGTCGGCTGTTGAAGGCGGGTCAATGTGCGCGCGATAACCCAAACGCCGCAGAAAGGCTTCATCAACCATACGGTCTTCATCGAGATTGGTCGAGAATACTACCAGTTGTTCAAACGGTAGTTCTATCTTTTTCCCGTTGCGCAGGGCGAGGTAATCGACTCGTCGTTCAAGCGGCAGAATCCAGCGATTGAGAAGCTCCTGCGCGGGAATGCGCTGGCGCCCGAAGTCGTCGATCACGAGCGTGCCGCCATTCGCCTTGATTTGAATCGGAGCTTCATAGAATCTTCCCGATTCAGACCACGACAGCGCCGTGTTATCAAGTGTCAACTCGCCTCCGACCATGATCATCGGACGCTCGATTTCCACCCAGCGCGAATCGCGTTCGGCGGGTTTTTCCGAAACTCGCCGGTGACAATGCGGGTCGTAGATGCGGATGATTTCGCCTTCGCTTTCGATCGCGTAGGGAATCCAAATCGAGCCGGTGAGTGCGGAGTTGATGCGCTCAGCAACGGCAGTCTTGCCAGTGCCCGGAGGCCCGCTTAGAAACAGAGATGAGCGGGAGTTGATGACGCATCCCAGCGTCTGGAGCAGAGACTCGGGCAACACCAGATCGCGGAACGCGTGCCGCACGGTTTCAATCGACGCAGGACGCGAGGGCACCGCTTGAAGACGCATCATGTAAAGATAGTCGGCGACTGAAACTGGCGCTGGCCCAAGATAACGACAGTGGGCTTCGATTTGCGCGAGACGTTCCCAGCCGTGGTCCAGCATCGCGTAATGCGAACTGGCGCCGGCGCTTTGCAACCGCATCTCGATCAGCTTTTCGCGATAAAGCTGGTAGAGAATTTCTTCCATCAAGGCCGAAGGCAGATGCAGCCTGGCGGCGATGGAATCCGCGGTCGGATGTGGGACGAGAGAAAGGTGTTTGAGAGCGAGGTCGCAAAGCAGCGTCTGCGACACGCCGATCTCGTTGAACTCTTCAGGTGTCGGTGGGCCGAACCGCTCGAGTTCCGCTCGTGTCAAAAAGTTGAGTAGGCCCATCGTGAGTGAATCCTGTTTCAGCTCTTACCATTCGATAGATTTAGCCACGGATTAACACGGATTAGTTTGGTCTTTCTGATCTGTGTTATCCGTGTTCATCCGTGGCTAATAAAACTATTTCTGCACGGCGGCTGACGTTTGCAGCGCCAGCAGGTTCCTGCGAGCATTGTCCGCATCAGTGATTCTGCCGGTCATTCTGTAAAGACCTGCCAGTCGCGCCAACACTTCGATTGACTCAGGTCGCATCGAGTGAGCCACCTCGAGATGTTTGATCGCTTCCTGCCCAAGACCCTGGGCCAGAAGTTGCGCCGCCATGTTCACATGGCCGTCATATTCACCAACGGCACGAACAAAACTCTGGTAAGCCTCGTCAAACTTTCCACGCTGACATTGAGCAATCGCCAGGTTGTTCCAGATGCGGGCGTCATTTGGGGAGAGTTTCGCAGCCCGCTTCAGTTGTTTGATTGCATTGTCGAAATTGCTGGTCTGAAGCAGAAGGAAGCCGTAGTTATTCAGATACTGCGCGTTGTCCTTATCAGCACGCACCGCCGCTTCGAACGCCTTGAGGGCACGATCGTTCATGCCCTTGCTTCCGTAGGCAACACCCAGGAGGTTCTGGATCTCAGCGGAATTCGGATCGGCGGATTGGGCCGCTGTCAGCTCTGCAATCGCTTCATTCACTTTGCCGGCATTGAGTAGCTCACGGCCGTTTTGCAGATGAACGTTCGCAGGTTGATTCAAGACGACGGGAGGCGCGGCTTCTTCAGTTCGCACATCCTTCACCCGGCTTACCTTTGCACTCTCAAACGTGGCTGCGTCTTTGTTACTGATCTTCCGCGCTGACGACGGTTCACTTTTCTTATTACTGTTACCTCCGCCAAAGAGACGGCCAAGGGCGCGGAAGGGAGCACTCAAAGCACGTGTAAAACCGTTGCCGGATTTCTTTTTCGGAGTTTCGGCAGTTTCCTGCGCGGTCTCATTCTCTGCCGCTTCTGCAGCGACATGTGCTGCCCAATCATAGCCTTCGGCAGACGTAACGTGCGGCTGCGACACCAAAGCAACCAGGAGAATGAGAGCCATCAGAGAAGAAAGAGTGCTTTTTACCATGGGTTCCTCCAGTTTATAGACCACCGAAAACGTCGATAAGGTTGAGAGCCGCCGGCGCCAGAATGATCAGGATGATCACCGGAAACAAGAATCCGGTAAGCGGGATGAGCAGCTTCAGTGCGGCTTTCTGCGATGCCTGTTCGGCACGCTGGCGTCGTTGTGTACGCAGCGAGTCAGCAAAAACGCGAACGGCTTTTGCGATTGACGAGCCGTAGCGATCGGCCTGGATTAGCAACGCCACAAAACTGCGCACGTCATCCACGCCCGTTCGTTCAGCAAAGTTGCGCAAAGCTTCCTCGCGAGCGCGGCCCACGCGAATTTCCAGGTTGACCAACTCGAGCTCGCGATGAAGATCGTAATGAGTCTTTCCTAATTCCTCACCAACGCGATTCAAAGCGGCGTTCAATCCGAGGCCGGCTTCGACTGCGATGACCATCAGGTCCATAGCATCTGCCAGGGCCCATCTGATGCGCTGTTGTCTACCCAAAATCATTTTCCGCAGCACGTAGCGGGGCAGATAAAAACCCAGGGCTGCGCCGATAGCCGCCCACACGACGAAAGTGCTTGGGGCCCGGCCCGTGAGAAAACAGACGGTCACGGTCAGGATTGGGAAGGCCAGGAACAGCGTCAACTGGATCGCGCGAAACGCCATCGCTGCTTCATGGGAAGCGTACCCGGCTTGAAGCAACTGCTTTTGCAGTTTGGCGGCTTCGAGTGCTGAAAGCGGAACTATCCGATTCAGCGGCTCCGCAACCTTTTCCGCCATGGTGGTCACCGGACTGTTTTCGACTAAGGCCAGTGAAGGATCCATGGTTTCGAGGCGAGCTGTAACCACGCTCGCGGGACGTGCCACGAACCAGTAAAGACTCATCACCGCGAGAGCGATGCAACCGAAAGTTAGGCTGACGATTAAGATCAACATGACTTTTATTCCTACCTACACAGTTTGGACCAATGGCCCGGGGTCTACACTTTGATAGCGAGTATTTTTCGAATCAAAAGCATGCCGAGTATTTGCAGCACGATCGCTACCGCGATCACGATGTGTCCTCGCGGATCGTAGAGGAGCTTGCTCATGTACTGGGGATTGATTGACGTAAGTAAAAACACCAGAGCAAACGGCAAACCACAAAGGATCCATGCTGAGGCCCGCGAACTAGTGGTCATAGTGCGGAAGTCTTCCATCAGCTTGAATCGATCCCGGATCGTCTGGGCCACCCGCTCGAGGATTTCGGCAAGGTTGCCGCCCGTCTCACGCTGGATGTGAATGGCCACGATGCATAACCGGAGATCCGCAAGCGGTACTCTCTCAGTCAGTCGATCCAGGGCCACCTTGGTGGAAAGCCCGAGCTTCTGTTCTTCAAACGCAATGCGAAACTCCGTCGCGATCGGATCCGGCATCTCACTCGAAACCTGATGAAGTGCTTCCGTAAAGGCGTGACCGACAGAGAGTGAACGGCTCAATAGATCGAGTGTATCCGGCAACTGGGCATTGAACTTCAGTAGTCGCTTTTTACGCTTGATGGCAATGTGGAGAAACGGTATCGCCGCGGCCACGAAGAATATGCCAAAGGCAAATATTCCATTCACCACTGTGTAAGCAGTCAATGCTGCGATGACACCGATTACAAAGCTGAACCCCAGGAGACGGCTGACAGTGATCTGCGTGTCAGCCTGCGCGAGCATTGTCTCCAGCTTTTTCGCGACATTCAGGGAAGTCAAAACCCGGTTGAGAGTGACGTTGTTTCCCATCAGATCTTCGCGCGAGATCTGGATGGCCTCGTCTGCGGTTCGGTTGGTATCTCTTAAGGCTTCAGCAATACGCTGGTCCAACCTGGCCTGGCGCGCATCTGATTTGCGTGAGGCAAGCAGAAACAGCGCGTAGGCAAGGAATAAGAAGAAGAGCAATACAATGGTTGTAAGCATCCTGATCGAACCTCCTAAAAGAACGCGGGGAGCGTCATCCCGTATTGCTTGAGCCGTTCCGCGAAGCGCGGGCGGATACCAGTTGTGCGGAACCGTCCGACGACTTTGCCGGCCGCATCTACACCCGTTCGCTCAAACTGGAAGATTTCCTGCATGGTGATCATTTCACCTTCCATGCCGGTGATTTCTGAGATTGAAACAATGCGCCGGGTGCCGTCCGTGAGTCGCGCCACCTGGATCACCAGGTTCACAGCCGAAGCGATCTGTTGTCGCATGGCCCGATCGGAAAGTCGCATCCCGGTCATCTGGATCATGGTCTCGAGACGTGCCAGCGAGTCGCGCGGGGTGTTGGCGTGAATCGTGGTCAGCGAGCCGTCGTGACCGGTGTTCATTGCCTGAAGCATGTCGATGGCCTCGGGGCCGCGAACCTCACCAACCACAATGCGGTCGGGTCGCATACGAAGTGAGTTGCGAACCAGATCTCGCTGCGTGATTTCGCCTTTGCCTTCGATATTAATCGGCCGCGTTTCGAGCCGGACCACGTGAGGCTGCTGCATTTGCAATTCGGCGGAGTCTTCGATGGTCACGATGCGTTCGTCGGCAGGGATATATGCCGACATGGCATTGAGTAACGTGGTTTTGCCGGCGCCCGTACCACCTGAGATAAGGATGTTGAGTCGCGCGCGCACACACATTTCGAAGAGGATGGCGATCTCTTTTGTAAGAGCGCCATTCTCGATCAGTGCGGGCATCTTGAGAGGATCGGTGCCGAAGCGTCGAATTGAGAGTGTTGGTCCATCGATGGCCAGCGGAGGAATAATGGCGTTAACGCGCGATCCGTCAGCAAGACGTGCGTCGACCATCGGCTGCGCTTCGTCGATGCGGCGGCCCACCGAGGAAACGATGCGCTCGATGACTCGCATCAGGTGCTCGTCGTCCTTAAAACTGATCGACGTGCGTTCTAATTTTCCACGCCGCTCGATGTAGACGTTGGCGTACGAGTTAACCAGAATGTCGGAAATCGTCCCATCAGCGAGTAGCGGCTCGAGCGGTCCAAGACCAAACAACTCATGATGGACTTCGCTTACCAACCTGTCTCGTTCCATCGTCGAAAGCGGGACCTCTTCACTCAACAGGAGGTTCTCCGCCATTCGGGACACTTCGGCATGAACACGGTCAGGAGCGAGCGTATGGAGCTTGGTCAGATCCAGGCGCTTAACAATTGCGCTATGGAGCCGCGCCTTCATCTCCTGAAATAACTTATTACCGTATACCGAGTCGTCGAGGGCGGTTGCAGTGCCATCGCCGTTGGATTCTTTAATGTATCTTTCGCGTAGGGCCATAATATTTATTCCTGACTACTTTTCTTTCTTACCCCGGGGACTTTGCCTTAAAGTGCGAACTCCAGGTACGTTTTCTACTTCCTGACTTTTGCTGCAAAACATCTCACGCCTTGTCCATCACTGTTGAAAGGTGCAGGGGGCCGGTCTGGCGCCCAAAGATTCCGCGCAGAACTCCTTTGCGTGGTTGCGCTGAAGTCGGGTCAATGTCACCTGAAACCAGCGCTGCGATTCTCTTAATCTCGAGAGTGATCTTCGAAGTCGGTTCACTTTCCACGAGCGGCTGTCCGAGATTGATGGAATCCATGACCTTGCGATAGTCGTTCGGGATCAAACCGAGTATCTGCTCGTCGAGGTGTGCTTCAACCTTCTGCAACTGAACGTCGATGTTCTTGCTCCAGCGGTTGACCACCACGTGAACTTTCGATTTGGGATAGTTCAGGCGGTTGAAAACCTTGATAGCGCGATTCGTGCTGCGGATTCCGGGAATATCGAGTGTCAGTACGATCACGATGTCGTCAGCCACATCCAATGCAGCCACGGTCGAGGAGTCAAAAGTATGTGGCAGATCGAGAACGATGCAGTCGAATCGCTGCCGCAGCAGGTGAAGGATCTCGGTCACGTCCTGCGGCTTCACGTCTTCTGCTTCATGAGCCTCGAGTGGCGCGGCCAGCAGCGACATGCGAGACGTGTGCGTAATAAGAAAGCTGTTGATGAGTGAGTCGTCCAGTCGCGCGCGGTTATGTACGAAGTCGACGATTGAGTACTTGGGATCGATTCCCAGAAACGATGCGGCATCACCCGCCTGCAGGTTGAGATCGGCCAGCAGTGTATGACTGTTCATTGCGGCCGCGAGATTTGTCGCCACAAACGAGACGCCCGCTCCGCCCTTGCCTGAGAACACCGCCACGACGCGGCCATGTTTTGCAGAAGCAGCAGCATCATGAAGGCGAAGTTCTCTGATCCGATCCACTACGGTTCTGAATTCATTGGCATCGACTGGCAGCAGCAGAAACTCATGTGCGCCCGAGCGCATGCTGCGCAGAATCAATGATGATGACGAGTCGATCGATGCAGTTATAACTGCGGTTTGCGGATGCGAAGCGACCACGTTTTTAATCAGGGTAAATTCCTTGTCGGGATTCTCCTGACTTAACACCACAATGATCGCCGAGGGCCGGAACAGAGCAATATCAGCCATCAATCTGTCAGGGCCACTGCACTCAGCCAGCAGGCGAGTGTTCGGACCCGACGACAGGGCTACCCTTAGTTCGTTCGACGCTTCCGGATTGTTGCTTAATAGTAAAAATGTTAAGGACATACGTTTTGAGCTGCCTGGTAACCCGCGCTTTCACCGCGCACTGTTGTTTGATATGGGGGCATGCGAAGCACAACGGGGGAGAGCACAAAGTTGTAACCGTAATTCTGGATCTTGACGGAAACTGTGCCCGTGGCAACCCCAAAAGTTTCATTGGGATTCGCAGGCGTTGAGCTGGTTTGGCTGTAAGTAACGACAATCTGCTCCCGCCGGAGATTGCCAACCAGTGGCTCCGTACCGGCGATAGGGCTGCCATAGAGCACCACGTTCTGGACGCGTGTGAGCACATCGGCGCGCCCCGGGCAATTGTTATCCGCTGGATTGCATTCACCCGCGGCGTACCTGGCGCCTCGCCGCGTGGATTCGACTATCGCGTTATGGGTCCAGAAAAAGTGACCGCCGGCCACAACTGCCACAATCATCATGAGAAAAAATGCAGCCGTGACGGCGAATTCGAGCGTGGCGATTCCGTTTTCTGAATTCTTAACTGTTTGCTTGAGCATGTTAAATCGCCTCAACCTGCCAACATGTAACGCATCCTGGTTCTTGGTGTCAGCGCGCGGTAGATCACGGAATCTGCCGCCCCGGTAACGCCTGAGAGGGTAAAGACACCTCGTGGATAGTTGTATCCCGTAATCTGAACTGTCACATATGTCACGAGTGTCGTGCCTTCAGTCTGTGTAGTTACCGTGACGGAAACGTTGGCGGCAGGGTTAGCCATATTCAGTCCGTCAACAATCGGTTTTTTGGGAGTACCGTCCGGCTGATTCCCCGTGCAGGTTTCGTAGCCGCAAACTACCAGACTCTGAGCCTTCAACTGCGTGGCCGCTAACGTAGCATTTGGCGCGGTTGACAGATACCTTGCCCCGGTCTTCGTAGCTTTGGCCAGCGTGGTATAGGTGTAGAACAAACGACCTAACTCAGCGGTGGCGACAAAGAAGAGCAAAAGGATCGGAAACACAATAGCCAGCTCCACCGTGGCGCCGCCCTTCTCCCGTCGGACCAGATGAGAAATTTGTTGTTTCAGACGCGCGCAGACGTTCATTCTATTACCTCAGTTGTAAAGCACCGGGACTGCAAATGTGGTCGAACAAGTAGCAGGATTGACGAAGCCGCGACCGATAATCAAACTCTCGTCAATCCACTCAACGTCCAACTCCGCACAACCATCAGCCGCCTTTGAGCACGGGTTGGTAACCCTTACTCTGTTCTTAAGAAAGAAAGCCCCAAACTTTATCGTTTTCGCCTTCGCGGGAGTTCCTGTATAGGTTTTTGGCTCGACGATAGGGACAAGCATAATGCGTCGATCCTCCTCCCCTGGATGACTAGGTAGGGTGACCGCGGTCCCATTGTCATACTGATCGAAGGTAATACCCTCCCGGATGTTGGTATCCGGAGGAAAATTAGTGGCGTCTAGTTTGGGCGTGCCATAGCCATTTGCCTCGATATCGAAACGAGTGTTGACGCCGTCCATGATTTGCTTGGGACCGTTGTTTTTGTTCGAGCTGGGAGTCATGTGAAAAGGCACATCGGTATTGAGTGTTTGACAAATACTCGTGAGGCCGGCAGTGAGGTGCGCGGTTTCAGAGGCACCGTTGCCGCTGAGCTCCGGCACTTCGAGAATGACATAGTCCTGGGCAGCCAGAGTCACAGAATTGTTGGTGCCTTCCGTGAAGGTGAGAGTCATGACTGTATTCGGCGCAGGCCAGGGCGAAGGCGAAGCGGACGGTGTTGGCGTTGGCAGGGCAACAGCAATCGGAAAGAAGTCGCAGATCGTATTTATTCCTCGCGACATACCGGCCACCGCGCTTCTGCTTTCGAGGTGTGTCGAGCCTAGCGCGGCCAGCCCGAACAGAATAGCCGTCTGGGTTGTGTTAGTAGTAACGCGAACATACCTAATGGTCGGTACGGTAGTGTCAACCTTCGCAGCGGTTGCACTCATAAAGCCTGTGGTCGGGCTCGAACTGAATTCCACGTTCGCGGCTGTAATCGTTACCCCAAATTTCTCAAAGCCCTGCGTGTTGACGATGTTGATTGCACGCGTCACAGCGGCGTCTATACCGGTATCACCTGAGTTCAACTCCCGAGCGGCGGACAGAGCCGCCGCGTCGGCCGCGTTCTGCAGTTCCGCGCGAATCATGTAGATGCGAGAGACGTCAATGCACAACCCGAGCATCAGGAAGAGAACAAGCATGAAGACCGCGGTCATCATGATGATGGAGCCGCGCTCATTACTCCGCTGACGATCAGGTTGTGCAGAATTTAACGACATTACCAACTCCCCCTCAGTGTTCAATGTGTTCAGAGAAAACTGCTAATACATTGGTTCTTACTGATTCGGCGTAGGTTTTTTCTCTCCGGCCGGTCCAGCAGAACCCGCAGGAGCAGTCCCGGAAGCCTCCGGCACTTTGATCGAACCATTCGTGGCAGGCGCTGCCGTTGGTGCAGCCTCCGTCTTTGGTGGTACGACCGGCTGCACATTTACGGGAGCCGTAGTTCCGGTTGATCCAGTCTGGCCGCCAGTGCTGTTAATCATGAAGCCACTCGGTCCCTTGAGGTCACCACTCTTCGGTTCGATACCCAGCAGCGAACCATTCTTCATGTTTTCAACGTTAGGTATGCGCGGAACATCGTCGCGATTAACCGGTTGGACCATCTGCGCGGTAACGATGAACATCAACTCGCTCTCATTCTTCTGGAACTGTTTCGATTTGAAAAGGTTTCCGAGGATGGGGATATCGCCGAGAGCCGGGATTTTCGAAAACGATTGCGTCTCGTTGTTGTCCAGCAGACCGGCAAGGGCAAAGCTCTGGCCGTCGCGTAATTCGATACCAGTCTTGGCGCGGCGAGTACGTAGCGCTGGGATCACGAAGCCGTCAAACCTGACGCCATTGGCGAAATCGAGGGTCGAGACTTCCGGTTCCAGTTCGAGACGAATGTGATCCTCATCGATAATCGTGGGCTTGAAGTTAAGACGAACACCATATTCTTTAAAGACAATCGTCACAGCGGTAGTCGTGGAGCCGCCTGATGCTTGCAAGATCGGAATCGGGAACTCGCCACCAGCGAGGAAGCTGGCTTCCTGACCGTTCATAGCAATCAAGTTTGGCTCGGCCAGAGCGCGGAGAGCGCCGTTTGTCTGCATCGCGCGGATGAAGGTGGCCGCGTTGCTACCCATTACCATCAGGTTAAGTCCACCAAAGACGCCCTTCAGAACGCCATCGGTAACTTCAGAGAGGCTCGCCGGTCCGCCGCCGCTCGCATAGGCCCCTGTTCCAGGAGCTCCCTGGTAGAAATAAGAGGTTCCCAGTTCGCGCATCTTGGTGCGATTTACTTCCGCCACGCGGACCTGGAGTTGAACCTGGCTCTGATTTTTAACCGGAGACTCGAGCAGGTTTACGGTCTTGAATCCCGCAGCCTGGACCACTGATTCGGACTGCAGGGCAATCTTCGGATCACTCACCACACCCGATAGGACCACCGAACCATTGGCTTGGCTCAGTCTGATGTCTTCCTTCGGGAAGAGCGCGCGAATTTGCGAATCGATTAACGACAAATTCGTTCGCACGTAAACGTCGAAGACGAGAAATCGTCCAGTGCCCTTTTCCCAGGCGATGAAATTGATCTGGCCGAAGGCTTTGCCGTTGACCACTACCTGGTTTCCTCCGACCAGCACTGCTTCTGCGATGTCCGGATTGGAAACTGAGAAACGTTCGATCGGGGTATTGAACGTGATCAGCCTCGATTGGCCCACCAGCACGTTCACGGGAATGACGTCTTTGTTTTCAGCAAACGACGCGTTGGTGCCCTGGTCTTGCGCGTAGAGCGGCAAGGCAAAAAGCAAAACCGTCGCGAGAACGACGAAGAAGCGAATGGAATAACGCGGCATGATGATTTGACTCCTTACCAATGAGAGATTCTTTGTAGTAAGCGGTGCGGCGTTTGTGCCGGCTGTCAGGCCGGCAGCCACCCACTCCTTCGGTTAATCGTTAGGTATCTCGACTTCACGTCTCTTCGCGCCTTCAATCAGTTCGATCGAGTTACGCGGGGCTGGTGGCAGTACAGGCGCCGGCTTGACTTCCTGCTGTGCCACGACGTTGCTTCGTCTGATTCTGGGTTTCGCCTTGGGTGCGGATTGCGAATCGACGGGTTTGTCGACGGCTGGTCCAGGCAGCGGTGTTACAGAGTGGCCATCCAAAAGGCTGTCTTTGTTAGCGCCTTTAGTCTGGGTGTCTTCCTGGTCACCATAGTGACGCATCACCAGTTGCAGCTTGCTTTCGTTGGCCGCGAGCACCAGCTTCTCAGCCTCTTCCGGTGTAACCAGCAACGTTACTGCATTGACGGTGTTTGGCTCGCGCTGGTCGCCAGGTGAATCAATTTTGGCTCCGCTGGCGAGCACCTTGATGTTTTGCAGAACGATCTTGGAGATTGGTCCTTTGGCGGCGGCGTTCTGGTTTGAGGGAACTATTACCGCCACCACATCCACGAACGAACCCGGCATAACAAAGCCCGACACGCCGACGATCTCATCCACCCTAACCGTCATCGCGCGATAACCTTCCGGAATCACGGCGCCGAGCCCTGCGCCCATCCCTTCACGCGCCAGCTTCAGCTCTGTAATAGGCTCACGCACCCCGATAGGAATGACCGCAACTCGGCCCACTGCATCCTCGACTTTTCGGAATGCTCCTTCGGGCGCCGAGCCATTTGGAATCGGCAGCAGTGACACCTGCTCCGCAGTGATTTTCGTGCCCAACGGGATTTCGATCTTGGCGACCACTACGTTGTTGAGATCCTTTTGAAAGCTCTGCACGCTGGCGAGGTATTGGGTGATTAACATCACCGCCAGTAACCCGCAGATCACTGCGCCCGTAAGCGCGAGGATGAGACGTTTATTTCGCATGACTCAATTCTCCATTACCGACATTGGTTAAAGCCTGCGGGCACGGCCTCAGGCGTGAAACAGAAAAAACGAAATCAAACTGCCGCAGCAGATAGGCACGGCGTACGGCAACGTGTAGCTGCGGTCTTCCGGTATAGCGAAGCGCGGCACCGTTTGTCCGGGCAGCAGGCCATAGAAAAACTGAAATACTCCAAACATGGTGGTGGCTACGCGGCGTGAATAAATCATCTTGACAATGGCCAGCACCCCGCCTGTCAGCCCCACCACGAGCAGCGTCGGCAGGACCAGTGAAAGGCCCATGACAGCACCGATAGCGGCGAAGAGTTTGACGTCGCCGGCGCCCATCGTGCCGAACACGTGGAAGAAAAACATTAAGGCGAATGCGAGACCGAATCCGCCGAGGCTAACAAGCAGCCCGTGGGATCCGCCGAAGATGGTGTTGAGTGTGAGCCCGCCCAGCAGAATCAGTAGGACCAGCTTGTTTGGAATACGACGATAGCGGATATCCATGTAAACAATAGCGATGGCCAACGGAATAAATATGATGGCGGTGATGAGAGTTTGATCTTGAAGCATCGTCGATAACAGTCCTGTCAACAGAATTGGCGGTGGGTACAGATCAAAAAAAGAAATTGCGGCGAGCTCGCGTAACTCCTTTCGAGCGTAACGAACTCGCCACCATTTCGTGTTGGGCTTAGGTTGTGACGGCCCCGGTACTCTGGGACGCGGCGTTTACGAGTGTTGCTCGAACTGACGAACCCCATCCTGCACCGTAGATAAGTACCGCAACGGCACAGACGATAGCTCCGATGACGGCATACTCCAGCGTCTCAATACCGGATTCGTCGTTGATGAATTGTTTGATTCGATCCATTCAAATGCTCCTTTCCGAGCAGGTTTATCAACTAGGTGGTGACGGCGCCGGTGCTCTGCGAAGCAGCTCTCACGAGGGTCGCTCTCACCGATGAACCCCAGCCAGCTCCGTAGATGAGAACGGCAACGGCGCAAACGATGGCGCCAATGACGGCGTACTCCAGGGTCTCAATACCTGACTCGTCTTTCAGGAAGTTCTTGAACATGTTCATTTGCTTTGCTCCTTCAGCATTTCCCCGAGAGGGGGAGGTTAAAGTTGACGCCCGAGGTATGTATTTGTGCGGGCGAGGGCTGCACCAAAAATGTAGGCGTCACCTCAGGAAACCTGAGAGATCGCTCCCTGCCGATCACGGCAACATTTTTCGGTGCGAGCCCCTATTGGGCAACGTTTATGCCATCGCTAAATCGCGATTTACGGTATTCAGGCAGCCGCACCCGCCGCTGCTAAAGGCTTTAATTGAAGGGCTTATAAGCGTCCACCGTGAGATTGAAACATAGTTAAATGCGTTGGCCTTAGTTGAACACTGCTCGTGAGCGAGCACTTGTTGCGGAACGCATTCGGCGTGAATTTCCGGAAATTTTTAAAAAAGCGGGTCGACCGGCACTATAGCTGTGCCGGCAGAGAGCATGCGGGTTGGACCATGCAGGAATATCAGGCGCGTCGGCGCAGTATCAGGAAAGCTACGCAGGCGACAATTACGATTAGAGCGACGATGGTCAATGTATTCATCTGCATCGGGGAGTCTCCTCTATGTTTAGTCCGCGTAAGGCCACCTTATATAACTTGCGTTACGGCTGCGCAAGCAAATCTTCTGGGCAAGCTACCCTTCCTGACTTGTTCTTTTTTGTGCCTTCTGTGCCTTTTTGCGGCTAATTACTAGGGAACCAAGCGTACCCAGAAATATCCGAAGAGCAAAAAAGTCATCATCGCTATCCCGGGTATCATTATTATCCAAAGCCGGCGCGGTTCGAAGCGTGAAGCAAGTCCGATGAACACCGGAAACGCGAGTAACAGGTGCCGGGGTAACGAAAGGTAAGCGCCGCCAGTCGGCGTCATTCCGGTATGAAAGCTGAAGCTGACCACTGTTATCACGACAACGTATATGCGATAACTCGTCCTCATTCCGCGCCACGCCGGTACGATGAGTAA
>DASVGE010000071.1:0-16558 GCA_036379695.1 Pyrinomonadaceae bacterium | reverse complement strand
CCGCCCGATGTGAGGCAAGGCTATGCCTTGCCGTTAGCACCCCTCGTAGTAGTGGGCTATGCCCTCGGTTCGGGCTCTGCCCTTAGGACTTATGGGCCAAGGCCGAACCGGGGGCTTAGCCCCGAACATTATTAAAAGCCTGACGGCAAGGCATAGCCTTGCCTCACATCGGGCGGCGAAGCCGAAGCAGAGAGCGCCAAAATGACTTTTTGTGCAAAGCCAGTTGACCCGGCCTTGCACAAAAAGTCGGAAAGATACCAAGGGCTTGGGCCGTGGAGGTTCACGTTTTTTGGCTAAATAGCAGCAAACGTGAAGCTCCACGGGACAAGCCCGTGGCATCTTAAGACCTGGATTTTGGGATGTTCATAGCTGCACACATGAAACTCCACGGGGCAAGCCCGTGGTATCTTTTCGACTTTTTGTGCAAGGCCAGTTGACCCATAAGATGGTGACCCTTACCAAATCCAGCCCTGACTCTGCGGAGTTTTCCCCAAGCGGACCAATTTCTATCCCCACACTTGCTCAAAATTAGACTGGTCCAAAGATTGCTATGTGTTCTCCGAATGGGCTGGCCCAATCCGCAAGTCGTTGAAGCTTATCTTGCGGACAGCCACACGTTTATTCCGGCAACACAGGCGGAGAACAGTGTGAAACCGATCTGCGAACCCTTCAGAGTCACATAGCATTACAGAACTGTTGTCATGAACCGTTCCCGAATATCCAAGCCCCGCAGAATCTTCAGCATCGCTTCGCTGGCAGCATTCCTGTTTACGATCACCATTAGCCTCTCTGCTCAAACCACAAGCACGATTACAGGCGACGTAAGGGATACCAACTCAGCGTTGCTTGTTGGCGTGCGGATCACGGCGACCGCGCTTGAAACAGGCGTCGCGCGAACTACTTCCAGCGGAGAAGAAGGAAGATTCGTTTTCCCTGCGCTTCCCGTTGGCACATATGAGTTGCGCGCGGAGCACAACGGGTTCGAGCCACTCGTGCCTCAGACCGTGCGGCTCACGGTGAACGAAACCATTCATGTGTCACTTGTGCTCAAGGTCGCCGGTTTGACAGCAAGTGTAACCGTTGGCAATGGCGAGTCGCTCGTGAATGCAGAAAGTCCGGAGTTGAGCTACCTGGTCAGTGAAAGGCTCATTCGCGATTTACCTTTGAACGGGAGAAATTACACGGATCTCGCGCTGCTGCAACCAGGCGTTACCGCGTACGCGCATCGCGATGGCGGGTCGGTAGTGGCTCACGGCGTTGCAACCAGCATCAATGGTCAGGATCCTCGTTCAAATGTTTATCTCCTGGACGGCACGCCCCAAAATGATTTCACGAACGGCCCCGCAGGCAGCGCAGCAAATACCGCGCTTGGCGTTGAAACAATCCGCGAGTTTCGCGTGGAAGCAAATTCCTATGGCGCTGAATTTGGCAGGAACTTTGGTGGCCAGATCAACGCTGTGTCCAAATCCGGCACGAACTCATTTCATGGCTCGCTTTACGAATTTCATCGAAACGACAATCTGGATGCACGCAACTTCTTCGATGGCAGTGAAAAGCCGGAGTTCAAACGTAATCAGTTTGGCGGAAGCTTTGGCGGGCCAGTCAAGCAAGACCGGACCTTCTTCTTTTTTGGCTACGAGAGTTTAAGAGAGAACCTGGGACAAACGATTAGAACCGTCGTGCCGGACGCGGACGCTCGTAACGGCAACCTCCCTACGGGCGGTAACGTCACCGTCGCAGACGCCATTAAACCTTACCTACACGAATTCCCGCTTCCGAATGGCCCAAACCTTGGCGGCGGTTTGGCCCAATATTCGTTCGGGTTCAACCGCCAGATCACACAACATTTTCTGCAAGGCCGAGTCGATCAAAACTGGCATGACCAGCACCAGTTTTTCGCACGCTATACCTTCGACGATGCCGATCAGCAATTACCAACGGACTTTCCGCAATTCCCGCGGGCGTTTCGTTCACGAAACCAATTCTTCACCGCAGAAGACCGTTTTATCCAAAGTTCTTCAACTATTCACACGTTTCGTTTCGGCTTCAGTCGCACACGCATTGGCCAACAGGTCGAAGCAAACACCAGCCAACCGCTACCACCATTCGTTCCGGGACGAGAACTCGTGGGCAACATCGATATCGGTGGCGTTCCCAGGTTTGGCCCACAGACCTCAGTCAGTGTGCGACTGACGCAGAATGTCTTTGGGTTTGAATATGGGCTGGTCCATACACGAGGGCGTCATATCCTTAAGGCAGGTGGAGTCGTCGAACGGTACCAGGACAACATGGTGAATCCAACGTTCTCTCTTGGGATCTGGACTTTTGCTAACTTACGAAACTTCCTCAGCAATAATCCGCAAAGTTTTCTGGGATTGACGCCAACCGGCGCTCTTGATCGCTATTGGCGATTCACATTTTTCGCGGGATATCTCCAGGACAACTTCAAGGCCCACCCTCGCCTGACGATAACTGGCGGACTGCGTTATGAAACTGCGACGTTGCCGGTGGACATCTACGGCCGCGATTCCGCTCTGCCCTCTCTCACCGACAGGACTCCGACTGTTGGCTCACTCTATGAAAACCCGACAAGATTGAATCTATCCCCACGCGTCGGGCTGGCCTGGGATGTATTCGGTGATGGCATGACGAGTTTGCGAGCAGGGTACGGAATCTACTTCAACACTAACAACCAGCAAAACCTTATCGTCACCGTTACAAATCCACCAGCAACACCGCGCATCGCAATCGGGTTCACCCCGACTTCGCCTTGCCGGCCCGCGTTCCCTGTTGCGCCTCTCTCGTGCGCCTTCGCTAATTCAATTCGGCCGGTTCAATTCGATTTGAAGAATCCCTATCTGAATGTCTATAGCCTCAGCATTCAGCGTGAACTTCCATGGGAGACTTTGGCCACACTGGCGTACGCAGGTACGAGAGGTGTGCATCTCTTGCGAAGCAACGACGTGAACATTGCCATCCCGATCATTCGGTCGGACGGAACTCCGTTCTTCCCGCCGGGAGCGCCGCGTCAGAACACAGCTTTTTCCACCATCGAGCTGAAGAGCAGCGACGGCAACTCCTGGTACAACGCGCTGATCTTTGACGTGCGGAAGCGCTGGAGCAGGAATTTCACTCTTCAGACGTCGTACACGTTCTCATGCAACATCGATACAACTCAGGCTTCCACGTTCTTCTCTGACGCGACGAATGGAACCACTACTGCTTTCCCTGAGTTTCCTGATCTGAACTACAACAAAGGTCTGGCCGACTACCACGCCAAACACAACTGGGTGGTGAATTTCATCTGGGATCTCCCCTTTGCGCGAAACGCGACAGGCATCGCGAAGCATTTGCTCGATGGCTGGCAACTTGCGGGAATCAACGTGGCGCGTAGTGGAAATCCGTTAACAGTGTTCGTTCAAGCAAACCGATCGCGCTCGTTGTGGCAGCCGTCGCTTGGACCAGGCATCGGTCGCGATCGAGCGTCGATAAACTCCGGCTTCACCTATGAATCGGCGGTGTTGGGCGGACCGGATCACTATTTCGACCCGGCGGCATTCAGGTTGCCGCCGGCAGGAACCCTGGGCAATACGGGCCGGGGCGCGTTTATTGGACCAAACTACCGGAGTTTCGATCTTGCAGCTACGAAGAAGGTTCGTCTGACGCATCTCGGAGAATCAGGTAGCTTGCAGATTCGAGTGGAGGCCTTCAACTTTTTCAACCGCGCGAACTTTGCGCCACCTGCACTCACGGCCTTCGCCGGCGCTTCAGACAATGAGACACCACTCCCGACATTCGGCCGCATCCGATCGACAGTCGGTTCGTCAAGACAGATTCAATTGGGGTTGAGGTTAACGTTCTAAGACTGGGCAGTGGCAGAGGAGCCGCGGGAGTTGACGACGTCCGAAGTCCAAAACGCGCCATGATTTTTGTCTGATGATGTCTAACGGTGGAGCTAACGCGGCGGCACGATTTCATTCAAGCATCGCCGGGCCATTCAAGTTGAGAAAGGGGCTTCTGTTGGTCCATAGTACTGGTGACGTCCTGGACCACCACTCGCCGTCTATCCGGTTCCGGATAAAGTCTCGGCCTTTCACTCAACAAACCGGCGCTTCAACGTGGGTTCTACTGATTTCCCTGCGTCTTCATTCCAGATAGCAACGAGGTCCCTCTTAATACTCCTGGAAGGTTGGGGATGTCTGATATGCGTCTGTTCTGTAAGACTGTGGCCGTCGTTACGGCGTTCTTTCTGGTTATCGCGAGCTCTCGGCTTCAGGCAGTTGCTGACAAGGCTCCTCGGAGTTGGGCAATTGTTACTCTGACAGGGTCAGCTACTATCAACAACGCACCTGCTATCTCAGGTCAAACACTATTTGCAAAAAACAGGATTGCTACGACCATATCATCCTCGCTGACTCTGGATATACCACGTGCTACTCGTCTCGAAGTCTCGGAACAAACTGAACTCTGGGTTGAAGTGCTTGCTGATCTGTTTCGCGCTGAGCTGAAGACGGGCCACCTCAGGTTATCGACCCTGCCAGGAACAACAACAAGAGTTGAGATACTTCCCGGACTGTCTGTGGTTTCAGAGCCAACAATACCGTCAGAGTTTACGGTCGCAGTTAAGGACGCGAACTTTGAGCTGCGAGTGAGTGAAGGCGCAGTCGATGTGGTTGATAGCCGAGAAACCAGCAAAGGCGAGCAAGTGACTCACGTCGGGCCAAATATGACGTTCTCAAACGCCGGCCTGGTCCAAACCAATAACGATCAAAGCAACCTGACCACTCGCCAACGTACCGCAATATTTATTGCCGCGGGCGGTGCGCTGGCCCTCCTTTTCATCGCCATCGTAACCGGCAACGATCCGGTCGCTGATGGACCAGGCGGGTGTGTGACTGTTCCCAGTGGTCGGTCTTCGCAGAACCCCTGTTGAAGAATTTCTGGTTGTGAAAGGGTATCTATGTTCTCCTTTGTGCGAACACTATCTTTGGTAACACTTGCAACCGTTCTAGTCTGTGCCAACAGCAAGGCACAAGATAGCGAGATGCCGAAGTTTGAGGCCGGAGTTCAGTTCACGCTTCTGACCTAGAACAGGAGTTTTAACGCCAACTGGACTGAGCGTGGACCACCGATCTGATAAAGAGGACTCAAACCGCCGTTGATACCACCGGTCCCAAGACTCCGCGCAAGTGTTTGCGTCGACTGTCCAAACATCGGGTTGGCGAGGACATTATTCGGATTGCCAAAGTTGGCGCGATTGAGAAGATTGAACGCTTCCGCACGCAACTGAAGCTTCAGTCCTTCTGAAAGTGAGAACTCGCGTCGCAAAGCAAAATCGACCTGAGAAAAACCAAACCCGCGCAGCGCGTTATAACCCAGCGATCCTTGTCTGATCGTCATCGGTATGGCGAAAGCCGCGCGATTGATACGACGGCCTCCCGGCGCATTTGGATCGTTAACATAAACGGGAACACCTGCGATCAGATCCGGCCGCTGTAACTCGACAATCAGATCCGCAGTCAACACATCCTGCCTGACTACGATATTTATTGGAGTTGCTGTTCGGGCCCGAAAAATAGCATCGATAAACCATCCATTCAGTACGCTCGCAATCTTCGAGTCACTGTGCACTGAAGGTATTGCGTAAGTGGTCGTCGCTGTCAGCGAGTGTCGCACATCGAAGTCGGATGGCCCGCGATCTGAATTTGCATTAAAGGGGGTGCTGTTCGAGGCCACTGTGATACGTAGCCGGGAAAGTGAATCACTCGAACCATTGTCGATTGAGTGGGACCAGGCATAAGACGCAAGAAACTGAAGTCCAGAGGTTAAGCGACGAACAAACTGTAGTTGCATCGAGTGATAACTCGACTCAGCGGCATTTCGCGTCACCCGGACCACAGTGAAATCAGGATTTGGATTCAACACTGCGTCCTGGCGTAATAGACGCCGTCCCAGCGCCGCTACATACGCTAGCGACACGACCTGTCTTGCGCCCAGCGACTTCTCGAGCGTGAGATTCCATTGAATTGATCGCGGGAGTTGGAGCTCCGGATCGAAGGCGACGAGGGGTCCGTAAGGCGGACTCAACGAAAACGGTGGCGGTTCGGCCTGGCCGGGCGTTAACGGGAACGAGACATCGAAGAATCGTTTGGCGCCCACAAATGGAAACACACTACCAAAACCCTGTGCCGACTGACCGGTTCCCAGATCGTAAAAAAGACCTAATCCGGCACGAAGCATCAGTTCCTTTTCCGGCTGAGTATTGAGCTGATAAGCGAAGCCCAACCGGGGAGCAAAATTTCCAAGCGTTGTGCGCCACAGTCGAGTGCCGGCGGGAGCAAGCGCAAGTGCTGCAACGTTCTGAAGATTTTGAACTGTTACTGCGTGATTACCATTTCGTTCGCGCGGTGGCGGATTCAACTCCCAGCGAACTCCATAAACGACACTCAATCTTTCACTGAAGCGGGTGGTGTTCTGAGCGTACGCCGAGAAGTTGTTGAAGACAGGTTCTCGTGGTTTGGCGCCTGCGAACACTTGCACTGAACGCGCGATGCCCGACAACACCGACCCAACCTGATTACCGGAACCAATCCCGGCAAACACTACCGTTTGGTTGTAATCCAGCGAGTCATAAAGTGGATAAAGGCGACGATAATCAATGCCAAACTTGAGTTGCTGTTGGCCGCGACTGAGCGAAAAATTGTCGACGACATTGAGCTGTCGTTGAAGATTATGGACGTTCTTCCCGATGACGAGATTCGTGTTGGCTCCCTGACCCAGTTGGAACTGAAGGCCGGCGCCGTTAACAGGCTGAGATAAAAGTGAATCCGGCAAGGAAATCGCGCCGCCAAAATCATCGAGTACAAAATCGGTAGCTCCTTGCGCGCGACTCCAATTGGTCCTTAGCTCATTGATAGCATTTGTGCCCAGCAAAAAAGTTGCGCCAATGGTCATTGTCTGCGTGTTCATTTTGACGCGTGTAAGATTGTTAAGACTTTGAGCAAGACTGGGATTCACAACTGGTTCGCTACTGAAGCCGGGAACAATGGTGCTGCCCCGTTCTGTCGCGGCTGAATTCGCATCGCTGTAGCGAGCGAACAGCATCAGTCGTTGACTGGGTACAAGGTCAATGCGAACACTTGCAGCGTTCAGATTCGACGGATCAGAGTAACCGGCCGAAAACTCGGCCAGACCAGCTCCTGTTTCAGGACCATTTGGGATCGGAAATGCGTTCAGAAAAGATCTAATCAGGGCGGGTGCGGCCAGGCGAGACGAGAGCGATGGCACTTCGGTAATCGCGAGCTGCGGTTGTCGTAGCCGCAGACCTTCGAATGACCCAAAGAAGAAGGCAGCGTCTTTTCGCACTGGCCCACCCGCGACCGCGCCAAAGTCGTTCTGTCTAACACTCGCTCGAGGTAGACCACGACTATTAGCGAACCAGTCGTTTGCATCCAGCGCGTCGTTACGGAAGTAATTGAATGCTCGCCCATGGATGTTGTTAGTACCCGATCTCGTGATAATCGAAATCTGGGCGCCGGGAGTACGGCCGAACTCCGGAGCGTAAGTGGACGTTTGAATTTTGAACTCCTGCAGCGAGTCGACTGACGCCAGGCTGCTCGTGGTGCCGGTGGCCGTCAATGCAGGTAACGATCCAACCGCCGCCTGACCCGGGGCGGCGCCGGCACTCACACCGATATTTGCGCTTACACCATCGACCATGAAGTAGTTCGCATTAGCTCGCTGACCGTTAACGCTAAACTGTCCCTGTTCACTGAAAGTAGAACGCGATATCACTACCCCGGGTGCAAGTTCAAAGAGTGATTGAAAGCTGCGTCCGTTCAAGGGCAGATTCGATACAAAGTCTTGATCAATCACTGTGCTTACTGACGGTGAACTTCGTACTTCGGAGAATTCAGCGATTGTGGACACTGAGGCTCCGATTTGACCGACTTTGAGTATGATTCGGAGCGACAGTTGATCGCCCGTGTTGAGAGTTACATTTCTGTCGACTGGGGCGAATCCAGGGCGTTGTACAGTAACGGTATAACGCGCCGGTGGGAGTATGGGGATAAAAAATGATCCTGTGTCGTCCGTGACTCCGTGGCGCAACAGAGCCGTGTCGAGGTTAAACACAGTGATTTCGACGCCAGGAACTACAGCGCCTGCCTCATCGATTACGATCCCACTTAATGTGGCGCTGGACGATTGGGCCGTTGCTGGTACACAGCAAAAGAGAAGGACCAGGGCGCATGCCAGCCATGAATTGAAGGCGCGGTTGTATCCCACAAAATCACCGTAACTGTGTTCGGCCCGGCTTTGCTCTCAAAAGTAGGGCACGTACCTGGAAGAGGTCAGTACAGGGAGCGGTAGCGACCTGGTCAACGATGGAAGTTGAGAATCATTGGAATATCGCATGCTGATCACTGACCAGCTACCGCTCCCTGTACTGACCTCTTCCAGGAATGATTTCGGACTCCTTCTCATTCTCATTCTCATCGGGTTTTAGCCCGGTGCGGTTAGTCGCTGAATCTCTCTTGCCAATTGTTCAGCCTCGGCCAGCGATTGCCACAATTGAACAGAAAGCGCTGCTGAGCCAGAGTTTCCTTCAGCAACTGTGAACGCCCTGCGAATTACCTTGTCATTCCTGAAGCTAATTCGGAGCAACTGAGCGCTGGCTTCCTCAACACTGCCGGCGCTAACGATGACAGTAGCAGATCCGGCAGCGGGATAGATGCGTCGGAGGTCGTTGCGTACGGCAGCAACTGACCGTTGATACCCAATTATTTGCTCACGGATCATGGTGCTCCATTTTTCCCGCGCGTCGGAAGATAGCGACTGCACGTCGCTCGCTGAAAATGGCTGCACTAGCTTTTGCAGTGCCGAGGCATGCAAAACTGCCTGGCGCGAATTTCTCATCACGGTTTGAGTGAACGTTCTTATTTCAGAGTCAACCGCATCCGGAGGCACGCGACTCATGAAGTAGGTTCGCAGTTCACTATCAGACGGTCCGCTACTGTCTGCGACTTCAACTTCGCGATCGATGGGGTCTTTTTTCTGACTGGTTGGATCGACTCTACGTGCTGCTTCAGCGACAGTATTAACGTCGATGCGCACAGCGGGATTGTTACGAACAGGCTCGAGGGCCTGAAGAATCTCTGCCTTCCGCGATTGCGTTTCCGCGATAGCTTCGACGCGAAGTACCCCACCAGGAGTTCTCGACACGCTAATCTGCTCCCCGAGATTCGCTTTGATGCGATTGAGCAGGTAGGCCACTTCAATTTCCAGTTCTACGGACGCCACTGTTTCAGGAGTGCTAACCGTGCTGGCCGTCTTGCTGTCACCACTTTCGGGAGATCTTAAACTGGCGCCTGGATTTTCGAATTCTTTATCAGGTTCGAACGCGCTCTGCGGCGCCGCGTCGAGTGACTTCTGCTCGAATCCGGTTTCAACAAGGTGGACTTCGCTCGTGACTCCGTTCTGACTGAGTATCAAAGTCAGCTCCACAGATCGTGTCGACTGCTTGTGAATGCGCAGTGTCGCGTGCGTAATTACTGCTGGTTTGTCGGCATTGAAGGTCAGCAGATAACTCGTTGGGTCTTCTTTAACAACAATGGAGTCGGAGTTCTTCAGCAGAGCCCTGAAACTCCTGGCCGAGAGATCTAATCGCCAATACTCCCCGGCTTCGATAATGGCGTCTCCGGCTAGCCCGGCGGAAACTCGAGACTCTGGCGACCTCCCCGGTTGATAAATTGTCGCAGCGCCATTTGTTTGACTCCATTCACCGTTGCTCAAATTTCCAGCAGCGTCGTAAATCCGCCGTGCAGTCTTTCCAAGCCTGGCACTATGCCAGATCTCGACTCGTTGTTTGATTAGTTCTGCACGGTCTGAACGGTGCGCTTCGAGGCTCAGAGTCCGATAAGTTGCGATATCGGCGTTTTCAAGGATTGTAGTTTCCACTCTTGTCGTACGATCGAGCAATTCCCCTGCTGTGACACGAGGAACCGAGAAGCGTACAAACAACAAAACCGTTATCAGAAGCAGTGCGACGGTGGCAGTGATTGCGGCCGGATTTAGCACGAACCGCAAACCCTGTTTGAGTTGATCAAAAACTTTGCTGATTGTGCCTGCCAATGTGGTTGCCAATAAGTGCGCCGTTGAAGCTGTGACGAGTCTCGGTGCAGCAGTTTCAGCTTGCGAGACCGCTGACAGATCACGATAGACAACCTCGACCCTTGGTCTCGTTTCATCGAGGTCAACCGACAAATCAAGGCGTCGATCATCACTGAATGCGATTCCGGAATGGAAAATTCCCGACAACGGCTGGTCCGTTAGCGAAATCATGAGCAGGAGAGTTTGTTGCTCGCTGAGTACTTCAATGAACTCGATCTCGTGGATGTTATTGAGAGTGAGAATCTGCGTGCAGCGATCAGAAGTTATCAGCTGTTCGGCGGCGACGTTTCCATTAATGGAAATCCTGAGTGATTGTGGTCGCTGCTCGAGTACTTGTTGAGCACGCCGTCTGAACTTATGTATTTGTTCTTCCGCTCCGACACCGCCTCCATCACCATCGCCACTGTTATCCCCACCGCCAGTCGGTTTGTTACCGCTGCGAGGCGGCTGATCGATTCCAATTGTGTCTGTGGGAAATCGATCGGCCAATGGAGGGAGGTCCAGGATACGATTTGTTTCTTCCAAACATTCAGGACAACTAACCAGATGACTCAGCGTGGCATGATCCAACTTACCTGTTCGACTGTAGAGTTGCTTCAGTTCACTTACGTGCAAACAAGCTCCTCGCCTTGAATCGAACACTTGTTGACGAAGTTCCAGCAGGAGTTGATCCACAGGCTGGACGAAGCCCGTCTTTGGAGCCGGAACTGTAGTTTCCGCTGGTTTAAGTAAGAAGCGCAGTTGCGTGGGGTTTTGGAGGAACTGTCGCGCTTCGGTTCTCGCCAAACGTAGTCGTTCTTCCACGGCTTCACGAGTGCACTTCATGACAAGCGCGATCTCACGCGGAAAGTAACCGTGCAGGAATCGCAGGATCAAAGCGCTACCCGCCTTGGAACTCTCCTTTCGGATGGAAGCATAGTGACAAACTTGCCGCAAATCGTCCTGGTATCGAATCAACTCTCGCGGATCGGCAGCGCGCAGGCTACTCTCGGCAGAGTCGAAGTCAATTACAGAGAGTGATTGAACCTGACTGTTGGCGCGCCGTCGCAGTTGCGAGATATTGAGGTTGTACAAGGTGCGGTATAGATAGCCATCGAGGTTGGTGATAGCGTCTAGATTTGGACACGCGTGGACTAACTGAACATAAAGATCGTGAACGAGATCTTCTGCTCGTTCACGATCATTTTGGGTTAGTCTGAGCGCCCAGCCGCAAAGACGCACGTATTTTGTGAGGAAAACCTCCTCCTGTGGGTTGGTCTGCCTTGCTATCTTTGCGGGACTGGCCATAACCCCTTTCTACAGTAGACGCCGTTTTGAGGTGAGAACCCACGAAAGATTTTCGCTCAGACGAAATTTTGGCTTGACTGAGTTCGTGAAGTATACAGGTTTCCAGCGACATCGATCTCGGAACAAGGCAAGGCCGCGCGTCCATAAACGATTTTATCCTCTTGAGAGATCCTCATCCATCTGGTGTTTCTAATGAATTAACGGGAATCACCATTTTTGACGCCGTTCCGGCAGGAAACCTACCAGCGATACGTTAAAGCAAATCCTGCCTGGTTTGATCGAAAATCTTTATCCGGATCATTCGAATCGCGTCGTTCAAAGCGATACACGAAAACCATCCGTAAATTGGATCGCAAGACTCGCTCAACCTGAGTCTCAAAGATCCATCGACCGTCACGCCGCGGCACACGCTCGCCCTCGACTTTTACGGTGCGTCCATAAAGCCGAGGCTTATAAGTAAGATCAAAACTGAGCCGGGTGCGCCGATCGACAAAGGGCGTCGCAAATTCTGCTTCATACGCCCAGCGAATGTAGCGGTTCTTCGGGTCCCACGATCGATTCTTGTCGTAGCGATAACTTAGTGCCAACCGTTTGTCGCCGTCTAGTTTCTGGATAAATCTGACACCGGCGTACGGATCGATGGCGTTGCTTCCACTGTCATAAGGATCTCGCTTTATTCGATAAGCTCCGACGAGCTGCAGCCTGCTGTTCTCGTTAATGCGATATTCGAGTTGCTGACGCAGGACGTATTGGTTGTTGAGTTCACGATCCTCCGACGAACCTTTAAGCGTAATCTCGCTTTCAGTACGAGTTGACCAGCGCCCGAAGAGATGTTTTCGGTACGACATCACGAGATTGTGGCTAACGCGGTCCCATTCTTTGGAGTTCGAATAGTTATGCGCTGCTACTTCGTAATCTATTTCAAATGACGGCTTCTCGACACTGTTCTGGAAATGCACTGCCAGGCTGGGCACCAGACCAAAAGAACTCACACCCTGAGGATCATGATTAATGTTTGTGTCAAAACTCGTGGCCAGAGTTGCACTGAACCACAACCGGCGACGCCACCCTTCGGTTTCAGTCAGACTCTTCTGAGCTTCTTTGGTCGTCCCTGGTTGTATTTCACGATTGGCGTCAGCGAGTTGCGCTCGTGTTAAAGATGAGCACATCACCAAAGTAACGATCGCCGGAATCATAAGAATCAGCTTCATAGGAACAACTCCTTATCAGGATTCACAGTTGCATCGAGTGGTCGATCTCGAACGACTCTTTCGCGGTCGCTCCAGGACCGGCAATTTGGGCCATCAACTTGCAGTGCACCTGTCGATGCGTAGAAAGCAGGACAAGCAACTGATCAAGACGCTCTCGCTCATCTGCATTCATCAGCTCATGGTGCAGCATGATCCCGAGGGGCTGCCTTTGTTTCACCGTCCTGGCTATGAGCGTTCCGAGAGATTGAAAACTCAAACGTTTCCCGTTCCTTTTCGCAAACCAGTCGATTGAAATCGGTAATTCCTTCAGACCTGAAACTGCGAGCGCAGGTGCTGTCGCGTCGCGTGATAGGATGTGAAACCCCAGCTCTCGCAGGCATTCGGCAGTTATTTCAGTGCAGCGGTTCCAGGGAGGCGTGAATATCGGATCGAAAGCGAAGCCAAACATTGCGTCGAGTTTCATCTTGCCATGCTGAATGTCCCAATACTGCTCCTCTTGCGTCCGTGAGGCTCCGAACTCACACTTTCGGCCGAGCACTTCGTGGTTAGTGTGTGAAAATCCGTGCTGATGAATGCCGACCAGCATCGGTGTTTCCGCATGCAGAGTGCAAAGTTCATTCACCAGTGCTGCGGTCAGCGCAGTGGGAATCGCGGCAACATCGAGTGGCACTGAATGCCCTCGAAAGCAGGCGAGCAGCGCACGGAATTCGTCGTCGGCCCAACCAACATCATCGTCACGGAAAAAGAAATCAATACGTGTGTCAGACTCATCCAAAGCCTCGCGCAACGGATCGAGCCATGTACTCATGCTAGACATCGCACTAATTCCTCCACGGCATGAGAGCCTTGCATTACCTGGCGCCGCTCCAGCAGGTCGTACAGAATTTCGGTCGACCAGCGAGCGCCGTCGAAATTCAGGCGTGCTGTTTGCGGTTGGAAATTGATGAGATTTCTGATTTCCTCAGCCATGCGCTCCGGCCTCATCTCTTTTTGCTCGAGCACCCGCATTGCGCCCAAAGCCTCCAGTCGCCGTGCGCGTTTAAGCTGCTCATCTTCGCCGCGATCGGCAAACGGCACGACGAGCGCGGGTACCTGCGCCTGAACGATTTCCATCGCGGTGTTATAACCACACTGGCTGATCGAGGCTCTGGCCTGGCACAGTTCTGAATAGAGATCGGGCACAGAGCGAACCAGGGTCACTCCTCGTCGACCATCAGCAGCGACACAGAGATCTTTCCATTGGGCTTCAGGCAAAAACGGACCAGCGACAACTTTCATCGTGAGTGACTCGGTTTCCGATAGCAGGGCGTGCGCTTCAATAGCCGAGCTGAGTAACTGACAACCATAGTGGCCACCACCCGCCGAAACCACGATAGGACCATTCCTTGATCGATCTCGCGGCAGCTTCTGCCTGTTACCAACTACAAACCCGGTGTGATGAACTGAAGGAATGAGACGCGTGCGAGGATCGAACGACTCTTCCAACCTCGCGAAGCCGAGATCAGAATGAACCAGGATCGCATCAAACCAGCGATTGGCTGTCGACACGACACGCTGCTCATGCTTTTGCTGGTCGCTTCGGCTACTCACCAGAATGTCACGCAGACTGCAAACAATGAGTGGTGCGAAACGGCTCTGCGTTTTTGCCGCCTCCAGCAATGGCAGCAATTCGAATTCAAATTTTTTGCGCCCAAATGGGTAAAGCTCAATCAACAGGACTTCAGGGCGTAACCAACGGAACGAACTTAGAATCCGATCTAATCGCTCATCTTGCGCTTGCGTCACCGAATAACGGTTGTCGCAGGAGACGAGTTGACCTTCTGCAAGACGGAGAGGAGGAAGATTGACGATCTCGATCGACTGCGGCAACGATAGGCACGCCGGCAACTCCCCGCCATTTAGAAGAACGACGCGAAACGACTGCGACAGCGCGTCAGCCAAGGCGAGTGACCGCACCAGATGTCCCATGCCCATCGCATGCTGGCAATAGAAGAGCAAAGTCGGACGACGAATCATGAGTTCACTCCTCCCGTCCGAAGTATTTCCCTTGCGTCATCGAGCAACAGCGACAAGTGACGCAGGCCCTCCGGCCTGATGCGATTTACGGATCGCAGGGCACGTTCTGACAACAAAGCCGCCGCTGTATGCCAGGTTAGAGATCTTTGCGATGGCAGTTGTCGGGAACCAGCGTAAGCGTCGAGAAATGCACTCGCCAATTCCTGTTTCCTTTTGTGTGTTAGCAAACCTGTCCGCCAGTTGTAATGAAGCAGCGCCAGCATGCTTCCGAGATCAGCGGCGGCCGGACCAACGGCACTCTGGTCCAAATCGATGAGCGTGACTAGTCCGTTTGAGGCAATGCCATTCTTCGGGTGTACATCGCCATGCAAGCAAACTAAAGGTTCGTCGCAGAGAATGGTTGAACGAAGCTCGCGATCGAGTTCGTTTGCAACCGCAGCAATGTCTGGACGAGCCCTGGCTATGATCCGCGCGCAATTGTGCAAACGATCGGGATCGTGCCGCCTAAAGCGCTGCAAGTGACTCGCAATTGATATGGAATGGAAACACGCGAGTGTCTGTGCCAAACCAGCAAACCCATCACTCAATTGCTTATCTTGCAGATCGGCGATACGGCTGCCTGGAACAGCTTGAAGCAACAAGAGGTGGTGTAATTGAGAGTACTCGAGGGGTTTAACAACGCGCGTGCAGCCTGAAGCTAGTTGACGATAAGTCTCAGCAACGCGATGTTCTTCAGCGGCAGCATACATCTTGGCGTAAGCAATGGTTTGGCCGTTGCGGTCCAGACATCTTGCCGTCGCACACTTCTCGGGCACGTAAGCGACACCCTCGCTCCGATGCCACTTGCCTCCCAGCACGAGCGAAAGGGTTTCTGGCTTATCACGAAGCAAACTCAGATGCCTGATCTTGCGATCATCAGGAAATACCCAGAACGCCGCTTTGATGTCCGAATCGACGCTCTGACCCGACTTGCGCTGGGAAATTTCCGAAATGCCGACAGCGGTTTCTGAGAAAGGTCCAGCAAACGCCTTAGCAGCGACCAGATGAGCGCGGCCGTTTACGGACAGCCGGTAAAGTACGCGCAGGCTTTCACCTATCCGATACTTGATTCGTTGCTTTTCACAACTATCAATTACGGATGGGCCACCACGAGTGAACAATAACGAGAGGTGCGCGGCCATTTGCCGGTCGTCCAAGAGTAGATCGCGTTGCGGCAGCGCTGGATCCGGCGCCAAACCAAACGATGCGGACGGAATGTTTGCAAGCGGAACATTCATCGCCTTGGCCCTCCTGATTGTGTGAAACCGAAATCTTCGTTCCACGCTATCCATGAAACTGGGTCCGCGCCTGGGAGCACCTCAGTCGGACACGCCATCGTGCTTACCTCACAGGCTTGTACAACTGATGCGCTGCCTGACGTGAAGGCACGGACCCACGCAGCGCGAGCCGCCCCCGTGGCACTTCCGATCGTCAAGTGCTCGGCCCGCGCACCCCACACTACGCGATCAATCATCGATCTATTTCGACCAACACCAGTGACTTCAAAACTGATCCGTTCCGAGCAACTTGCATCGTCGGTTAACACTCGGAACGCAGGCAGTGAATCATTCAACTCGAGTGGAGTAACCAGCGTGAAGAAAACCGTCTTGGTCGCTTTTGTACGAACACTGACGACGGGGGCTAAAATTCTTTGTCCGTACTGTGGCGCAAACCAACCAGGCTGGAGTTGCGGTTCGTTAGGTGAGGGAAAGATGAGCGCTACACCGGGCGCAATGACAGCGTTGTTGCTGTCGCGTCTTTGGACAGCCGTGTGATTCATCGCTTCGGGAGCGAGGTGGAAACGCAGGTTGTAATCGTGAGGCAACTCATCACTC
>DASVGE010000070.1:0-3051 GCA_036379695.1 Pyrinomonadaceae bacterium | reverse complement strand
TCGGTTCGGGCTCTGCCCTAAGGACTTATGGGCCAAGGCCGAACCGGGGGCTTAGCCCCGAACATTATTTTAAAAGCCTGACGGCAAGGCATAGCCTTGCCTCACATCGGGCGGCGAAGCCGAAGCACATCGGGCGGCGAGCCGAAGCGAAGAGCGCCAAAATGACTTTTTGTGCAAGGCCGTTCCGAAGGATAATTAACCGCAAAGACACAAAGGCTAATTCAAAATACACTTTTGCCTTTGTGTCTTAGTGGCTAGGAATCTGTATGTGGCCGGTCGTCGTAGGACAGATATTTGGCCGAGAGCAGAAGGTCGGATTCGTCGGGGGTCGGGACCTGGGAGACCATTGTGCCGTCTACCTGTTCGTAGAGTGGTGGTGGGATCTCTGCGAACTCGGACATCGGCCCGTATATTGAATCAACACCTTCCTTGAACACGTCGCCAATCAGCAGATTGATGATGTGGACGCGCTCTTCCGGATACTTGCGCAGGAAACCTGAGAAGCTAAAGCCGTCGTTGTAAAACGCATAGACCAGCTTGCGCATCGACTCGATTCCGCGATCGAGTTTCGCCTGGTACTGGCCGAGGCGAGCGGCGGAGAAGTCGTCGTGATTGAATGAATCGTGAATGGCGTCCGCGGCCAGTTCCGCCATCTTCAACGCCAGCAGCACGCCCGAAGAGTAGATGGGATCGAGGAAACCGTAAGCGTCGCCGATGATGATAAAGCCGTTACCGGCGTTGTGCTTGGAACGATACGAGTAGTCGAGGATCGAATAGATCTTGTCTACGCGAGTGCCCTCAGCAACGCGCCGCCGGACCGACTCACACTTCTCGATCTCTTCGTTGAAAATCTTGGCCAGGTCCTGTCCGCGATTCTTCAAAAGGTAATCAGGATTCGCGACGATGCCCACGCTGGTGATGTCGTTTTCGAGCGGGATATACCAGAACCAACCACCGCTGCCCGGCTCCGTACGCAGCACGAGCGTTGCGCCACCGTTTAGATCGGGCTCGCGATGCGCGCCCTTGAAATAGGAATACAGCACGCCTTTTTTGAGTTTCGGATCGCGTACGCGCCAGCGAAACTTGTTTGAGAGCATTGCAGACTGTCCGGTCGCATCGACCACAACCTTCGCAAAAAACTTCTCACGCGTGCCGTCCTGCATCTGCACTTCGACGCCGACAGCTTGATCGCCTTCAAACAGCACCTGCTTAACCAGAACACCCTGATGCACCACGGCGCCCTGCTCGGCAGCGTGATTGATCAGCATGTGATCGAACTGCGCGCGTGTGATCTGCCACGTAACGGCGCTCTCGTGATGCACGGCTTCGAAGAAGTAAAACGGGCGCGATTCCTTGCCCGCGGAGTTTGCAAACTGAACGCTGTACTTCCGAACGAATGGACTCTCTCTCATTTTTTCGAGCAAGCCCAGGCGACGGAAGGTCCAGTAAGTGTCAGTCATCAGCGACTCGCCGATGTGATGACGGGGAAATATTTCTTTCTCGAAAAGGATCACCTGGCGCCCTTCGCGCGCCAGGATGCCGGCCACGGTG
The DNA here is from genome assembly GCA_036379695.1 of Pyrinomonadaceae bacterium. Lineage (GTDB taxonomy): Bacteria > Acidobacteriota > Blastocatellia > Pyrinomonadales > Pyrinomonadaceae > PSRF01. The sequence continues at coordinate 1,500 of DASVGE010000070.1, read as the reverse complement.
CTCCCTGCGGGTCCACCACCCATTACGATGACGTCGTAAGTATTGTTCTTCATGCGTACCGTACTGTTCTCAGTTCAGGTTCAAAAAAATCGATCAGGAAGTGATCCACTTCCAGCAGCCCGCGACGCGTCAGCGAGACGTTTCCGTTTTGACGCGCGAGCAGGTCTTTTTCTTCCAGTCCTTCATACACGGAACGAAATTCGTTCCAAACATCAACACCAAACTTCTCACGAAAATAACCGGTGTCGAGCTTGCCGGTCTTCAACTGCAAAACCATCTCGCGGATGAGTCTCTGTTTCGGCGTCAGCGAAACGGCCCGCAACAGCGGCAGGCGATCCTCGTTAAGGATGCGCACATATTCCTCGAAGTTGTGCGCGTTCTGGAAATTGACTCCGCCGAAATGCGAGAACGATGAGACTCCGATACCGATCATGTCGCCACCGTGCCAGAGCGCGTCGCGGTAAATAAACCGGCACACCTTCTTCTTTGTCGCAACAATATCACTACCCGCGATTTCGTAGTCGTGCGCAAGAAATTGTTCGAAAGCGTAATCGAGCCAGCGACGTTTCGTGGTCCAACCTGCGATAGGCGATGTGATGCCCTTCTTCAACACGTCTTGCGAGATGACCGTGTTGTACGGCAATTCCATCTGGTAGATGGTGACTGAGTCGGGTTGCAATTCGATCGCACGACGTACTGCCTCACGCCACTTCTCTTCCGTCTCGCCCATCATTCCCGCAATCAAGTCGATGTTGATCTGTGGGAAGTCGACCTCGCGAGCCCACTGGTATGCGCGATAGATTTCGGGTGACAAGTGCGCGCGCCCGTTGGCGGCAAGGATCTCGTCGTCGAAGTGTTCGATACCTAGACTGAGTCTCGTGACTCCGATCGCTTTCAACGCTTCGAGCTTCGCCTTTTGAATCGTGCCCGGCTCGCACTCGAAAGTGACCTCTTCGGCGTTCTCCCAACTCACGTGCCGGTTCAGTCCATCGACGAGATAACGCAACTGTTTCTCGCTCACGTACGAGGGCGTGCCACCGCCGAAATATGCGAACCGAAGCTGCCGCCCCTGGAATGCAGGCATGCGGCTGTAAAGCTCGTTCTCTTTGATAAGTGCGTCGAGATAGATCTCGATCTCCGACGCGTTCTTGTCTGTGTAGACTTTGAAATAGCAGAAGAGACAGCGTTTCCGGCAAAACGGGATGTGGATATAGAGACCTAGCGGATCGTTGACTCGCGGCGGCTGGCTGAGCGCCTCGAGCGCATGGGGAACAAACTCCGGCTTCCACTGGGAGAACGGCGGATAGTTCGAAACAAAGTAATTCCCTACTTCAGTTCTGGTTTGGGCGATGTCTACCGTCATTGAACCAGTCAAATTAGCATCAATACTGCGCGCTGAGCAATCAGGCTCCCCGGAAGCGGGCGTCTCTTTGGAGTGCGGTGCCTTGGCACCGCTTTCGCCAATGTTTCCCGGGCCGGCCAAAGCGGTGCCAAGGCACC
>DASVGE010000069.1:0-25665 GCA_036379695.1 Pyrinomonadaceae bacterium | reverse complement strand
GTCCACTTACTATGGCATCAATAACCTGTACAACATTCTGCTGCGCTTCCCGGGTGAGACATTGGACGACTATCGCGCGCAATGTAACGTGATGGCGAAGATTCCACACTTCCAGGCGCCCTGGGCCGTTGCGAAGGCGCGCGCGGATCGTGGCTCGCCGATGTATGCCGAACCTGAGACGCAGTCAGTGAGTCGATTGATTCCGTCTGCTTGTTACGACTACCTGTACCCGAAGGATCGTTTCGACCTGAATCGTGTTTCCTACTATTTTGAACATGAGATGGGCAATACGCTTCAGGATCACGAATACAACGAGATCTTCGAGGCTGTGGATGCGTGGCAACACCGTTGGCGGCAGCGTCCCCGTCCGTATCTTCGTTACCGAAAAGCGTGGGCCACGATCCTGATCGAGGATGGGCGCAACTGTTCGCCACGCACGACAACCTATTCCGACGACTACGCAAATCTTTACGAGTACTGCGCCGACGCGCGTAGCCGGAAAGACATTGCGGCGAAGTTTGAAGATGCCCCGTGGGTTGAAGGTGCGTTGGAAGAGTTCGTCGAAAAAGATCTGATGATTCATCTCGACAATCGTTATCTCAGCCTGGCACTTCCGGAGAATCCTTACTTCTAAGATCTTAAAACCATCCGCAGATTACGCAGAATGTTGCGCGAAGCACTTTCCACCACGCTCAGATCACTTCCTGAGAGTTTTCAATCAGGACGCGCCGAATTGCTGGACATGCTCCGGCGGCGCGGGATTCTTTATCGCACCGAGTCGCAGCCAGTGCTCTCACGCGATGGCACCTCCGCGCGTTGGATGCTCGATTCTCTTTCCGTGACGCTCTCGCCAAGAGGAGCGCAACTGGCAGGGCAGTGCATATCGGAACTGCTCAAACGGTTCGACGGCAAGCAGATCGCGACTTACGGACTGACGGGCGTTCCGATTCTTCAGTCGTGCCTGCTTCAGGACAGCCGTTATCGCGGTCTGCTCGTTCGCAAAGAGCGAAAGCAGCACGGTTCCTGCAAACTGATCGAAGGTGAAATCGATCCGAACGAGCCGGTGATCATCATCGACGACTCGGTAAGCTCCGGTACCTGCATGACCGAAGCCACCGAGAAGCTCGAAGCCGCCGGCCTGCGCGTCGAAGGTGGCATTTGCCTCGTGCGTTTTGGTTGGCGCAATGGTTACGCACTCATGCAGGAGCGCGGTTATCACATGGAAGCCGTCTACGACATTTGGGACGACTTCATCGCACACATGGACGATGAACAGAAACCGCTGGCCAATCCGTCGAAATGGTTTCCCGCGTTTGAGTGGTCCACGGAACAAGCGCCCGAACACCTTCATCCCGCGCAACTCGCCCGGCTGGTAGTTTCGGAATACTTGTCATCAGGCAAGCTCTTGCGTGCTCCCGAACACCTCGATAAAGACTACGACTCAGCCGGTGGCGCGTGGGTGAGCATTCGCTCGCGCGCAAACCTTCATTGTCGTCATGCTCGTGGCGGGTTCTGGCACTTCCCGGGCGAACCGTCGGGCACTGCGGCAGAAGATGTGGTGATGGCGTCGTTGAGCACAGCCGGAAGTCTGCCGCGTGGTGACGAAGGGCTGAGCAAAGTCAATGAAAGCGCGATTGCGGTGACGTTCTTCAGTGCGTTGGAGAACTGCACTCCGGGTCAACTCGATAACGATCGTTACGGGATCGTGGTGCGGAGTTTGGAGCGTCGCGACCGGATGGGCGGGGCCCTGCCGCGGATGCCGGGTATTGTTAACGAGTGGGCGCAGTTTCAACACGCGCGCATAAAGAATGGGAAGCTTATTTCGTTTGAGCCTTATGAGATCCTTCGTCATGAGGTTGTAAAAGCCGTTGAGCCGGAGGAAAAGTGGCAACCGACCGGCGTCCCGGCGCCTGAACTACCTCCGTGGCACAAAGACAAAAACGTTTGCGGGCCGATTGCCGAGCGCGCGCGCGACCTTGTGTTGGGCCAGGTATTCAATCGTCCCGAAACCACGCCGCGTCTGGCTGACGATCTGCTTCCGAAAAACGTCGAGTCGGTGTACGTGACGATCTATATCGAAGGGCGTTTGCGTGGTTGCATGGGGTTGGCCGTACGCAACCTCGACGATGATCTGCAGAAGATCGTCAAGGCCGCTCTTCGTGATGAGAGATTTTCAGAGACAACTCCAGTCAATGTCGATTCGATCGCAGTCACCGTTTCGATGCTCTTTGATCCGCTCGTGATCGGATACTCGCCGCCGGAAGAAGTGGTTAATTACTATCGTCATGGCGATCAGACGCTGATGGTCTACCAGGGCCAGAAGATCGGATTGCTGCTTCCGTTCGTCGCCGGCCTTTGGAATCTCAACAACGTGAGTTTTGCGAAGGCAGTGCTCGAGAAGGCCGGACTGTCTGAGCCGCCGTACACCTGGTGCCGCTACGATTGTGCTACGTGGTTCGCGGGTACTGAGGGCGTTTGGCCGGTGATTGGAGGTTTCGCCCCGCCACAGAAGAACCTACCGCCGGTTGAAACGCTTGTTGCTCGACATCGCGATTTGCATCTGCGCTACCTGCTCAAACACCTACGCGAAGACGGCACATTCTTCTTCTCGTATCAACCTTTTCACAACCGTCTGTTCGAGGGCGCTGATCTGGCAAGGCAAGCTCATGGCGCATGGGTGTTAGCGCGTGCGCACAAGACTCTCGGTGGTGATGAACTAAAGATCGCTGCCGGTAAAGTGATCGATTCTCTACTCGCAAACACGTTGGACGACTCTGCTGCCGAGATCTCGTTCCTGCTACTCGCTCTGTGCAATTTACCAGACGACGATCCGCGACGTTCGTTAGCAAAAGATCTCGCCAACACGCTGTGGCAACGTGTCGAGCTTCCTCACGGCCGCATCGCCACTCACAAAAACGCCGGCGACCCATCGTTCGATGCGTATCAGGATTACTTTCCAGGCCAGGTGCTGCTCGCTCTTGCCGTCGCCTGCGAACAAAAAGTTTCGCCAATCGATGAAGAACGACTGCGCCGCAGTTTTCAATACTACCGCCATCGCTTTCGTTACAAACGCCACTTCGGACAAGTCGCGTGGTTGTTGCAGGCTTTCAGCAAGTGGTGGCAAGTGACCGACGAACAGCAATTCGCCGACATGACTTTCGAGATTGCAGACTGGTTCCTCGGTTACCAGCAGGACAAGACGGGTGGCTTCATCAACGACCATCAACCCGGCACGCCCGGTTACACCACCGCCGTCTATCTCGAAGGCATCGCAGCCGCACTGAATATCGCCAGCGGCGCGCGCCGTGAAAGCTATTTCGATTCCTGCGCGCGTGGCTTTCGCTTCCTCGATCAACTGATCATCCAGGAACGCGACCGCGCGATCCTGCCCAACCCGGGCTATGCAATTGGCGGCCTGCGCCAGGGAATTCACTTCAGCGAGGTTCGCACCGACTTCGTTCAACACTCACTCTCAGCCATGCTCGAATTTAGCCACGGATTACACGGATAAAATCCAGATTTCTCAATCTAAATCAGGAGCTCTCAATAGAATGAAAAAGAAGAAAAAGTCGGAGCCTCAGAGCGCCGAAGCCTGCTGGAACTGTGAAGACGATCCAGACGGCAAGTTGAAGCAGATGTTTGTTGACATCGTGCAGACGCGTCGCATCAAGCAAGGCCAGACGCCTGCGCGCAGACCCGTTTTCCTGAAGCCTCATGGTGTTGCCTGTGCGCGTTTTGAGATCCGTCCGGATCTACCGAAGGACTTAAGAGTCGGCGTGTTCGCGTTGAAGGAGAAAGAACTGCCTGCCTGGGTACGTTTCTCCAGCGACACCATCCCCACTAATCCTGACCTCAAAACTACTTGCGGCGTCGGCATCAAGCTCTTCAACGTGCCCGGACAGAAATTGATGGGCGACGGCAACACGCAGGACTTCATTTTGCAGAACCACGACGTGTTCTTCGTAGATACAGCCGAGGACATGTGCGAATTCACTAAAGCGGGCGTCGTCGAGGGTGACTACGATCCTTATCTCGACAGCCATCCCGTCACGAAGAGAATTCTTGCGGAGATGGAGAAGATCGAGCTGAGCGTACTGACCGCGACGTATTGGAGTGTGCTGCCTTACGCGTTCGGTAAAGATCGATACGTCAAATACAAACTCGAGCCGGAACAGATCGCCGATGGCGAGCCACCGTTAGACGTAAACGACTATCTCGCTACCGACCTGGCACTGCGACTGCGCACCGGCGAAGCTCGCTTCAAGTTCATGGTCCAACTCCGCACCAACGACCAGACCATGCCCTTGGACGCGGCGACAGTCAGGTGGAGCGAGACCGAGAGCGAACCCATCCACGTGGCCACGTTGATTCTGCCGCGACAGGACGTTCGCGCATTGGGCCAGGCAAACTACGGCGAGAACCTCGCTTTCAATCCGTGGCACTGCCTGCCGGAGCACGAACCGGCGGGAAGCATTTCGCAGGCCCGCAGACTGGTCTACGCCAGCAGCGCGACCGAGCGCCGCAACGTAAACGGCGTGACGACGCGCGAGCCTGACGAGCCCAAACCGATCGTGGTGTTGCCGCCAGTAGACGACGATTGCATCGTGAAGGCCGCGATCTATCCCGGCATCGGTGTCGCACGTTTAGGAAATAGCGATAACGAATTCTTTATCGGTCCCGAAGTTCCCGATCCCGCCCCGGAAGCGCCCGGCTTCTACCGCGATCCAACCGGCGCGTTGAAACGGCAGGCAGCACGCTTTCGCATCTACGGCTTGAATGCGGAAGGCAAGGCTGTTCGTGAACTAACCGTGGCAGAGGCAAAGATTGAGTGGACGGTACATCTCGCAAACAAGAAATCTGCCTGGTATCAATTCCAGCTCGCGCTCGACATACCGGAAGCAGAAGCGGCGCCGCCGTCGCTTTTACGAAATGCCGCTGTCCCGGATCGCTCGCAACTGGTGATCGATCCCGGCGCGCGCACCATCGAAGGTAAATATCAAAACGGCGGCAAGAAGCATACGTTCGACACCGGTAAGTTCATGGGTACCACTGTTTACCTCGGTGAACTGCGGACGGATGAAGCCGGACGTTTGATTGTTCTGGGTGGTCGAGGCAAGTCCGCCTCGTTCGATGGCACCGTCGCGATCACCTTTGCCAACAACGAGGGTTGGCACGACGACATCTCGGATGGTCCAGTGACGGCGAAAGTCACTTACCAGGGCCAGAAGTTGAAAGTCTCTCCTGCGTGGGTAGTGGTTGGACCACCAAACTACGCGCCGATGCAAAAGTCTGTTCGCACCATGTGGGACTTGATGCGCGACGTGGCCATCAGTGCAAACATACTCACGAAGCCCGCGCGTCCGTCTTTCGATCAGGACATCCGCCCGCTCTTCGAACGAATGTCAAATCTGCAATGGGTGAATGCCGGCTTCGCTGCTGCTTTCGGGTGGCGTTCGCCAAACGAGTGGACGAATCCTGACGTGATGGCGCGGCTGGCTGATCCGTCTCCGAACAGCAGGGAAATGCGGCTCACGCTCGCAAACCATTTCCGCGATTACAACCGCGACTCCTGGTCGCCGACTCCATGGCCCTGGATGTACGGCGATGCGATGGACATTCCGCCTGCTGAAACACCGCGTCAGAACGTTGCGCTGACTGATACTCAGCTCGGTTTCCTGAGACAGTGGGCCATGGGTGATTTCGATGCTGATTACGATCCCGCACGGCAGCCACCGCGCCGTATCGAGGATGTGCCGGTCGCCGATCAACCCGCAACGCTCGACAAGGCTTCGATGGAACATTGTCTTGCCGACGCATTTCATCCGGGGTGTGAAATGACGTGGCCCATGCGCGATTCGATGATGTACATGGCGGCCTTCCGGCTCCAGCATGCCGACGCCGACTGGATCGAACCGCAATACGGCCAGGAGCTTATCCAGGCCACGCTGACCTTGCCCAATGGTCCAATGGCAGGCCAGGTGCCGGGCGGAGTCACGCGTTGGATGGCAGTGCCATGGCAGACCGATACGGCGAGTTGTCGTTCCGGTTATCAAAAGAGCTACGATCCATACGTGCCGACATTCTGGCCCGCGCGCGTTCCCAACCAGGTGCTGACCAAAGAGAGCTACGACGTCGTGATGGATAAGGATCGACCGATGGGCGAACGTCTCGCGGCGTTTGCAAATCGTGCTTCGTGGCTGCGCGGGTTGGGTACGAAGAGTTATACCGATCAGATCAACAACATGATCCGCGATTACGGTAAGTTGGGTGTGGTTGAAGTTCTTCCAGGGCCAGGCGATCCGGAGTTTCCGCAAACGATGGAAGTGGAACAATTGCCCCCACAGCGTATGTTGCGTAAAGCGGCTGCAACACAGGAGGAGAAGCAGACTCGAGGCCTGTCGCACGAACCTGATAAATTGCCGGAAGACGTGGATCTCACCGGTATCGAGAAGGTCCATCGATTCCCCTATGGGTTGAGGCGGCATTAGGGTGCGAGACGTAGATGTTGTGATCGTCGGGGCGGGTCCGGCTGGTGCTGTGACGGCTATCAACCTGGCTCCGTTCCGGCGTGTTCTCCTCGTCGAGCGTCGGCTAGAAGTTGCGCCGCGTGTGGGCGAGTCACTCGTCCCCGCGGCGCGACGGCTGTTTGCTGACATGGGGTTGCTCGAGAGTTTCTTACGCGAGCAGCATGAGCCTTGGTATGGCAATCGTTCGGTGTGGGGAAGTTCAGAGACTGAGGAACGAGACTTCCTGCGCGATCCGGATGGTCATGGTTGGCATCTTGATCGTCGTCGTTTTGAGTCGTGGCTGCGCGCGCTTGCACAGGAGCGTGGAGCTGAGTTGTTAAGTCCGGCGACATTGGATGTTCTGCAACGCAGTGAAGAGAAGTGGCTCTTGCGGCTCAAGACGGATACGAATGCGATCGAGGTGTCGGCGTGCTTTGTTATCGATGCCGGCGGACAGTCGGCGCCGGTTGTTCGCAAGCTTGGATTGAGAGCAAAGGTGCTGGAGAATTTGGTTTGTTGTTATGTGTACGGACGCGATCAAGCGACGGGCGCGCGCGGTCTGACTTATGTTGAGGCGGTGAGGAACGGCTGGTTCTACACGGCGCCGATTCCGCAGGGTCGCAGAATCCTCGCCTTCCATACCGATGCCGATCTTCATGACAAGCGGCTTGGCGTAATTGAGTGTCTCGAAGAAGCCACGGAACTGTCCTCGCTTCTGGCTAACGTCGGTTTTGTTCCTGATGACGAGACTTTTATCACGTCGGCGCGCAGTGCCGTGCTCGATCCTGCGGTGGGAGAGGGTTGGTTGGCAGTGGGCGATGCTGCTATCAGTTTCGATCCACTCTCGTCTCAGGGATTATTCAACGCTCTCTTCACCGGACTGGCTGCGGCCGAAGCGGTGGACAGTTATCTCAACGGAAATCAGCTTTCGTTAACGCAATACCATCAAACTATCGGCGCCATATTCGAAGCCTACCAGCAGAAGCTTGCAGCCACTTACGCTGCCGAAACACGCTGGCCGGACGCCCCGTTCTGGCAGAGGCGCACAAGCCACAAAGACTTCTAGCCACAAAAAGACACAAAACTCACAAAATAATTTTTGAGCTTTTTGTGCCTTTTTGTGGTTCAAACCCTTGTGCCTCTTCGTGGCCCGAATTGACTGTGCAGCGCTTTTCACGGTTTAATCTGCCGCGACGTAGAAACTAGCCCCGCTCTAATTTTAGGAGAAACATAGCTAAGTGAGTCTGTTGCTTGAGGGAAAACGCGCGTTCATAACGGGTGGAACGCGTGGTATAGGTGCGGCGATTTGTGAAGTGTTTTCGCGCGAGGGTGCGGATGTGGCTTTTAGCTACAACTCACGAGAAGATCTCGCGGCGGAAATGAGTCAAAAGATTGAAGCGCAGGGTCGACGTGCGTTCAACGCCAAAATCTCCGTTACCGATCGCGTCGGGATGAAGAAACTGACGCGCGAACTGGTCGAGAAGTGGGGCGGCATCGACATTCTCGTCAACAACGCCGCCATCAACCGCGGCGACAATTTCGCGACGACCACCGATCGCGCGTGGGACGAAGTGATTCACACGAACGTCGACAGTCTCTTTGCCGTTACCAAACCCATCTACAAACAGATGATCCGGCAGCGCAAGGGAATCATACTCAACATCACTTCCATCGGGGCGATGCGCGCGCTGCCCACCGCCGTACACTACGCCACTTCGAAAGCGGCGATGATCGGTTTCACTAAGTGCTTGTCGCGCGAGGCGGCGACGTTCGGTGTGAGCGTGAATGCGATCGCGGCTGGAATCTTCGACACCGATCTCGCGCAGGCATTGCCGGAACGTTTACTCCAAATGCACGCCTTCTGGACCTCCGCCGGCCGCCTCGGTCGCCCTCAAGAGCTCGCCGAGTACGCTGCGTTCATGGTCAGCGAACGCAACAGCTACATGAACGGCGAAGTCGTGATCGTGGATGGTGGGTCGATTACTTAGCCACGGATTAACACGGATTTCACAGATAAGAAATTATCCGTGTTAATCCGTGTCATCCGTGGCTTTTATTCTTCTTTCCAGTTGCCGAAGCGTTCGTTGCATCTCACCCAACCGCCTGAACGCCGCCGTCGATCTCAACCAATCCTTGTTATCAAACGCAGGAATACCGGAGATCACCTTGCCCGCCGGAATGTCGTGGCTGGTAGCGCTCTTGGCGGTGAGCACTACGTCATCACCAATCGTCAGATGGCCTGCCACACCTGCCTGGCCCGCGAGAATGACTCTGTTGCCGATGTGAGAACTACCGGCGAGCCCCACTTGCGCGCAGAGCAACGTGTCTTCTCCGACGGTACACGAATGTCCGATCTGGACCAGATTGTCGATCTTTGATCCACGCCCAATCCGACTCTCTCCGACTGACGCGCGATCGATCGTAGTCGCGGCGCCGATCTCTACGTCGTTTTCGATCACGACGCGTCCGGCTTGCGGAATTTTCAGCCAGCGTTTCTCTTCGTCCTTCGCGTAACCAAAACCATCGCAACCGATGACGGTGTTGTTGTGAATGATCACTCGTTCGCCAATGATGGTTCGTTCGCGCAACGCGACGCCGGAATGGATCACGGAACCTCTGCCGATCGTGACGTCGTTGTAGACCGTCACGTTTGGATGAATGCAAACGTCGTCGCCAATAAAGACATTGCGGCCAATGACGGAGCACGCGCCGATTGCAACGCGTGCGGCGATACGTGCAGTCGGGTCGATAACGGCCGACGGATGTATGAACGGCTCGAGCTCAGCTTCGGGATTGAAGATCCGGAGCGCACGCGTGTAAGCGAGATAGGGATCTTTAACACGCAGGATCGCGATCTGCCGATCGGTCGTCGCCTCTTCGCTCAGATAAACGGCAGACGCGCGCGTGGTGTTGACTCGTGGCGTGTAACGTGGATTCGCCAGAAACGTTACGTGTCCCTCGCCCGCCTCATCGAGCCCCGCCGCCCCGACAATCTCAACGTCTTCGTTCGCGCCCTCAACCCGCGCCCCCGTCAATTCCGCAAGTTCTGAAAGTTTCATAAGAACCGTCCTGCTACATTATTGATACCGGATCGATCTCGAGATTGACCGATCGTAAATTGACGCCACCATCAGCGGCGGCTTTGAGCGCGGCGTCCGCGAGCTCACGCAGATCTTTACGACTCCGCGATTTAATCAAGAGTTGAAAACGATGCTCGCCCTTGAGGCGCGAGAGCGGGGCGGGCGCCGGACCCAGCACGCGACACTTGCGATCCTTGTTCACCGCGTCGAGTTGCTTGCGCAATTCCAGACTGTCAGCGCGCACGCGACCCAGATCCGGACCATGGACCAGCAAACTCGCGAGGGCTACGAAAGGCGGATAAGAATGATTTTGCCGGTAGCGCAGCTCTTCTTCGTAAAAAGCCTCATAGTCCTGCGCACACGCGTGTCGCAAAGCGTAATGATACGGATGATAAGTTTGGATCAAGACCCGGCCCGGGCGATCGCCGCGTCCGGCTCGTCCCGCAACCTGCGTGATCAGTTGAAACGTTCGTTCCGCCGATCGAAAGTCAGGTAACGCGAGACCCACGTCAACCGACACGACGCCAACCAGGGTCACGTTTGGAAAGTCGTGACCCTTCGCCAGCATCTGCGTGCCAACGAGGGTATCGATGCGTCCGGCGCTGAAGTCGGCCAGCGACTGCTCAAAGACCTTCCGGCGCGCGGTTGTATCACGATCGATCCGCGCCACGCGCAGGGCAGGGAAGAGCAGCTTCAGCATCTCTTCGAGTTGTTCGGTGCCTTCGCCGACGTAGTAGATGTACTTCTTATGACACGAGGGGCAGACGCGCGGCACCGCCTCGCGATGATTGCAGTAATGACAAACGATGACTCTTTCGCTGCGATGATACGTTAGCGTTACGTCGCAGTTCGGACACTGAACCGTCTCGCCGCACGACCGGCAGAGAATGAAGCTCGAATAACCGCGACGGTTGAGCAGGATGATCGATTGCTCTTCACGTTCGCGCGTCTCGCGGATCGCTTCCAGCAGTTCATCCGAGAACACGCGCGGTTTGCCGTGGCGCGCAAACACCGTGCGCATGTCGACGATCTTCGCGGTCGCCATCGGACGTGCATAGATGCGCTCCGGCAACGTGACGAAGTGATACTTGCCCTTGCGCGCGTTGTGAAACGATTCGAGCGAAGGCGTCGCGGAACCGAGAACGACAGTGGCCGATTCCTTTTGCGCGCGGACGATGGCGACGTCACGCGCGTTGTAGTAAGGCGATTCCTGCTGGCGGTATGACGATTCGTGTTCCTCGTCGACGACGATCAAGCCGAGATTCCTGACCGGCGCAAACACGGCGGATCGTGTTCCGATCACGACACGTGCGTCGCCGTTTCTGACGCGCGTCCACTCATCAAAGCGCTCGCCTTTCTGAAGTGACGAATGAAAGATCGCAACCTGATCGCCGAAGCGGGCACGCAGCCGACGTGAGAAGACCGGTGTCAGGGCAATCTCCGGGACGAGCATCATCGCCGAGCGGCCGAGACTCAGCGCTTTGTTCATGGCGCGCATGTAGATCTCGGTTTTGCCGCTGCCGGTCACGCCGTGAAGCAGGAATGCTGAATAGTCGCCGGAGTTCATCTGTTCTTCGATCTGCGCCAACACGGATGTTTGGGCGCCGGTTAGAACGTGATTTTCCGATTTAATACCCAACGACTCGGTTAGCGGATCGCGACGGATAGCTTCGACATAGATCTCGATAAGATTTTTCTTTTCCAGCGACGTGACTGTCGATGCGCTGACGGCGGCAGTCTTGAGCAACGACTGGAGCAACATCGGTCCCGTTGTTTCGAGAGTGGACAACACGCGTCGTTGTCCGTCGCTGAGCTTTTGTTCGTCTGTGTTTGTCTGTTGTCTCAGGCGCACGCAGCGGCGCAGCTTGGGCTTGATAAAGTCCGCGGTTCGGCTTTTCGGAGTCATGCCAGGAGGCAGCGCGGCTTTGATCACTTCGCCGAGTGGACACGCGTAGTAGTCTGCGACCCAGCGCGCGAGTTGCAAGACCTCCGGACTGCAAACGGGTTCGGCGTCGACGAGCGTATGAGCGTCTTTAACATCTACTTCACCCAGATCTGCCGGAAGCTCATCGAGGAGATCGACGACGTAGCCTGTAACCAGGTTGCGCCCAAGGGGCACCACCAGACGTGCTCCCACTTCTGCCTGGACGCTCTGTTCGGGAGTCAGGCGATAAGTAAACGTTTGAAAGACATGCAGCGGAACTGCGACTTCAGCGTATGAGGTATTAGCCACGGATTTTCACAGATTACAGGATCTATCTGTGGCTGTCTAAATAGTCGCGCACTTTCTTCAGGTCTTCCCACGTCTCGCGCTTCTTGGATGGATCGCGCAGCAGGTAGGCGGGATGAAACGTGGGCATCACCTTGATGCCTTTGTAATCCTGGAAGGTGCCGCGCAGCCTGGTTATGCCTTCACGCGTGTCGAGAAGGTTTTTCATTGCAGTGTTGCCGAGCACCACGATGACTTCAGGTTGGACCACGGCTATTTCGCGCAGCAGGTATGGTTTGCACGTCGCGGCTTCATCGGGCATGGGCGCTCTGTTGCCGGGAGGACGGCAGCGGTTGACGTTGCCGATCAAAACCTCTTCACGTTTCAGGCCGATAGCTTCGATGATCTTCGTGAGTAACTGGCCGGCGCGCCCGACGAATGGTCGTGCCTGCGCATCTTCGTCCGCGCCCGGCGCTTCTCCGACAAACATCAAACGCGCTTTTCTGTTGCCTTCAGTGTGAACCACGTGCGTGCGTTCCTGGTGCAGTGGGCAGCGCGTGCAGTCTCCGATCTCGGCGTGAATCTGTTCGAATGTTTCGGTTGAACGTTCGAGTTTCACCGGCGCTGGAGTTAGATCGCCGAAGAGTGATCCGGCTGGTTCAGAAGCGATCGTCTCGGTTGGTGCAGGTACAGGCGCCGGTTTCGGTTGTTGTACGGTGACTGCCGGCGCAGGCGCTGCAGCAGCTGAGATCTGAATCCCTTCAACACCGAGAACACGCAAATGCTCGAGCTGTTTCTTTGTCTCGGCAATGATATCCAGAAGTTCTTTAGGCATTATCGGAGGCTAACTATAACATCGAGGATGCGATTGGCTGCTTCAGTCTTCGACATTACGGGAAGCTCAACCGGATCACTGTCATTTGTGATTATCGTAATCGCATTCGTTGACGTATCGAAACCTGAATCCGCGCGCGTAACATCGTTGGCGATAATCGCGTCAAGCTTCTTGTTTCTCAGCTTCTCTTTCGCATTCTCGATCACGTTTTCCGTTTCCGCGGCGAAACCAATGACTAACATTCCATTCGTACGCGACGCCGCCACTTGCGATAACACATCGGGAGTTCGTTCAAGCGTCAACGTTATCGACTCTTCCGATTTCTTGATCTTCTGATCGGCTCGCTGCGCCGGACGATAATCTGCAATTGCCGCAGCGCCGATGAAGACCGACGCATTCGCACTCTCTCTCGCCACAGCCTGGGCCATCTCATCCGCCGATAATGCCTTCACGATCCTGACACCTGCCGGAGGGCTTACAGTCGTCGTCCCGGCCACCACTGTAACCTCGCCACCACGTTTCAACGCCGCTTCAGCAAGTGCAAACCCCATTCTTCCCGAGGAGCGATTCGAGATAAACCGTACCGGATCGATCTCTTCACGCGTCGCACCCACCGTGATCAGAAAACGCTCGCCCGAAAGATCCTGCGCGACTCTCGATCCTTCAAGAATCTCGAGCGCCGCGGCAACAATGCGTTCCGGTTCACTCAAGCGTCCTGGTCCAATCGTGCCGCACGCCATCTCGCCCGCATCAGGCTGCATGATGTGCACACCATCCGCGCGCAATCGTTCGAGGTTGCGTTGCGTCGCCGGATGCTCCCACATCGTCGTATTCATCGCAGGTGCAATCAACACCGGCGCGGAACAAGCGAGATAAGTCGAGCTCAGAAAATCGTCCGCCACTCCATTCGCAAACTTCGCAATGATATTCGCCGTCGCGGGCGCGACGATCAACAGATCCGCAGTCTGCGAATACGTGATGTGCGCAATCGGATCCGGATTGTCCGGCGCATAATCGTCGACTACAACGTGACTTCCCGAAAGCGCACGGAACGTGAGCGGTTGCATAAACTCGCACGCCCTCTTCGTCATCGCGACTCTCACCGTACAGCCCGCGCGCTGTAATCCTCTCAGCACCTCGACCGCTTTATAGGCCGCGATGCCGCCACAGACGCCGAGTGCTATGTTCTTTTGGGATAAAGAGGCTTGCGGATCTGAAGAAGACATGCCACTTAACGGAAAACGAAGATCAATGTAACATTGCTGAAAGACGTGTGCAATTTACTTAACCAGGCTGCTGATATAATTCGTGGGCCACAATAAAAAAATAGGATTACCTCCCGCCAGGAGCAAAGCCATGGCAACTATCAAGGGAAGATGTACCGCTTTTCTGTTGGTAGCTCTCTGCGCGTTCACTTCTGTTCACGCCCGCCCGTCAGTTCAAGACTCAGACGAAGAATTTGGGCCAGTGGTTCGTGCGTATCTCGGTTATTTGAAGAACGAGCAGGAGGTGGTTGACGATCGCGCCAGCCGGCACGAGGTCAGCGCATCCTATTATCGTCGCAATTCCAACCGCATCAGGGCCTTACGTCAGATGGCGATCCGTCTGGCTCGCGAAACTCACAACGACTATTTGCCGGAACTGGAGGCAGTTTCCGGAGATGAAATGAACCTCCTTTTTGGCTCAAATCCTCCGCAAATTGCCCGGCTCAAGGCCGGCGAGGTGCTGCGAAATACCTTCCGCTACCTGGGGACCGTCAGGGCTGGTGAGACTTTTTACCTCTTCGCTCGTCTCGATCCATACGAACAGGCCGAGCTGACCGAGAAATCTTCCGCCGTCCGGCGACCGGAATAGAAGTAGCCGGCGAGGCACTAAGCCACAATGGTTGGTCACTCGTTAAACAGGCCCAACGGCTGACACAGTTTTGTGGCAAAGTTAAGCCAAATGATTGTTGACAGAGGGCTTGTATTAGTGTAATAAATCCCATGTTAGTGGCCCAGCAGGCCATAATCCCAAGCATTACCGGGCGTTGCACGGGTTGCTAACCAACCTATTCAGTTTCCCACGACTGTTCGTCTGTCGCGGTACGCAATTAAGAGTTTTGTGTTTCACTATACGGGAGGAAAGTTAATGATCAGCAAATCTTGGAGCCGCAAGTCCATTGCGACTGCTGTGGCGGTTGCCGTTTTGAGTGTTTACTCAATGGTGGTGTTGGCCGCGCCAGGCGCCAAGGCGTCAGGCGAGCTGTCAGTTTCCGGGCAAGTCACAGTTAACGGCCAAAAGATGATTTCTGGCGGTACGATTTTTTCGGATTCGACAATCAATACCGCGGCCCAGAGCAGCGCTTCAGTAAACATCAGCAAGGTTGGTCGAGTTGAACTCGCACCTAACACCAATCTTCGCCTCAGCTTTGCAAACAACAGCATTACCGCTTTACTTGAGACTGGTAGCGCTCAGGTGTCAACGTTCGAAGGAACTACGGTTAACTTGACTACCAAGGATGGCACGGTGGTCGTGGACGGCAAGCAGGCGACTTCGTTCACCGTCAGTGCTGTCAAGGGACGCACCACGATGGCCACGTTGTCCGGTGTTGCAGAGTTCAAGGCTGGTGGCGCCTCGAAGCATGTTGCAGCTGGTGAGAGTGCAAGTGCTGGAATGCCGCAGACCGACGATGATGACGACGATCTGAGCGGTGGCGCGTTGGCAGTGTTGCTGCTGGCTGTTGGTGGCGCAGTGGCAGGTGTTCTGTATGCCGCGTTCCACAACAACGACCTCAACTTCGGTGGCAGCGTTACTGTGGTCAGCCCGACGAAGTAAGTTCGCTAAGTTAATTCGTTAGGCTTGAGTAAAAATACTGTGGCACTGGTAATCAGCGCCGCGGTCAGCCAAATTGACCTTGCGGGTCACGCGATCCACACGCGTGACCCGCAAGGTTTTGAATGTACACGGAAAGTCAGTAAATGCACATTGCTGTAATTGGCACAGGTTATGTAGGTCTTGTAACCGGAGCATGTTTTGCCGAATTTGGTGTTGACGTCACTTGCGTTGACGTTGACGAAGATAAGATCGAGCGGTTGCTCAAAGGCGTAATGCCGATTTACGAACCCGGCCTCGAGCACCTCGTTCTAAAGAACACACAGGCCGGACGTCTGAGATTTACTACAGACGTTCGTCAGGCTGTCGAACAGGCACTCGTTATCTTTCTCGCCGTAGGAACCCCGCCAAAACCAGACGGCTCTCCAGATCTCAGTTACGTTGAGCAGGCAGCACGGTCTATTGCCGAGTACATGAACGGCTACAAAGTGGTCGTAACAAAATCCACCGTGCCGATCGGTACCGGCGAACACATTCGCACGTTGATCAGAGAACACAAGAAGACGCGCGCGAACTTTGGCGTCGTCTCGAATCCGGAGTTTCTGCGCGAAGGAGCTGCGATTAACGACTTCATGCGTCCCGATCGCGTCGTGATAGGCAGTCGTGATGAAGAAGCGATCGCGATCATGAAAGATCTCTATCGCCCGCTTTACCTGATCGAAGCGCCGTTTGTAATCACTTCACTCGAAGCCGCCGAGCTCACCAAGTACGCCGCGAATGCTTTTCTCGCGATGAAGGTCTCGTTCATCAACGAGATCGCGAACCTTTGCGACAAGATCGGTTGCGACGTGCACGACGTGGCGCGCGCTATCGGCATGGACAAACGCATCGGCAGTAAGTTTCTGCATCCCGGGCCAGGCTTCGGCGGTTCCTGTTTTCCAAAAGACACCAGGGCGCTCGCTACGGTAGCCAGGCATTACGACGCTGCGTCGTTGATCGTCGATGCTGTGATTGAAGTAAATCAGCGACAAGGGCGCGAGATGCTGACCAAGATCCGCAAGCTTGTTGGTCCGCTCGACGGAAAAAAGATCGCCGTGTTGGGACTCGCTTTCAAACCGGAAACCGACGACATGCGCGAAGCCCCCGCCGTCGGAATCATTCGCAGCCTGCTCGAAGACGGCGCTACGGTGCGCGCCTACGATCCGGTTGCGAGACATGAAGCAATGAAGTTGTTGCCGGAGATTACTTATGCCGACGACGAGTATGCCGCCGTACAAGGCGCTGACGCGCTCGTCTTTGTTACCGAATGGAACCAGTTTCGCGCCCTCGACATGTTGCGCATCCGCGACCTTATGACGACGCCTAAAGTGGCAGACCTGCGAAATATCTACGAGCCGGAAGACATGCGGGAAATGGGTTTTGAATACGTGGGTGTGGGCAGGTAAAAGCGGATGCCACTTTCAGGAATAACTCTGGTCACAGGAGGCGCGGGTTTTATCGGCTCTCATATCGCTTCCGCACTCGCCAGGGATGGCGCACGGGTTCGTGTACTCGACGACCTTTCGACGGGTCATCGCGAAAACATCGACGAGATCGGTGGTGACGTCGATTTCATCCAGGGCAGCGTAGCGGATGAAGAGCTGTTGAAAAAGGCGCTCGAAGACGTCGAATTAGTTTTTCACGAAGCGGCAATTCCTTCCGTGCCGCGCTCGGTTGAGGCGCCACGCCAGACACACATCGCATCCGTTGACGGCACATTTTCCTTACTCGTTGCGGCGCGCGAGCGCGGCGTGCGACGCGTCGTCTATGCGGCTTCGAGTTCCGCGTACGGCGATCAGCCGACGTTGCCGAAGTCTGAAGAGATGCGGCCGGATCCGTTGTCGCCATATGCGGTGGCGAAGTTGGTTGGTGAGTATTACTGCCGTGCGTTTACGCGGGTCTACGGTTTAGAGACAGTTTCGCTGCGGTACTTCAACGTGTTTGGACCGCGCCAGGATCCGGGCTCGCAGTATTCGGGAGTGGTATCACGCTTTATCAGCTCGCTATTGTCGAATGAGCGTCCGGTGATTTACGGCGACGGGGAACAGTCGCGTGATTTCACTTATATCGACAACGTTGTCTTTGCCAATATGAATGCGGCTTCGGCGAAAGAAGCTTCGGGGAAAGTCATCAACGTCGCTAACGGACAGCGGATCACGTTGAATCAGCTTTTAGCTGAATTGAAGGAACTGACCGGCAAGCAGGACGTCACCGCGGAATATCGCGAGCCGCGCGTTGGCGATGTACGCCACAGTCTCGCCGACATCACCATGGCCCGCGAACTGCTGGGTTACGAATCAAAAGTCGATCTCCGCGAAGGTCTGCAACGGACCATCGACTGGTGGAAAACAAGCCGCTTTGCGAACTGATCTGCGTTACTCCGCGTTCATCTGCGGCTCAAAAAGCTTCTGCAAACTCTTCACGAACGGTGGTCTCGCCACACCCTTATCGGTAATTATCGCCGTAATAAGTTGATGAGGCGTCACATCAAACGCGGGGTTGTGCACGTTGATGCCTTCCGGCGCGAGCTGATGGTCGCGAATGTGAGTCACCTCCATCGCGTCACGCTCTTCGATCGGGATCTCCTCACCTGAAGCAAGCGACAGATCGAGAGTTGTTAACGGCGCGGCCACATAAAACGGCACGCCATGCTCACGTGCCAGCACCGCGACCATGTAAGTCCCGATCTTGTTCGCCGTGTCGCCGTTCGCGGCGATGCGATCGGCGCCGACTACAACCGCGTCGACCTTGCCGCTCTTCATCACGTGACCGGCCATGTTGTCGGTGATCACTGTAACGGGAATTTCGTCTTTGGCCAGTTCCCAGGCCGTGAGCCGTATTCCTTGAAGAAACGGTCGCGTCTCATCGGCGATGACCGCGACTTTCTTTCCGGCATCGCGTGCGCCGCGGATGACGCCTAGTGCGGTACCGTAGTCTCCAGCGGTAGCGAGCGCGCCGGCGTTGCAGTGTGTGAGCACTGTGGCGCCATCTGGAATCAGTGGTCCACCGTGGTGCCCGATCGCGCGGTTCGCGGCGAGGTCTTCCTCGAAGATGGCAAGGGCCTCGGCTACGAGCTTCTTCTTCACTTCTTCAACATCGTTCAGGTGTTTGTGGCGCTGAAACGTGTCGCGCATTCTCTCGATGGCCCAGAAAAGATTGACGGCTGTAGGGCGAGTCTTGCTCATGACCTCGCAGATGTATTGCAGATCGTCGTCGAGATCGGCCACGGAAGTTCCGACTGACTGGCTCGCGCCGAGGGCAATTCCCATCGCCGCCGCGACACCGATCGCCGGGGCTCCGCGAATCACCATCTTGCGAATGGCTTCCGCCACTTCGTCGTAGGAGCGCAACATCAAATACTTTTCTTCGGAAGGTAACAGGCGCTGGTCCAACATCCGCACGCCATCTTTTGTCCATTCGACAGTTTTAATCATCGCGACGCATCTTACTGGAAGCCACAAAGAAGCACAAAAGAGTGATAGCCACAAAAAGGCACAAAAAGCTCAAAACGATTCAAGCACGCTCAATAAATCTTTTTTGAGCCTTTTGTGCCTTTTGTGGCTCGTTTGACTATCGTGGCTGGACCGTGATAGTGTCCGGCCGTTCAAAGCCGATCTTTTTAATCAATCGTCAGGGTGCCCCAATAGGGGAGAATAGGGAAGCGGGTGAGAATCCCGCGCGGTCGCGCCACTGTGTTGAGAAACTAGTTTCTCTGAGCCAGGAGACCTGCCCGGACGTTTTGCAGCCTTCTAAACACTCGCGCAAAGGTGTTCAGGCCGCCACGGATCTTCTCTCGAGTCCCGCTGATGCCTGTTTCCTTTGTCGGAAAATGGGAGGTCAGCGGGATTTCTTTTGTTATCACCCATCCAAACAGTTCGCTTGCTGCTTTGCGCGCTTCTGCTCGCAACCTCATTCGCTTGCACCTCTAACAACGCAGTTTCGCCTGAGGGGCCAATAACGCGAACCTTAACGGACGATGCGGGCAGGCGTGTCTCGCTGCCTTTCAAAGTCGACCGCGTAATCTCGCTGGCTCCGAACCTGACTGAGATCGTGTTTGCCGTCGGTGCAGGCAACCGGCTCGTGGGACGCACGAGTTACTGTGACTTTCCCGCCGAAGCAAAGTCGGTTACTGAAGTTGGCGACACCCGTACTCCGAATCTCGAACGAATCATTGCATTGAAGCCGCAAGTGGTCCTGATCTCGACAGCGTCGCAGCTCGAGATCTTCACGCAACAACTGCAGGATCAGAACATCGCTGTATTCATTACTGATCCACACGATCTCGAAGGCGTGTTCCGCTCGATTCAGCACGTTGGCGAAATTCTTGGACAAAAGGAACAAGCAGGACTGTTAGTGCAGAAACTGCGGGAGCGCGTCCAGGTGGTCGAAGAAAAGGTTAAGCAGCAACAACCGGTACGAGTGTTCTATCAGGTGTCTGGTGAACCGCTCTACACGGCGGGCCGCGACGCTTTTGTCACCGATCTCATTCGCCGTGCGGGGGCGATTTCCGTTACGGCTGACGTCCCTGGTGCGTGGCCCCGATTCAGCAACGAGTCTGCACTTGCAACAAGGCCCGAGGCGATCATCCTGTCTACCGGCGGCTCGATGGGCACTGCAAATTCAACAGTCACTGAAGCGCTGCGCCAATCACCCGCCGTGCTTCAAGGCCGGGTCTACAAGATTAACGACGACTATCTGACGCGACCTGGACCAAGGTCGATCGACGGGCTCGAAGACATGGCGCGCGCTCTTCATCCCGACGCGTTCAAACAATGATCACTTCCGTTCCCAGTGAGATGTTCGTGGCCTCGCCGGCACGCCAGAACCGCGTCACGCTGCGGAAGACGGTCGTTTCGTGCGTGCTGCTGGCCGGCGCGTTGTTGCTGGGCATCGTGCTTATGGCTCTTGTCGGGAGTGAACAATTGCCGGCGGGCTCTTCGTTGTGTGCGCTGGCGTCTTTCGGCACGACGCCCTGCGGACTCACGCGCGATCAGTTCGACATTCTTTTCCAGATTCGCCTGCCGAGAATCTTGTTGGCGGCGGCAGTTGGTGGCTCACTTGCAACTGCCGGCGCGGGTTATCAAGCGTTGTTGCGAAACCCACTCGCCGAACCTTACCTGCTGGGGATTTCGAACGGCGCCGCAGTCGGCACGATGATCGCGCTGGTTTTCTTCGGCACGATCGAATGGACACGGCCCGTGCTGGCGTTCACCGGAGCGCTGCTCGCCACGTTTGCGGTGTATCGACTGGCGCGCGGGCGTGCGGGCGCGACACCGGAGCGTTTGATACTCGCAGGGGTTATCGTCACGACTTTTCTTTCGTCTGTGATCGTTTTCGTGACGACCCTGATGGATGCGACGCGGATTCGCTCGTTCACTTTCTGGCTCCTTGGCGATCTCTCAGGCGCGAGCAAAACACTGCTTCCGATCGCCATCACTATAGCGGTTGCCGGCACCTTGGCGCTCACGCTGCACGCGCGCTCGCTGAACCTGTTGATGCTGGGCGAGCGTGATGCATTTGATCTCGGCGTTGAAGTCGGGCGCGTGCGGGTGGTGGTTTTTCTGGTGGCGAGTTTGTTGGTCGGAAGTTCTGTCGCAGCGAGCGGATCTGTGGGTTATGTCGGTTTGGTGGTGCCGCATCTCGCCAGACTTTCACTCGGAAGCGATAACCGGATCAGCATTCCTGCTGCTGCGCTTGGCGGCGCGCTGTTTGTGATCGTCGCCGACACCGTGGCGCGCACGATCATCGCGCCGCGGGAGCTGCCGGTCGGCGCCATCACTGCGCTCATCGGCGCGCCGTTGTTTATCTACTTATTGAAGAGGTCGTGAACCTTGCTCGAGGCTCGTGAGTTAACTGTCAGCTACGACCATCGCGTTGCGGTGGCTGATCTCACGTTGACGCTTAGGCCCGGTGAGATAACGGCGATCATCGGTCCGAATGGCGCGGGCAAATCGACTCTGTTGCGTACGTTGAATGGACAGATTCGGCCATCGTCGGGCGCGATTGTTTTGGATGGACAGCCGTTGGAGCGTCTCAACCGGAGGAGCATATCGCGGCGCATTGCCGTTGTGGCCCAGGAAGCGGAGCTTCGCTTTCCGGTGACGGTGCTCGAGTTCGTGCTTGGTGGTCGCTTTGCGTGGTCCACCAACACGGGCTGGGGCTGGGAAACAGAACGCGATCTGCAAGTCGCGGAAGCTGTGCTCCGCGAGACTGAGCTGAGCGAGCTGAGCGGGCGATTGATGAACGAGTTGTCAGGCGGTGAAAGGCAGCGAGCCTTGATGGCGCGAGCACTTGCGACCGAAGCGCCCATCCTGCTGCTCGACGAACCGACTGCGAATCTCGATCTCTCGCATCAGGCGACGTTGCTGACGTTGGTGCGGAATCGTTGCGATCGCAATGAAGCGGCGGCTTTGGTTGTCACGCACGATATCAACCTCGCAGCGCAGTTCGCAGACCATATTTTGCTGATGAAGAACGGAAGAGCAGTTCACTCCGGGACGCCTGAGGAAGTGCTCCAGCCGCAAATCCTCGAACAAGTGTTTGAAGTAAGAGTTTTGGTTGATGCTCATCCGGTGACGGGTGGGCCACGCGTCACGCCGGTACACGACAGGAGAAGCTAAAGATGAAGCAGCCACAAAAAGGCACAAAAGGCACAAAAATTAGTTCTTTATTTGCGGTTGGTTGTATTTTGGTCGCCGCGATCATTGTGCAAGCACAAGGCGGAAGCGGAATCAGAGGGACGGTTACCGACGAAAATGACGCGAAGGTCGCCGGCGCACAAGTCGTTTTAAGCTCCAGTAGCGGAGTTCACCTCAATACCGCAACCGGCGAAGACGGTACGTTCAAGTTTGAAAACCTGCGATCGGGCTCTTATCTCATCGAGGTCAAAGCCAACGGTTTCTCAACCTTCACCTCAGAAGCGATCGAGTTCGTCCGCGGCGAAAACAAACAAGTCGCAGCACAACTCAAGGTCGCGTCGATCGATGCCAGCGTTGTCGTCACAGCGACAGGGACGGTCCAACGCGCCGATGAAGTGTCGAAGGTCGTGTCGACACTCGATGCCCAGGAGATCGAAGCAAAACACGAACTTAGCCTGACCGAAGCACTAAGAGGAATCCCCGGTGTGCGCGTGCAGCAACAAGGCTCGCCCGGTGCTTTAACGACCCTGAGACTCAGAGGCCAGCGAAACTTCGACACTGCTCTGCTACTCGACGGACTGCGCGTGCGCGATGCCGGCGACATCAATGGCTCCGCGCTTTCTTTGATGTCTGATCTGGTTCCGGTCGCGCTCGATCGTGTCGAGGTACTGCGCGGAGCCGGCTCATCGCTCTATGGAACGCACGCGATCGGCGGCGTAATCAATCTGATTCCGGCGTCCGGTTCGCCCGGATTTCACCTGAACGCAGGCTTCGACGGCGGCAGCCTCGCGACATATCGCGAGCGTCTGCAAGTCAGCGGTGGCGGAGAACGTTTCGGATTCGAGCTCGGCGTGAACCGCGTCGATGTGCGCAATGGAATCGACGGCGATGACGCGTACGGCAACACCGGTTTTGCCGGACGCCTGCAGTTCAATCCAACCCCGTCGATCACCATCGCCGCCAACCTTTTCGGAAACATCGCAAACGGTCGCGTAAACGACAGTCCCTTTCCTCTCCCCGCTGCTTTCGGCACGAGTGAGCGCTTCCCTGAAGCAGTCGCGGGCGTGACTTTTCAGCCCGATTTCAACAATCCCGATCAGGGCCGGCGTAACCGTCTGCTGGTCGGTGCAGGAAGGTTTTCACAGGTCGTCAACGACACTGTTTCTTACTCCGTTGCGTATCAGAGAGTTTCCAGCGATCGGCGTAACTACAACGGTCCCGCAGTCGATCCGAGATTCACATCGTTTGTGCCTTTTGGTGATTTCGAGTTTCTGAACATCAACAACGGCGACGTCGATACGGTTGATGGCCGCGTGAACTTTCGTTTTTCGAAGTCCAACCTGCTGACGACCGGATTCGAGTTTGAGCGTGAGTCGCTGTTTCAGAGTTCAACGCCTTCGTTCGCTACCTTCAACAACACGACCGATCGGCAACGAACGTATGCAGTGTTTGCACAGGATCAATTGTCCTTACTCGAAGATCGTCTGCGGTTATCGCTGGGCGTGCGCGGCCAGTGGTATCGCATCAGCAGCGCCGATCGTCCGGGCGTTTTGCAGGGTCGCGATACCGAGAGTTCCGTTACGGGTGACGGCGCACTCGCATATTTCATCCGCGGCACTGGTACGAAGCTACGGGCACACGTAGGCAATGGTTTTCGTGCGCCATCGCTGTTTGAACGCTTTGGCGAGGGAAACTTTGGCTCTGCGGGTGTCGTGCGCTTTGGCGATCCGACCTTGAAAGCGGAACAGTCGATCAGCGTTGATGGTGGCTTTGATCAACGACTCGCTAACGACCGCGTGTTGTTTGGCGCCACGTATTTTTACACACGGCTGCAGCGCGTAATCGGGTTCACGGGATTTGCGGTCGATCCGCTTGGCCTTGGTCGTTTCAGTGGTTTTGAAAATCGGCCCGGTGGGCTTTCGCGCGGCGTCGAGACTTACTTCAACACCGCGCCTGTGAAAGGCATGGACCTGAGAGCGTCTTATACCTTCACCAACAGCGATCGCGCGTTGCTCGGACAGGGCCTGCAACCCGAATACGTGATACCGGAGCACTTGTTTGGTCTAACGCTTACGCAACGCTACCGCACGATGCTGTTTAGTTTCGATCTGAATCACACCAGCTCCCACATCAGCCAGGTCTTCGAAAACAATTTTCCTTTTCGCATGGCTGAGCTGACCTTCAGCGGCTACACAAAGGGAGATGTTTTTGTAAGTTATGAGAGACGACAGACTGAGCGCGTGACGCTGGTCCTGTTTGGCGGTGTAGAGAACGTCTTTAACCAGACCTACTACGAGAATGGTTTCCTTGCCCCACAAGCTGTCGGACGCGGCGGGTTGACAGTGAGGTTTTAGCCACAGAATACACGGATCGATCTGTGTAAATCGTGACCCAAGTATCCGTCTAAATCCGTGGCTCAGGTTGCAAGGGGTTGGAGATCGAGGACGCAAGTGCGCCACTTACCAGAACTCTCCCTTGCAACCTGAAAACGAGACTAGTCGATCCTTTTGGTAAACAACCCGCCGGCCAGAAAGACTATGCCCAACAGGCTGTGAATGCCGTGATCGGCGGTGCCGAGGTGCAGTGGACCGACCATCCACATGCGCTCCTCGCCGGTGCCGAGTGTCAATCCCAAAGCTCCCAGCGCGAGATAAACCACGCCGAAAACAAGACAAAAGGCTTTTGCTGCTGACAGCGTTCCGGCGAAGCCAAAGTAAAGGGCGATAGCTCCCGAAACAATATGAACTACATTGTGTGCCGAGTTAAGATGCGCGCCGAGCAAATTCGGAGCTGCAAAACCAGCCACACCCACCAATAAGAGAACGACTCCCAAAATCTTACAAACGGTCTTTGCCATTCACTCGCTCCTCTGTGAAAGAGTTTGGAACTGAGCGGCGTCGCGCCAGCTGGAGCAGGCGTCCGCATTTCAATGACCACTGGTTTCGTTTTGGTGCGCCGCATGTATACCAGAGAGGGCGCTCAGTTGCAAAGAATTTTACAAATAGGGGGCTATCGGGTAGCAGCCTTAAACCGGTTTATATCAGCGAGCAACTCCGCGGCAACTGAAGAGTCTACGGCGCGAAGTTTACTGTACACGCCCTGAGCTTCAGGTAGTCTGTTTCTGTCGATGTAAAGAAAGCCCAACTCGCGAAGCGCCTCAGCGTTGCCGGGCCATACGTTGATGGATTCCTTGAATGCGGCTTCGGCGGCATTCCACTTTCCTTCTTTGCGGAAGCTGTCGCCCAGGTCCAGAAAGCGATCAGAGTCGATCGTTGTAGCTGTGGAGGTAACGGGGTTACGAACGCGATGACGGTAAGGAGCCCGTGAAGTTGTTTTTGAGGCTTTCGAGTCAGCAGTTTTGTCCGTTGCCTTGCGTGCGATTTGAGCGGCTCCGTTGGTAAAAGCAGCCAATGTGCAGAAGACTACGAGGAGGAAGGTTATGCGCATAAAGTTTTACCTGGGCCAAAAAGATAAACGAAAGGCAGTTCCAAAACAAGATTTAGTGAAGCGAGATTTGGGCGTCTCCTTGGAGTGCGGTGCCTCG
>DASVGE010000068.1:0-19342 GCA_036379695.1 Pyrinomonadaceae bacterium | reverse complement strand
CGATCAGCATCGTCGGTTTGCATCACGAAAAACCATAGATCCTCACCGCGTTTGAGTCGTTCGAAGTAGACGTTCCACGCGTCGATGCCGAGCAGACTGGCGGCTTCCAGCGCAGTCCAGAAAGTCTGACTATCATCGCTGTTCAGTGCATCACGAACCTTTTGTTCCCAGCCCGGCCTGGACAAAATCGCGTTGGTCAACCCGAGTAAGCTCGCGCTCCGTTCCAACCAGCCAAGAGTGTGATCCTTTGCTTCGCCTGTCTCTTCTTTTAAGAACTGATCGATTGTGATGACATCAATAAGCGCTTGAAGTTCTATATCGCGCGTTTGCAAATGAGTTAGATAAGCTTCAGTTGCCGCAGGACCATCGTCGTATGCTTCGATGCCTTCCACAGGGCCACCGCGGCCGCGTATCAAGGTGGCCAGGATAGAACCTGCACCTTTCAGTAGTTTGTCGTCTGGTTGAGGTGTAAGGAGGGCGGTAGACAACTCTCCAGTCGTCGCGCAGATGAGCGCTGTGTACTCATACAAAACGTCATTCTGATATCCCTCGCGCAGCATCCACGCCTTGATCTGCGCATCCTGTGTTCCCGCCAACCGCTCGATGATCTGAATACGGCCCCAACCTGTCACGAGGCAGGCCTGCGACCAGAGTGACAACTCGGCTTCATCGCCTGAGTACTGTAGGGCCACTGAAGCAAAGAGCGTGAACTCCTCGTGTCGTCCGAGTGTTAGCAGAAGATCGCGATCATCGCCGCCCTGGCAGACCCCCAGCAATCCGATAGCACACTTAACGGGCTCTCGATCCGCCGCGCCAGTAGCCAGCCAGTATGCAATACTGTGTATTCTTTCGGCATCAAGATCGTCGTGAGCGAACACCGCCTCCAGCAGATGGTCTAAGTAGGAAAGAGTGGGGTGTACCAGGAGCAGCGAGTAGAGGGAGCTCGCATGTTCGTCAGTAGAACTTTGTGTGAGTGCCCGAAGTGATTCGAAGATCTGGTTTGTTATTTCTTTAGCTTCGGTTTGACTAACGTGGCGCCCGAGTACTCCGTCACGAGCGCCTGATGCCCAGCGAAGCTGATTGCCACCTTCGGCAATCTCAGTGTCCGGAAGCAGGTCGCCGGTTTCTCCAAGCCCCGGCTCTCCTGGACGAATGTTCTTGAGGATGTGCTCATAGATGGACGGCCGGTCACCCCAGGGCGGATTCACGCGCCCAATATCCCAGCCATCGCTATTGAAAAAAGGAATCTTCATGCCGGCATTTTGGTCCATGTCGGCTTTGATCGCCAAGCTGTATTTGCGTTTACTTAAACTGCACGCTTCTCAGCATTGCCTCAAACGCCGGCTGCAGGCGACTGAAGTCTGACTCTGGCGCTACGAAGATCATGTCTGCGCTTTGCTCGCCTGCTTCGCTGAATGTTGCATGTACACGTGTGCCATTTCGTGTGCCATGACGCCGGCCAACTCAGCTTCATTTTTGGCGGCAGTGATGGTGCCGATATTGATAAACATTTGGCCGCCCGGCAGCGCGAAGGCGTTAATCTCCTTTTGCGGAATCACATGAAATTCGAATGGCCAGGAGTACTCCTGTGGAATAGTCGCCACCAACTTCTGACCGAGCTTCCGCACGTATTGTGTTTCCACACTGTTGTCGGGCAGGACAGGCATCTGCTCGTAAACCTGAGCGGCGACTTGCATGCCGAGAGTCTGCTGCTCCTCTTTGGACATGGAAGTGTTGCCGGGATTGGGGAACGTGGGACCTGCAGATTGAGCCCACACCTGAGTCGCCACCACCGATAAAACCAGGAACCACCGCAGTCGTCTTGTCAGCGCATACTTCATTTTCGAATTCCTTTGCTTACGCTCTAATCGTTTTCGTTTCTACACTGCGTACACTCTCCGAAACCCTCGTATTTTTGACAGGTGCATGTGTGCGCGCGCCGTTGGTGGACTTTTGAGATACCACAAAAATGCGGTTAAATGTTGGGGTATGCCGAGGGAAGAAGTTGAACACGGGAACGCCGTCGTAGAAAAGGCGGAGAGTAAGGCAAAGCTGAAGCGCCCGCCGCTCTACAAGGTCTTGTTACATAACGACGACTTCACCACGATGGAGTTTGTCGTCTTTATCCTGCAAACTGTGTTCAATCACGGCGAAAGCGATGCCATTAGCATCATGCTAAACGTACACAGGCAAGGTATTGGCCTCGCCGGCGTCTACACTTATGAAGTCGCTGAGATGAAGGTCGAGAAAGTAACGAGCATTGCTCAGTTGAATGAGTTCCCGCTATTGTGCACGATGGAAGAGGACGAAAGTTCTGAATAACGGTTCAGATGATCACAAAGGAACTTGAAAACACCTTAAACCTGGCGGTTGCAGAAGCGACCACGCGGCAACACGAGTACGTAACGTTGGAACACCTGCTGCTCGCGTTGCTCGTCGATCCAACCGCGCGGGACGTCATCTATTCGTGCGGCGGCAACCTCGATGCTTTGAAGAAGGAGATCGAAGAGTTCTTTGCCGCACACACTGAAATGGTTAATGCAGATCCGAGCACGTTGCCGGATCAGACGATTGCATTCCAACGGGTGTTGCAGTACGCGTTGCTCCAGGCGCAAGCGAGTGAACAAAAGGAAGTGAACGGTGGCAATGTGCTGGCGGCGCTATTCCATGCAGACCATTCTCACGCTGTGTTTCTTTTGAATAAGCACGGTGTCACACGTCTGGCCGTCCTCAACTACATCGCACACGGAATCTCGGCAATAGGTGAAGAGCAAGCTCCGGGTGAAGTCGACGCTCATGAAGGCGAGGGTGATACGCGGCCCTCCAGAGATCCGTTACAGGCGTTTACAGTTAATTTGAACGAGCGCGCCGCGGCGGGACAGATCGATCCGCTCATCGGTCGCAGCGACGAGTTGCAACGAACGATTCAGATCTTGTGCCGGCGTCGGAAGAACAATCCGATTTACGTCGGCGAGCCGGGCGTTGGCAAGACCGCTATCGCCGAGGGTCTCGCATTAAAGATTCAGTTGGGTGAAGTTCCGGAGATACTGCGCTCTGCAACTGTTTATGCGTTGGATATGGGAGCTGTGCTGGCGGGCACGAAGTATCGCGGTGAGTTCGAACAACGGTTCAAGGGCGTGATCCACGCGCTGAAAAAGATCCCTGGTTCGATTTTGTTCATTGACGAGATACACACGATAGTCGGAGCCGGAGCGGTTAACGGTGGCTCGATGGATGCGTCGAATATTCTCAAGCCCGCGCTTGCTTCAGGAGAATTACGTTGCATCGGTTCGACGACGTACAGCGAGTACAAGGCATCATTCGAAAGAGACCGCGCGCTCGCCCGCCGCTTTCAGAAAATCGAAGTGTCAGAAACGTCTGTGGAAGAGACGGTAAGAATACTGACCGGGCTAAAGAGTTACTACGAGGAGTATCACGGCGTGAAGTACAGCCCTGATGCGATACGAGTAGCTGCTGAGATGTCGGCGAAGTACATGCACGATCGGTTCTTGCCGGATAAGGCGATCGACGTGCTTGATGAAGCGGGCGCGGCGTTGAAGTTGAAGCCAAGCTCGGCGAAGACGAAGCTCGTCCGCACGCGCGACATCGAAACGGTCGTTGCGCGCATGGCGAAAGTTCCCGCGAAGACTGTTGTAAGTTCAGAGAAAGTCAGGCTGGGCGAACTGCAAGGCAAACTACAGGGCGTGATCTTTGGTCAGGACCATGCGATAGAGCAGGTTGTTCGTGCCATCAAGTTGTCTCGTTCCGGCCTGGGCCAACCCGAAAAACCGGTCGGATGTTTTCTCTTTTCCGGTCCAACGGGCGTAGGTAAAACTGAGCTGGCGAAACAGATTGCGGTGATTCTGGGTGTCGAATTTATTCGCTTCGATATGAGCGAGTACGCTGAGAGTCACACCGTGTCGAGGTTGATTGGAGCGCCGCCGGGTTATGTGGGTTTCGATCAGGGTGGGCTACTGACTGACGCTATCAACAGAACTCCCTACGCGGTGTTGGTGCTCGACGAAATCGAGAAAGCGCATCCGAATCTTTTCAACATCCTGCTGCAAGTGATGGATCATGCGACGCTGACTGATAACAACGGCAAGAAGGCTGATTTCAGAAACGTCATTCTGATCATGACGACCAATGCCGGGGGAAGAGAGATTAGCGAGAGCGGGATTGGCTTTCAAAAAGATCAGGGTAAAGGGCAGGGACGAGGCGCGATCGAGCGAACGTTTAGTCCGGAGTTTCGCAATCGTCTGGACGCGTGGATCGCGTTCAAGCCGCTGGACGCGCAGGTCATCGAGCAGATTGTCGATAAATTTATTAACGAGTTGAACCAGCAGCTGCGTGAAAAGAAAGTCGCGGTCAAGCTTTCGCCGGAAGCGCGCTCGTGGTTGGCCCAGCGTGGTTTTGATCGACTGCTGGGCGCAAGGCCGATGGCTCGTTTGATCCAGGCGAAGATCAAGGAACCACTGGCCGAGAAGATTCTGTTTGGCACGGAATCAATTACCGGCGATGTTTTGGTAGAACTGGAGAAGGAAGAACTTTCCTTAAGGTTCCCGGAACGAGATGATGTCGCGTGACAGTGGGTTGATTTATTTCTTAGATCCCGCACATGCAATCGACGGCATTGTTGCTTTAGGTGGACCTCTCACCACCACGAACCTGCTGCGCGCTTACTGCAGCGGGATTTTTCCGTGGCCGATTGACGACGACATACTTCCGTGGTGTTGTCCGGAGGAAAGAGGCGTCCTCGAGTTTAGCGAGCTTCACATTCCGCGACGTCTTGCCCGCACCAGGCATCAATTTCAGTTCACCATCGATCGCGCGTTTCCGCAGGTGATCACTCACTGCGCCACAGTCAAACGCAGGCACGAATCCGGCACCTGGATCACCGAGGAAATGATCCGCGCCTATTGCGAGCTTCACCGGCAGGGCCATGCGCACAGTGTTGAGGTCTGGGAAGGCACCGAACTCGTCGGGGGAATTTACGGAGTAGATGGTTGCGGGAGTTTCTCCGGCGAGAGCATGTTCGCGCTGCGATCGAACGCGTCAAAGTTTGCGCTGCTGTTCTTAATCGAACACCTGAAGTCGCGCGGCCTCGATTGGATGGACATCCAGATGGTGACACCTCTGTTGGAGTCGCTCGGTGCAAAAGCTGTGTGGCGAGAGGCCTTTCTCAAGAAGCTCGCGGCGACACAAAAACGCAGGCTGATCTTGTTCCCGCAGTCCGGGTGACCCCCGAATTGACGGCTATGCTACTCAGTGGTATAGTCGCGCTAGTGGTAATAATAGACGATGTTATTTGGTTTGAATTTGTTGAATCCAAAATGTTCTCCAGGCAAATCGGAGCATTGCCACGTGAGATATTGACTAACATTCAATTGGACTTGGTCCAGGATCCGGATCGCGGTGACCTCGTGAAGGGGACGCACGGCGTCAGGAAAGCACGAGTCGGTGATCCAGCTTCGTCACGTGGAAAGAGAGGTAGCTATCGTTACTTATATCTCTATATTGAACATGCCGGCAGAATTCACCTGCTATATTTGTTTAGCAAGGGTGAGCAGTCCGACTTATCGCAGGAACAGAAACGCATCATCGGCGGGCTGAGCAAACAGATAAGAAATGAAGGTGAAGGATGAAGAGAGGGAAGACGCGCAAGTCGCAGACAACCAAGTCGAATTATATGAGTGACGAGGCATTTGCGGAGCTTAAGGAGGCTATGGAGGATGCGCTTGCGTTTGAGCAAGGTAAGCGACGCGAGTTAAAAATAACGCGAATCCAAGTCCCGCGCCCACCGAAGTCAATGTCATCGAGAGAGATTGTTCAGATCCGGCGAAAACTCAATTGCTCTCAAGCTGTTTTTGCGATGATGCTGAATATCAGTACTAAGACGGTTCAGGCTTGGGAGCAGGGAGCCAGAGAACCGGGTGACGCGGCCCTTAAGTTGTTATCCATCGCAAAGAAGCACCCAGAAGTCCTCCTCGAAGGTTGAGCCTGCATCATTCCACGAATCACGTTAACGCATAGTTCCCGAGACAAACAGGAACTATCGGCGGGCATCCGCGTCTAATCAGATCGGGTAGAATCCTTTCCGCAACATACGTCTCGCGCCAAGGAGAACACATGGTCCCTCTCAGACGTTTGATTTCGTCGGTCTTGATGTTTTCGTTGCTGCCCACTGTGTTTCATGGGCCATTGCGACAGGTCGCAAGAGCGGATGAAGCGACGGATGAACAGACCGGTTTGCAGTTTCGACTGAGTCACGGAAGCGAGCATCCGGAAGCCAGGCCAACGACCAAGTTGGCAACCGCGAGCGAGCTGTCGCAAAGTGAGATTGAGAACGTCGTCAGTCGCTTGCCTTCAATGACGATCGATCCGGGTGGCGTTCAGGAGTTTGCACTGCGTGAGAGTTCCCTGAAGCCTCCTCTCACCGGCAACACAATCGAGACTTCATTTCCAGCGCCTGTTACTCCTACTGTCGAATCAACAACCCCTGGTCCACTGGAAGTCGTGCGCTATTCACCTGAGGGTAGTGTTCCGATTGCGCCTGAGTTAAGCATCACGTTCTCACAACCAATGGTCGCGCTAACTTCCCAGGAAGAGGCCGCGACAAATGTGCCTGTAAAACTCACACCGCAACCGCCCGGCAAATGGCGTTGGTTGGGAACAAAAACACTCATCTTCGATCCGCAACACAGATTTCCGATGGCCACGACCTACGTCGTAACTGTTCCCGCCGGAACTCGCGCTGCAAGCGGCAGCACCCTCGCAACTGAAAAATCCTGGCGCTTCACCACGCCGCCTTTGACGGTAAAGACATCGTATCCGTCGTTAAAAGAAAACCAGCCACGCGATGCTTTGATGTTTATTGAATTCGATCAGCGCATCGATCCGGCTGCTGTTTTGCCTTCGATTAAGGTCCGAGGCGGCGGCCGTGTTTTTAAAACGCGCCTTGCTACCAGCGATGAAGTGAAGCAGGCGATCTCTCGAGATCCGGACGGGACGGCGCCGTTAGTTCAGGCAGTTAATGACAGATGGTTAGCATTTCGCGCGATCGATCCCAACACCGGCAAGATGGATCTAGCGCTACCGTCAAATTCTCGAATTACAGTTTCCGTACCCGTTGGCGCATCCTCAGCGGAAGGTCCAAACCTCACACAAAAGTCCCACGATTTCACGTTCAGCACTTATGGCCCACTCAAGGTAACAAAGCACGACTGTAACGGAGAAAGTCGCTGCAAAACGTACAACTCGTTTGACATTGAGTTCAGCAATACCCTGGCTGACGACATTGATCTGTCGAAAGTCAGAGTTGAACCAGCGTTGCGCGATATGGAAACGTCTGTTTCCGGTTCGACCTTGACTATTGATGGCATCAAACGCGGCGACACAACTTACCGCGTGACTCTCGACAAATCGATCAAGGACGAATTCAACCAAACACTGGGCCAGGATCTCGCCTTTACCTTCAGGGTTGGTCCAAGCCCGAGAAAGTTCTTTGCGCCTGACGAGGAGTTCACCGTGATGGATCCCGCGGCGCCTACACGTTGTTCGGTGTTCTCCGTCAACTACACAAGCCTCAAGGTTCGGATTTACTCAGTCACTCCGGATGACTGGCCCAGGTGGGCTGACTACGCAAGCAAGCGGCATTCAGAAACCAGGCTTACGCTGCCGGGGCGCCAGGTCGTTTCTAAAACCATTCCGATACGGTTTGTCCCCAACGACATCGTCGAAACAATTATTGATCTTAGTCCGGCACTTACGAACGGTCGTGGCCACATGATTCTCGTCGTCGAACCATCCGGAGGCACGCCCAGCGACGATGATAATGAACGTGTCAGCGCCGAATCCTGGATTCAAGTCACGAATATCGGACTCGATGCGTTTGTTGACGGTACTGATCTGGTCGGCTGGGTAACGTCGTTGAAGGACGGGTCTCCGCTGAGCAATGTTGATGTGAGACTTTTGCCGGCTGACGTCAACGCACGAAGTAGCTCAGACGGGCTGGCGCGGTTCACTTTTAAGCAATCGTCCGCGGGTGAACCAGCTCTGCTCGTTGCGCGTCGTGAAGATGACGTTGCAATCCTGCCTGAAAATGTACCCTACTGGAACTACCCGTCTGGAAAGTGGAGAAAAAAGGAAAAGATCGATTCGTTACGCTGGTTCGTTTTTGACGACCGTAAGCTGTATCAGCCCGGTGAGGAAGTACACATCAAAGGTTGGATTCGACGCGTTGGCGCAAGCAAGACCGGTGATGTCGGACCATTGCCCCCTGCCACAACACAAGTCTCTTATCTTCTAAGTGATTCGCGTAATAACCAGTTGCAGGTTGGCGCCGTGCCGCTGAACGCTCTTGGCGGCTTCGATTGGAAGGTGAAGTTGCCGGATAACCTGAACCTCGGTTACGCGACTTTGCGATTGCAAGTCTCGAGCCTGCTTGAGGACGCCAATTACTCACACCGCTTTCGGGTCCAGGAGTTTCGCCGGCCGGAGTTTGAAGTTAAGACGCAAACTGACAGTAGTGGTCCATTCTTCGTTGGCGCCGGCGCCGACGTTTCACTCAGCGCCGCTTACTACGCTGGAGGTGGTTTGGCGACTGCGCCAGTCACATGGAATGTCATCGCCGCGACCACTGAATTCACGCCGCCGAACAGAAGTGATTACAACTTTGGTAATTCGTCCGGTTACGACCGCGACGAACGAACCTCGCAGACTTTGGCCGGTGTTACCGACGCCACTGGAAAACATCGCTTGCATATCGATTTCGATCGAGCGAATCCGGCGTGGCCATGGAGCATCACCGCAACCGCCAGCGTTTCAGATGTAAACAGACAACAGTGGACTTCCAGGACCACGCTACTCGTACATCCCGCCGATCTCTATGTCGGCTTAAAGAGCGATAAGGCCTTCGTGCAACTGGGTCAACCGCTGCCCGTGCAGTCGATCGTTACTGACCTCGACGGCAAACTGATCGAAGGACGAGAAATAAGAATGATTGCCACTCGCCTGAAATGGCGGCAGGAAAAAGGCGACTGGATCCACGTTGATACTGATCCACAGGAATGTTTGATTCGCTCGTCCGCAAGCGCAGTCACCTGCACTTTTCAACCTAAGGAGGGAGGCGAGTATCGAGTCAAAGCGTCAATCCGTGACGATCGCGAACGCCGGAATGAGAGTGAATTGACCGTGTGGGTCTCGGGCGCCACCTCACCTTTACCCGCGGATTTCGAAGAGGAAGAAGTTCAGTTAATTGCGGATCGAAAAGACTACAAAGCCGGGGATACGGCAGAGATTCTCGTACAAGCTCCGTTTTATCCTGCTGAGGGCGTGCTCAGTGTGCGGCGTTCAGGGATTTTGAAGGTTGAACGATTCCGTATGGAGCAGGCGGCTACCACGTTGCGAGTTCAGGTCGAGGAAGGTTGGACTCCCAACGTGTACGTGCAGGTTGATCTGCTGGGAGAGGATGAACGCGAACCTGCGCGCAGCGGTGCGAAGGTTCTGCCGAAGAAGCCCGCTTACGCCAGTGGGTCATTGAAACTTTCTATTCCTCCATTCGATCGCCGGCTCTTCGTAAGTGCGACACCTCGCGACAAAGCACTCGAGCCAGGCGGTGAAACGAGCGTGAGCGTCGAAGTTAAAGATGCCGCAGGTGCTTCGGTTGCGGGTGGCGAAGTCGCAGTCGTCGTCGTCGATGAGGCAGTGCTTGCGCTTACTAATTACAAACTCGATGACCCGGTTTCAGCTTTTTACCACGATCGTACGGCGGAAGTTGAAGACGTTCATATGCGTGAAAGAGTTTGGTTTTCGACAACGGGCGTCTTGAACGAGCGGACTGAGCTTGTGGAAGGTAACCTCGCCTTGTTGCCGGCCGAGGTGCAACGAGGGTTAATGGCCGCCGAATTTCCCGCTCCGCCGAACAGGGTTGGGTCGTCAGAAGAAGGCGAGATTGATCCCATCCGTCTGCGGCAGAACTTTAATGCTCTCGCAGTATTTGCACCCTCAGTTCCCACTGACATAAACGGGCGCGCGGAAGTAAAGGTGAAATTGCCAGACAATCTGACGCGCTATCGAGTGATGGCAGTTGCTGTCGCGGGCGGCAAGCAGTTTGGTTCAGGAGAGTCGTCGATCACGGCACGAATGCCGTTAATGGTTAGAGCTTCAGCACCGCGTTTTCTGAACTTCGGAGATGCGTTCGAGTTTCCGGTGGTGGTTCAAAATCAGACTGACTCGGCGATGTCAGTTGATTTGACGATGCGCGCGAGTAACGTGCGCGTGGCAGGATCATCGACGTCACCGGCGCTGGCAGGACGGCGTGTGACGGTTCCCGCTAATGATCGCGTGGAGATTCGCATTCCCGTTTCGACAGCAACAGCCGGAACGGCGCGGTTTCAGATAGCCGCCCTTTCAGGCCAGTGGTCTGACGCGGCTGAAGTGGTCCTACCGGTTTGGTCTCCGGCGACGACCGAAAGCTTTGCTACCTATGGCGAGATCGATCAGGGCGCAATCAGCCAAACGGTGAAAGCCCCATCCGGCGTGGTGAAAGAATTCGGTGGACTCGAGATTGAAGCGTCATCAACTCAGTTACAACAACTTACCGACGCCTTTCTCTATCTCCAAAGTTATCCATATGAGTGTTCTGAGCAACTCGGCTCACGCATACTTTCGATAGCGGCGTTGCGTGATGTTCTGCATGCGTTCAACGCCAAAGGACTGCCATCCCAGTCGGAGATCGAGCAGACTGTCAGCCGCGATTTGAAACGTCTCGAAGGAATGCAAAACGACGATGGTGGGTTTGGCTTTTGGAAACGCGGCGATGAGTCGTGGCCGTTTGTGAGTCTTCACGTAGCTCATGCGCTCGGGCGCGCGCGGCAAAAAAGCTTTCCGGTCTCTGAAAAGATGTATGACCGTGCACTGGTATACGTTCGCAACATCGAATCTCGGCTTCCGTCTCATTACGGTTTGGACGCCAAAAGAGCATTGAGGGCGTATGCGCTTTATGTTCGAGCACAGATGGGCGAGCGCGATACCCGCAAGGCGCGCAGATTACTGTCTGAGCAGCCGCTGGAGAATCTTTCGCTCGAGACGATTGGCTGGCTGCTTTCTGTCTTATCACAGGATGAAGACTCGCGAAACGAAGTTGAGAGGTTGCGTCTTAATCTCCGAAACCGAGTCACCGAAACTGCCGGTACAGCACACTTCGTTTCCTCCTACAAGGACGACGATCATCTGTTGCTGAATTCGGATCGTCGTGCCGATGCGGTTGTTCTCGAAGCGCTAATCGGCGACCAGCCCGCAAACGATCTGATCCCGAAGATCGTTCGCGGGTTGTTGGCCTATCGCACTCAGGGCCGCTGGTCGAGTACGCAGGAGAACGTTTTTGTCCTCTTCGCGCTGGAACGTTATTTCAAAACCTATGAAAAGGTTACGCCTGACTTTGTCGCTCGCGTGTGGCTGGGCGAGGCTTACGCTGGTGAACAGGAGTTCAAAGGAAGATCGACTGATCGGCAACGAGTGAATGTTCCGATGCGTTATCTGGCTGACGGTGAGCAGGTGCAAAACCTGGTGATCAGCAAAGGAGGTGAGGGGCGCCTCTATTACCGTCTGGCAATGAGTTATGCGTCTCTCGATTTGAATGTCAGCAGTGCTGATTACGGTTTTGCCGTAGAGCGCGCGTACGAATCGATCGATCATGCTGAAGACGTGCAACGCGGGGCTGACGGCGCGTGGCGTATCAAGGCAGGTGCGCGCGTGCGGGTGCGTGTGACGATGGCGGCTCCAACGCGCCGGTATCATGTAGCGCTGGTTGATTACCTGCCGGCGGGCTTTGAAACGCTAAATCCGGAGTTGGCCACGACTGAGGCGATTCCTGAAGACAAGAAACAGCAGGCGAATTCAACTTTCACGCGCGGTGTACACGGCTTCAACTGGTGGCTATGGCGTCGCGTTTGGTTCGACCATCAAAACCTGCGCAACGAACGTTCGGAAGCGTTTACGACGCTGTTGTGGGGCGGTGTCTACAACTACACTTACGTCACTCGCGCCACAACCCCCGGCGTCTTCGTCGTCCCACCGGCAAAAGCCGAAGAGATGTACCACCCCGAGACCTTTGGCCGCAGCAAGAGCGATCGCGTGCGGATCGAGTGATTTAACGACTCTTGCCCGAATCATCATCGAATAGCGATCCTTTTACCGCTCGCTGTCTCGGAGTCCGAGTTCCCGAACGTGCCGGTGAAGATTGTTGGCGTGGATACCCAGCAGCTTTGCAGCCTCAGTGTAGTTGCCTCGTGTTTGTCGAAGCGCTTTTATGATTAGCTGGCGCTTCGCGTTTCTGATTGTTTCGTGATAATCCAGCGAAGGCTGACCTGTACTGGCGCAGATCGTTTCCGGAAGATCCCCGGGGGCAATCTCCGTCCCGCCCATAACCACTGCATGTTCGATCGCGTTCTCCAACTGCCGCACATTCCCCGGCCAGTCATAGACGCACATCAAGCGGCGCGCCTCGGCCGAGATTCCAGTTACCCGGCGCTTACACTTTTTGCTGAAGTAGGACAGAAAGAATGCCGCCAGCAGTGGAATGTCCTCGCGCCGTTCGCGCAGCGGCGGCATTGCAATGGAGACGACGTTTATGCGGTAGTAAAGATCCTCGCGAAACTGTCCGTTTTTGGTCGCTGCGTCGAGGTCGCGGTTGGTTGCAGCGATCGTGCGCACATCAACCTTGATTGGACGAGTGCCGCCAACTCGCTCGAATTCACGCGTCTGCAATGCTCGTAAGAGTTTTGCCTGAATCGCCGGCGACAGCTCAGCGACCTCATCGAGGAAGATCGTGCCACCATCGGCAATCTCCAACTTGCCTCGCTTCTGAGCAATGGCGCCGGTAAAAGCCCCTTTTTCGTGACCAAACAATTCACTCTCAACCAGGCTATCGGTCAGGGTTGCACAATTGATTGCAACGAACGGTTTGCCCGCGCGCTCACTGTTAAAATGAATTGCACGTGCGGCGAGCTCCTTACCAGTGCCGCTTTCGCCGAGGATTAGGACAGTTGTAGCTGTAGCCGCAACTTTAGAAATTTTGTTATAAACTTCGCGCATGGACTGGCTCTCGCCAACCATCTGGTGCTCCAACTTTACTTCCTGCTGAAGCCGCCGATTCTCTTTTTCCAACAGTTCAATTCCGCGCACGGTCTCGAAAGCGACGGCGGCGATTCCAGCGATCGCGGTCAGTAGTTGCAGATGTGCTTCATCAAACCGAGTGACTCGCGAACTGGTGTCGAGATAGATCACGCCGAGCGGCTTATCGAAAGCCACGAGCGGCACACACAACAGCGAGCTAACTCGCGCTGCTACCAGACTCGGTGAGCCGCCGTTCTCACTTTCGATCAGGTCGTTGCTCAGGATGGCGACAACTTCGCGCAGCACTTGCCTGGAAATCGTTTGACTCACCTTGATCGAATCGTTCGCGCCACTCAGCCGGTCCCAGCCACGGCAGGAAACAAAGTCTTCACGGTGCTCGTCTGCCAACAGAATTGCGCCACGTTCCGCCGGTACCACTTCGAGAGTCAATTCCAACAGACGCAGTTGCAACTCGTGCAATTTCCGGATCGAGTTGATGGTAGTGCTGATTTTTAATAAGGCGTTGCGTTCACCAATAGCGCGCGCGTCAACCGAGGCCCCGGGCACGGCGCCTTCGGGTCGAAGGTAAAACGCCTGTTCGCGTTCGAGCCGGATGGTAGAACGAGTAACCAAATCTCCATCCTCAAATCGGGTGGTAGTTCCGGTGTCGTCATGAGTAAGGAAGATGAAATGAAGATCTCCGAGCGCGATCTGATCGCCATGGGTTAGAGCCTGCTCTGCAACAGGCATACGGTTCACAAACGTGCCGTTGTAGCTCTCGAGATCACGGACGTGAAAATCGTTGGAACTGCCATTCTTTCTGATGAGGCAATGCCGCCGCGAAACCGATGGGTCGTTGAGCGTGACAGTGTTAGAGAGATCGCGACCAATCAACACCTCATCCTGGGTGAGTGCGAAGGTCGTTCCTTTCAATGCTCCGGAGATAGCGATTAAACGGGCCGTCATTCGCGAAGCATATCAGAAATGATAGAGCGACCATCAAAAATGATAGTCTGTCAGTCTTGAAGAAGGGGTGGATGTGGGCATTTTGGGGCATCTGGCACGGCTAAGGCGTTGGCACACGGATGGCAGACGCCTTACCTGTTCTTTAGTAGTGGTTACCGTCCCGCTCAGGGCGAACATCGCGACACTTAGTTCGCGGGCTCGTCCTGAGCGTACCCCAGCAACACGATCCGAAAATTGAATCATGAACCTCACATCCACCGGGGAGTCTAAAAGGAGTGAAAGATGAACTTTACAATCAACGGCGAAGATTTCACCTTTACCTTATTGGTCGACACCAATGGAACGTTAACAAGTTTTACCGCAACGAAAGACAGCACTAACTATGATTGTTCAATCCAGGTAACATCCACCGGCGGCATGATGCCGGATACATTCTGCTGTACGCCCAGCGGTTGCACGTCAGGGTCGTGCTCGTGAACGAGGCGATCTAAAACAGATTAAAGAGCCGAAAAGAATCGTTGTTTGCATCCAGGAAATCACTGACGCGAATCAGGTCCCGGGTCTCGCTCCCGCGCACCAGTACCAACTTTCGCTCGGTCCGTGACCAGTCGAAAAAGTAAATCCGGTTCTCTTTGAAGTCGGTCAGTGGTTTCGGTTCGCCCCCCGTTAAAGGTTGATGCCAAACGTTCGAGATACCCTGCACGGTTGACACATAGGTTAACCCTGTACCGTCAGGCGTAAATCGCAGGCCGGGCCATTCCGATGCAACGGTTGAAGGTAGAGCAAACGTTGCAGAGGGTGGTCCGCCGTCGATCGGCACAACGACTATCTCCCAGGCTGTTGCTCCGTCTCTTCGGGCGAAGCATGCAACCAATTTCCCGTCAGGCGAAACATCAGGTTGCGTCGATCTGTCACCTACCAGGACGGTCGGTTCACCTCCATCGATCGATACTTTTCTAATACTGTATTTGTTGCGATCGATGTGGTGATAGACGACCCACTTTCCGTCCGGCGTGATACGAGGCAGATCCTCGTCGCCTCCGCTAGTCAACCGCTTTAGATTGGTACCGTCTGCGTTTATGCGCCAGATATGAGGATGCCTTCCCTCATATGACACATAAACGATATAACGACCGTCGTGCGAAACAACCGGTTCCACACTGCTCAGTTCGTTAAAAACTACTTGCTTTCGATTACTTCCGTCGGCATCCATGGTCCAGATCTGGTGTTTGCTATTAATGTCGGAAGCAAGCACGAACCTTGAGTCTGTGGTCCATGAAATACCCATAGTTCCGAGATAACGACTTGAAAAAAGTGGTTTTGGTGAGTTTGATGCGTCGGGGTGGATCCAAACGGAAGAGACGGTTTCTTTTTTCAACGTCAGCACCACTCGAGAGTCTTTAGTAGCGCTTAGACCTATGTAGTCACTCGGATCTTTCGTGATGCGCCGGACGTTATCTCCTTGTCGATTTACCAGCCAGATTTGTAACAAGAAAGAATTGGCCTCAGACGCATTCATGAGGAAACCGCTGCCATCGGCCAACCACACCAGTTTCTCGATGTTGTTCCAGCGCCCGGCATTGATTGGAGTCATCGCCTCATCTTCGACGTTTATAAGCATTATCTCGCGGTATGTTTCGTCAGTTACGCTGAAGGCGGGTACGGCGATCAACGTTCCGTCAGGCG
Organism: Pyrinomonadaceae bacterium; assembly: GCA_036379695.1. GTDB lineage: Bacteria > Acidobacteriota > Blastocatellia > Pyrinomonadales > Pyrinomonadaceae > PSRF01. The sequence continues at coordinate 3,574 of DASVGE010000068.1, read as the reverse complement.
ACCATGCAGGCCCACTTGAATGGAACCCCCCGTTGCTAAAGCGTTGCGGATGTTTGAGTACTTTCAATGCTCTTTCATTGCCGTCAGCATCAGCAACTATTAGCGCGGATTCGCGTGCATCCGCCGAGTACCTCACAAAGGTGAATTGCTTACCATCAGGCGAGAAACTTGTCGGCGTGTCGACTTTGCGAGCCAATTTTCGAGAGGCGCCTCCGATGGTGGCAACCTGATATAGATCCGCGGAGTCGCCTTCTTTTTTCAAATACAAAAAAGAGTCGCTATTTGGGAAAAATGTGAGGCCTTTGTATTCAGCATTGCCGGGACTAACTACCTGGATATCCGTTTTAGTCGTAACTTGCCAGAGCCGAATGCTTCGCGTGCCGGCTTCCTCGTTAACGTATGCAATGTATCTTCCGTCAGGTGACAACGCTGCCTCAATTACATTTCCGCCGATGCCCACTCGCTCTTGCACCGGTTCCGGTGGTGGCAGCTTTTGTCTTTTCAAAAACAACCACGCTGAAGTGGCAATAACAAAGAGTGCGACAAGAACGAACAGCGCTCTGCGTTTGACGTTGTGACCGCGATCAATCATCACGGTTTCGCGGTTAACTACTGGATGCGTCTGATCGATGGATAATGGACGCAATTCCGAACTGGAGAAGTTTGACTCCAGTATCTCTAAATCAGTCGCCAACGAACTGGCCGATTGGTAACGGTCGTCTGCCAACTTTTCCAGAGTACGTAAAGTGACGCGCTCGAGGTCGCGAGAAACTGCAGGATTAATTTGAGAGGGTGGGACTGGATTATCACGGATCACATTGGCACAGATTTCCATCGGTGTCGCGCCAGAGAACGCCGGCTTACCCGTCAAACATTCGTAGAGCACCAGTCCGAGTGAGAAGAGATCGCTGCGTGGATCAAGTGGTTTTCCGAGCGCCTGTTCCGGTGAGAAGTACATTGGTGTTCCAACGAGTAACCCCTCCCTGGTTTTAGTATCTCGCGAGTAGGAATCGCTGCCCTGATCGACTGGTTCGAGTCCGATATGTTTTGCGAGGCCGAAATCGAGCACCTTCACGATGCCCCGGTCATCAACCGCAATGTTCGAAGGTTTGATGTCGCGGTGAATAATGTTGTGCCGGTGAGCTTCGCTCAGCGCTTCAGCCACTTCGCGAATGATGCGTAGAGATTGGGGGATGGTTAAGCTCCCTTTGTCGATCAAATCAGCAAGCGTTTTACCCTGGACATATTCCATCACGATAAAAGGCTGACCCTCGTTGGTCTGGCCGTAATCGTGAATCGTCGCAATGTGGGGATGAGACAAAGCTGAGGCGGCCCGGGCCTCGCGAAGAAATCTCCCGTGGTTTGAATGAGTAGCGATCTTGATTGCCACCTTGCGACCGAGCACAGTATGTTCGGCCAGGTACACGACACCCATTGCCCCGCGTCCAATTTCGCCGACGATCCGATAATTAGAGATGACCTGACCTATCATCGGAGTGCAAAGAGTTCAGTTAGCCTTTGAGAGGGAGGAATCTAAACGATTGAGCGCGCTCATTGTCTCTCCAGAACTGAACTCATGCAAGAACTATCGGTGCCGTGCAGAGATAATCTCAACTACGAAAAACACAAAGACACGAAGCTCAAAGTGAACTTCGTGTCTTCGTGGTTAAAAGCCTGAATACTATCGCGCCGTGACCTGAATGCTTGCAGTACCTACATTGCCTGCCGCATCAAACGCACGTGCCTGAAGTTGATAAGTCTTATTCATCGCACCCGGAACACGCCAGGTACAGCTATAGGGCGCGGTGGTGTCGCTGCACTGAAGCGCGCCGTTCACCAGAAAGTCAACACGCGTGACGCCGACGTTGTCGCTGGCTGTGGCCGTGATGTTCACGTTTCCCTTGCGTGCAACGATAGCGCCGTTTGCTGGATTGGTGATCGAAACAGTTGGTGCAGTGGTATCTCCAATGGCGGCAAACCCGATGCGGTTAACGGAGCCCGAGCCGCGCGCCAGGTAGTAAAGAAAACCATCGGGCGACACCTGTAAATCTACCGGCAACGAAATACCAGTCGCGAAATCGGCGACGACGTTTCCATTCGCGGGATCGAGCGTCCTGATCCAGCCGCCGCAGAAGTCAGCGAAGAAATATCTGCCGACGAACTGCGACGGAAACTGATTGATCTGCGGGTTGTAAAAAGTTCCGCCCGTGATGGCGCATGTCGTGCCGTCGTTCATGTAAGCAAAAATCGGATCGCGGAAGCTGGGATTCGGTGGATTGCAAAAACCTTCACACGTGGGCCAACCGTAATTTAAACCGGCGATACCGTCGTTGATCTCTTCCCAGGTGTTTTGACCGACGTCGTTGATGAACATGCGACCAACGCCGGGTTGAAAAGAGAACGTAAACGGGTTGCGCAAACCGAGGGCCCAGATGGCGCGGTTGTCTCCGGTGGTCTGATTGAAAAACGGATTGTCAGCAGGGATGGCGCCGGTTGAAGTGATGCGCAGCATCTTGCCGAGTCGCGTTCCGAGCGATTGTGCGTTGGCGCCGTTGGCGTTGTCGCCGACTGCGACGTACAGTTGGCCGTCTGGTCCAAAGTGCAGTGCGCCGCCGTTGTGATTGGTGGCGGTGCTCAGATTCGGTAGATCCATCACGATTACTTCACTGCCGGCGAGGGCGACGTCGCCGGAGGCTGTGAAACGGCTGATACGATTGTGAATCGTTGGAGTGGTGGCAGTGTAGTAGATATAGACCAGTTGATTTGAAACAAAGTTTGGGTCGAAAGCGATGCCGAGCAAGCCGCGTTCGCCGGATGCGTCAACGGTGACTGTCAGAAAAGGAGTGGGCAACAAAGCACCGTTCTTGATCACACGCAGCACTCCATTCTGTTGGCAAACGAAGATACGCCCGTCCGGGGCAAGGGCCATAGCCGTCGGATTACTTAGACCAGCGGCCACTAGTGAATCGGTAAAGCCCGGCGGCACTGTGGCGGCGTTGGCGACGTGAGCGCTGCTGAAGATTAGCAAAGCGGTGACAATGCACAGAACTGATTTCATAAAAACCTCCACAAAGAGATAGGTCGGCGAATTACGCAGTCGGGAATCAGGGCGACGAGAGGTGAGCGACTCTGCCACGATTGTTTCTCAAAAGTTTTTCTTTCGACGGTGATTGGATTCCAGATGCCACGGGCTCCTCCCGTGGAGTTTCGCGATAGCTGCTTTGAAACCAGATGCCACGGGCTTGTCCCGTGGAGCTTCACGTTAGGCGCTACAAGAACCTCAAAACTTTGAAACCAGATGCCACGGGCTTGTCCCGTGGAGCTTCACGATGGCTGCTAACAAGAACCTCAAAACTTTGAATCCAGATGCCACGGGCTTGTCCCGTGGAGCTTCACGTTAGGCGCTACATAGCTGCGAACGCGAACCTCCACGGGACAAGCCCGTGGCATCCAAGCGATGTTTTTTTCTTGCGTGTTTAGCGGTAACCGTGAAACTCCACGGGACAAGCCCGTGGCATCTCTCTCCGAAACTCCACGGGACAAGCCCGTGGCATCTCTCTCCGAAACTCCACGG
>DASVGE010000067.1:0-25935 GCA_036379695.1 Pyrinomonadaceae bacterium | reverse complement strand
CGACGCCGCAGTGGTTCATCGCCATGGACCAGGCGGGCGAAGAAACCGCGCGATCGTTGAGAGCCGGGGCCATCGCCGAGACCGAGGAACGTGTGAAATGGATTCCGGCGTGGGGCCGCGATCGGATGCGCAACATGTTGAAAGGGCGTCCGGATTGGTGCGTCTCGCGACAGCGCGTCTGGGGTGTTTCGATCCCGGTTTTCTATTGCGCGAAGTGTAATGCGGAGGTGGCAGACTCGACGGTGATCAATCACGTCGCCGACATCTTCGAACGCGAATCGGGCGATGCGTGGTACACGCACGACGCTAAAGATCTGTTGCCGCCGGGTTACACGTGCAAGGGATGCGGCGCCGAAGAGTGGACCAAAGAGTCTGACATTCTCGACGTTTGGTTCGACAGTGGTACGTCGTCTGTGGCGGTGCTGGAAAATCGTGAAGAACTGCGCTGGCCGGCTGATGTTTACATTGAAGGTGGGGATCAGTTTCGCGGCTGGTTCAATTCGTCGTTGATGATCGGCATCGCCGATCACGATCGCGCGCCTTACAAAACCGTGATCACGCATGGCTGGACGCTCGACGCGCAGGGTCGCGCGATGCACAAGTCTGCCGGCAATGCAGTCGAGCCTGACAAAGTGATCAAGCAATCGGGCGCCGAGATCATTCGTCTCTGGTGTGCGTCGTCAAACTATTTCGACGACATGCGCGCGTCTGACGAGATCCTTCAGCGCGTTATGGATGGCTATCGCAAGTTGCGCAACACCGCGCGCTTTGCGCTCGGAAATCTCGACGGGTTCGTTCCGGCGCGTGACAGTGTGCCGGTCGAGGAGATGGAAGAGATCGATCGTTGGGCCTTGGCGGAGCTCGATCGCGTCACCAAAAAGGTGCTGGCCGCGTATGAAGCTTTTGAGTTTCACAACGTCTACCAGGCTTTATTCAACTTCGCCACCGTAACGCTCTCAGCGCGCTATTTCGACATCATCAAGGATCGCCTTTATACGTTTGCGCCGCGCAACAAAGCGCGTCGGGCAGCGCAAACAGTGCTGCTGCGGATTGCAGACGCACTCGCGCGAATGTTGGCGCCGATACTGGTGTTTACCGCGGATGAGATCTGGGAAAACCTTCCGAACCGGACGGAGCCTTCGATCCATCTCGCACTACTCCCAACCGCTGCCGAGGGAAGCGATGAAACGCTGCTCGCAGAATGGGAGCGTCTGTTTGCAATTCGTGACGACGTTTTGCGAGCACTGGAAGAAGCGCGCGTAGCGAAACTGATCGGAAGCTCGCTCCAGGCAAAAGTCCGCTTGGAAGCATCGGGAAGCACGCTGGAGTTGTTGCAGCGACATCAAGACGATCTGCGCTATCTCTTTATCGTTTCGCAGGTGGAGCTTGGGAACGCGAATGAAGGCGATGGCGTTTCAATAACAATCGCAGCCGCTGACGGCGAAAAGTGTGAGCGGTGTTGGAATTATTCGATCAGGGTTGGAGAATCCGAGCGCTACCCGACGGTCTGCGAGCGCTGCATCGCTGCACTGGAGGAAATTGAGCAAGGATAAGATTGGGCGCCTCCCTGGAGTGCGGTAGCGTGCTACCGCTTTGGCCAAAGCGGTGCCAAGGCACCGCACTCCACGGAGGCGTCCGAACCTGGAGGATCTTGGACACGAGCATTAACAAGCCGGCTTCGGATCTTCGCACGCGCTTCGCGTGGCGCGCCGGGTATTTACTGGCTGCCCTCGGCATTTACCTTGCCGATCAGGCGTCGAAGGCGTGGGCTGTCAGGGCGCTGCGCTCTGGTGATGAGCGCGTGGTGATACCCGGGTTCTTTCAGTTCATCTACACCGAGAACCCCGGCATCGCGTTTGGACAGTTGCAGGAAGGCGGCGCGTTCGGTCGCTGGTTCTTCGTCGTGCTGGCAGTACTGGCAGCCGTCGCCGTTTTCTATTACTTCCTGCGCACGCCGGGAAACGACGATCGCGTTCTCGGCGCGTGTGCGCTGTTGCTCGCCGGCATCGTCGGCAACCTGACTGACCGTGTTCGTCTCGGCTACGTGATCGATTTCATCGTCCTGCACGCCGGCGACTATCATTGGCCCACGTTCAACATCGCCGACGCGAGTATCACCGTCGGAGCTTTATTGCTGGCTTACGATCTAATATTTAGCCACAGATCTACACGGATGCACACGGATAAAGCCTAATTCTGATCCGTGTTTATCTGTGTACATCCGTGGCTGATTTAAAAGTATGTACCCCGAAATATTTCGCATCGGCAGTTTCCCCATCAACACCTACGGCGTCTTTCTCGCCATCTCATTTCTCTGCGCGATCGTCGTAGCGGTGCGGCTCGCCCAGCGTGATGGCTTGCCGCGCGAGAAAATTTATGACCTGAGCTTGTGGATGCTGCTGGCCGGGCTGCTTGGCTCGAAGTTCCTGATGCTGTTCACAGAGCCCGAGTATCGCCAGAACCCGCTGCTGCTCATCTCGCTCGATTTCCTGCGTTCGGGCGGCGTCTGGTACGGCGGGCTACTCGGCGCGGTGCTCGCCAGCATTCTCTTGATGAGGCGCTATCAACTGCCCTGGTGGAAAACCGCCGACGCATTCGCGCCCGGCATCGCCATCGGCAATTTCTTCGGACGCCAGGGATGTTTCGCGGCGGGTTGTTGCTGGGGCAAGCCGACCGATCTTCCGTGGGGTGTGAAGTTTACCGAGTTGGGCCACGAAATCACCGGCGTTCCGATCGACGTCCATCTTCATCCGACGCAGCTTTACGAATCATTCGCAATGCTGCTCGTTTTTCTGTTTTTACTCTGGCTGCACAAACGCAAACGATTCAACGGCCAGGTCATTCTTGTTTACGCCTTGCTCTACTCAATCATTCGCTTTGCGATAGAATTCGTGCGCGACGATCCACGCGGCGACGTTTTCGGACTGACGACGTTGACCGGTCTCTCCACTTCTCAATTGATCAGCCTGATCATTGGCATCACTGCACTGATCGTACTGATCGTGCGCCATCGACGCGCACAACAAGTAGGAAAGACTGACGAACTCGTAACCAACGGCGCCCGCGCTTAAAAAACTATGAAAATCCTTGTTTCGTTACTCACCCTGGTGTTGCTTGCAACCGCGACTTCGCCAGTTGCCGTGGAGTCACAAGCCGATGACTTTGCGACACTCGAAAAGCACCTCCGCAACGTCAAACAGCTAACCTTCGGCGGCGAGAACGCGGAAGCGTATTTCTCCAGCGACGGTAAACAACTCATCTTCCAATCGACGCGCGACGGACGTGGCTGCGATCAGATCTACACGATGAACGTCGACGGCTCGAACGTGAAGATGATCTCAAACGGCGACGGACGTACCACCTGCTCGTACTTCTTCCCGGGCGGAAAACGCGTCCTCTACTCGTCAACACATCTGGGCGACAAAGAGTGTCCGCCGAAGCCTGACTATTCCAAGGGCTACGTTTGGGCCGTCTATCCAACCTTCGATGTTTTCACGGCAAACCCTGACGGCTCGGATCTCAAGCAACTGACCAACACGCCCGGCTACGACGCAGAGGCAGTCATCACTTTAGACGGCAAGAAGATCGTGTTTACGTCGATGCGCGACGGCGATCTCGAAATCTATTCGATGGACGGCGACGGCAAGAACGTGCGCCGCCTGACTAACGAACTGGGCTACGATGGTGGTCCATTCTGGTCGTACGACGGCAAGCAGATAGTCTACCGCGCACATCACCCCAAGACGGATCAGCAGAAAGCTGACTACACCGATCTGCTGAAGCAGAACCTGATTCGACCAACCGTGCTCGAAATCTGGGTCATGAACGCCGACGGCTCGAACAAGCGCCAGGTTACGAGTAACGGCAAAGCGAACTTTGGTCCATACTTCTTTCCTGACGGCAAACGCATAATCTTCGCTTCAAACATGGACGATCCGCGCGGAAGAAATTTCGATCTCTACAAGATCAATGTTGACGGCACGGGACTGGAGCGCATCACCTTCAACGATACATTTGATGGGTTTCCGATGTTCTCACCAGATGGGAAGAAGCTTGTGTTTGCGTCGAACCGGAATGCGAAGTCACAAGGTGAGACGAACGTGTTCATTGCTGATTGGGTCGAATAAAGCCATCCACAGATTACACAGATTGACCAATAATCTGTGTAATCTGCGGATAGAAACTGAGGCATTATGAAGATTAAGAGATTCACTACCCTCGTTGCAGCACTCATAATCACGACGTTTGCTGTTGTCGCTCAACAGTCTGATCGTGAGCCATCACCAACAAAGCTTCAACAGCACGTCAGCTATCTCGCCTCGGACGCTTTGGATGGGCGACGCACCGGAACTCCGGGCGCAAACGACGCAGCGCGTTACATCGCGGGTGAGTTTTCGCGCGCCGGGCTGAAGCCTTTGAATGGGAAAGCTTCGCGCAGGCCCAGTGTAATCATTGCGAGTTATCTGCAAACGTTCCCGTATGTCGGCCGCGTCGAGCTGGGCAAGAACAATGTGCTCATGACACACCACGGCGATGTGGTCGTTGAGCTTCGTGTCGGCGACGACTGGATGCCGCTTGGCATTTCAGCCAATCAAACACTCGACATTAAAGAAGTGGTATCTGCCGGTTACGGCATTACCGCGAACGAACTTAATCACAACGATTACAAAGGTAGTTATTCGAAAAAGCAGGCTGCCCTCATTCAAAAAGGCACGCCGGACGGTGACAACCCACACGGGAGATTCACGACCGCCGGTCAGCTTCGTTTCAAGGTCGCGGCCGCTCAGAGCGCCGGCGTAGGCGCGCTCTTGATTGTCTCGAACGAAGAAGATCTTAAAAACGACTCACTCGCACACTTGCGATATGACAATGCCGGCCTTGCCGGTATTCCCGTGGCCCTGGTCTCTAAAAAGGTAGGGGAGAAATTAGCGCTTGGCAAAGGGTTGACGCTGACGACCGACGTCGTGCGCGCCGAAGTTCCCGCGTACAACGTCGCTGGCGTGCTCGAAGGCTCCGACCCGGTTCTCAAGAATGAAACCATCATTATCGGCGCGCACTACGATCACCTCGGTCGCGGCGGTGAAGGAAGCCTTGCGCCGCGCTCCGGCGACATTCATCACGGCGCCGACGACAATGCCTCAGGCACTGCCGGACTGATCGAGTTGGCACGCATCTTCAGCGCCCAGCGACCAAAGCTGAAGCGCTCCGTTGTCTTCATCGCATTCGGCGGTGAAGAAGAAGGTCTGTTGGGATCAAACTACTACGTCAACCACCCGCTACTGCCGCTGAACAAGACCGTCGCCATGATCAATATGGACATGATCGGGCGCATGAAAGATCGCAAGCTGATGATCGGCGGCGTCGGCACCGCCGCGGAATGGCGCGAGATTATCCGCCAGGCAAATAGCGATCAAACGCTGAAAGTGGCGGCAAACTCTCCCGCCCCGGCAGGAATGCCAATTATTGTCTCTGCTAACGGCACTCCCGTTGTTACTTCCGATCTCGCAGACGCTTTTGACCTGGCCTTAAACGAAGACGGCTACGGTCCGAGCGATCATTCTTCGTTCTACATGAAACAGATCCCCGTGCTCTTCTTCTTCACCGGAACGCACGTCGACTATCACAAACCTTCCGACACTTTCGAGAAGATTAACTACAACGACGAAGCTCGCATCCTGAGCCTCATCGCCCGCATCGTCAGAGACGTCGATGCAGCAGACAAGCGACTGACCTACACCACCGCGAAGAGCGAGCCGCCGCGAACCGACGGATTCCGTGTGTTTCTCGGCACGATTCCAAACTACGCCGACAGCAATAACGGATTGCTGCTCGACGGCGTCCGTGACGATTCCCCCGCCGCGAAAGCGGGACTAAAAGCCGGAGATCGGATCGTCAAAATCGGCAGTCGCGACGTTAAAAACGTCTACGACTACACACACGCACTCGGAGAAATGAAAGCCGGTCAGGAGTATGTGATTGAGGTAATGAGAGGCAGTGAGAAGTTAACTTTGAAAATCACGCCCGAAGCGCGGAAATAAATCAGCCACGGATAACACAGAAAAAATCCGGATTTAGTCTGTGTTATCCGTGGCTAAGATTTACCAGCGGGGTTCGCGCTCGTAACGATCGTTATCGCGATCACGGCCGCCACCACCGTAACCACCACGACCACCGCCACCACGTCCACCACCATAACCGCCACGGCCGCCACCGCCACCGCGATCAGTTCTCGGCTTGGCTTCGTTGACGGTCAGATTGCGTCCGCCAAAGTCCTTGCCGTTAAAAGCCTCGATAGCTGCTGCTGCCTCTTCAGGGGTTGCCATTTCCACAAAAGCAAAGCCGCGCGATCGTCCTGTTTCCCGATCTTCAATCACCGAAGCTGATTCCACTGTACCTACTGCTGCGAAAGCTTCGCGCAGTTCCTCGCTAGTGGTACGAAACGAGAGGTTTCCTACATAGAGTTTTGTAGCCATTCTAACTATCCTTATCTGAAGGGAAGCGCGGGCTTGCTAGGAATTCGCGGATCCAGTTCGGGGGGGACTACCGATACTTTCTGCGAGCTGCGACGAACCCGATGCTCTAAAAATCTCGAGAGCGGCTTCTAACTGGTTGACAACTGCCTCACTCTCTATTCAGCCGAACCTCGTCGCCTTACGATCACGGACAGGCGCAATCACCGTTGATGCGCGAGAGCAGGTAACTGGTAGGCAAAAGTATGCAGGAGCCCTTGGAAAGGGTCAAGGACAAATTTGACGTTTACTACACAGATGCCACAGATTAGCGAAAATCCGCGCAATCCGTATAATCTGACCCTCGGTTATAAATCACCTGTGAAAGGCTAGGAAAATGTCGCAACGCATCCCTATAACTGTGGCCAACGGCGACGGCATCGGGCCGGAAATCATGGCCGCAACGCTTCGCATCCTGGAAGCCGCAGAAGCGCCTCTCGAAATTGAAACTATCGACATCGGCGAGAAAGTCTACCTCGCCGGCAACTCTTCGGGCATCGAGCCGAGTTCCTGGGAATCGTTACGACGCACCAAGGTCTTTCTCAAAGCACCGATCACTACACCTCAGGGTGGTGGCTACAAGAGTTTGAATGTTACCGTTCGCAAGGTGCTCGGACTGTACGCCAACGTACGACCGTGTGTGTCGTATCACCCGTTTGTCGATACGAAGCATCCGGTGATGGACGTCGTGGTAGTGCGTGAGAATGAAGAAGACCTTTACGCGGGTATCGAGCACCGGCAGACAAACCAGGTCGTGCAGTGTTTGAAACTGATTTCGCGACCGGGCTCCGAGAAGATTGTGCGTTACGCGTTTGAGTACGCGCGCCGTAACAACCGTAAGAAAGTTACCTGCTTTACCAAAGACAACATTATGAAACTGACTGATGGCCTGTTTCATAAAGTGTTCGACGAGATCGCCGCCGAGTATCCGGACATCGAAAACGAGCACTGGATTGTCGATATCGGCGCTGCGAAACTGGCTGACACGCCCGAGGCATTCGACGTAGTCGTGATGCCGAATCTTTATGGCGACGTGCTTTCAGACGTTGCAGCGCAGATCGCCGGTTCAGTCGGGCTGGCGGGTTCGGCCAACATCGGCGAGCACGTCTCGATGTTTGAAGCCATTCACGGATCGGCGCCGCGCCGTGCGGGACAGAATCTCGCGAATCCTTCAGGATTATTGCTCGGTGCGGTGATGATGCTGGTCCATGTGGGGTTGACCGAGCACGCTGAGCGCGTTCACAACGCCTGGCTTCGGACGATCGAAGACGGCATACACACCTACGACATCTACGACGAAAAAGTGAGCAAGCAGAAGGTCGGGACAAAAGAGTTTGCCGAAGCCGTCGTCGCACGCCTGGGCCAGACGCCGCAGATCCTGAAGGGACGGAAATACAGCAAGGGCGAAGAGTCGCACGCCGCCACTACAAGCGCAAAGCCGGCGCAGAAAGAACTGGTGGGTGTTGATGTTTTTCTTGACTGGACCAGCGGTTCGGCAAACGACCTCGGAGAGGCGCTCAGCAAAGTAAATGGCGAAGGCGTTAAACTGACGATGATCAGCAATCGCGGCGTCAAAGTTTGGCCGGGCGGTCACTCGGAAACGTTCTGTTCCGATCACTGGCGCTGTCGTTTCCTGCCTGAATCTGAGGGCGGCAAAGTCGCGCACGCACAAGTGGTGTCGTTACTCGGACGGATCGCCGGCTCCGGATACGACTTCATCAAAACTGAGGGACTTTACACATTTGACGGCCAGCGCGGGTTTTCGTTGGACCAGGGAGAATAGTAATGGCAAAGAAAACAGAAGCTGGCAAACCAATCGTGGCAGTGATCATGGGCAGCAAGTCTGACTGGGACACGATGCGTCACGCAGACGAGACGCTTTCCGATTTTAATATCGAACACGAGTGCCGCGTCATCTCGGCGCATCGATCGCCTTCGCTGGCGGCAGAGTTTGGCTCAACCGCAGAATCGCGCGGTTTGGAAGTGGTGATAGCGGCAGCGGGCGGCGCCGCGCACCTCGCCGGCGTGCTCGCCGCACACACCACTCTGCCCGTGCTCGGCGTGCCCATGCGCAGCGAGGCGCTGAACGGCATGGATTCTCTGCTGGCCACCGTTCAGATGCCTGCCGGAATTCCGGTGGCGACGCTCGCGATCGGCAAGCCTGGAGCAGTTAACGCCGCCCTTTTCGCGGTAGCGATTCTCGCCAACACCCGCCCGGAACTGCGGCAAAAGCTGCACGCATTCCGCGAGGCGCAGGAAAAGAAGATTCGCGAAACCGTCCTTTAGCCACAAAGATGCACATAATCCTTAGCCACAAAAAGGCACATAAGGCACAAAAATTTTTGGATAATCAGTCTGCGCCTTTGTGCTTTTTTGTGGCTGATTTTTGAATCAAAGCTTTGGCGCTGGTGTTCCCATGATGATTGGCCAGACCGTTTCCCACTACCGAGTACTTGAAAAACTAGGCGAAGGCGGTATGGGAGTTTTCTATCTCGCCGAGGATCTTCACCTCGCGCGGCGAGTGGCCATCAAGTTTCTCACCTCGAGCGATCATCACTACCGGGCGCGCTTCATTCGCGAGGCACGCGCCGTCTCCGCACTCAATCACCAAAACATCGCGATGGTCCATGACTACGGCGAGACTGTCGAAGGGCAGCCGTTCATCGTGATGGAATTTGTTAAAGGGAAATCGTTGGGCGACCTGCTCGAAGAAGGGCTGACCTTGCGTCGCTCGGTCGAGATCGTCTCGGCGATTGCCGAAGCGCTCGGCGAAGCACACGAGCAGGGCATCGTACACCGCGACATCAAACCTACGAACGTGCTCATCAGTGAGCGCGGTCACGTGAAGGTGCTCGACTTCGGGTTAGTGAAGCACCTGTTCGACGCTCCCGTCAGCGGCGTGGATCTCGACGCGCGCACCATCTACGCGACCAAAACACGCAGCGACGTGATCGTCGGAACACCGCTCTATCTTTCGCCGGAGCAGGCTACCGGAAAAGAGATCGACGGGCGCAGCGACCTGTTCGCGCTCGGAGCGCTGCTTTACGAATGCCTGACGGGGCAGTCAGCATTCTCCGGCGGCAGCGTGCTCGAGATCGGCGCACAGATCATTCACGTCACGCCCAAGCCACCGTCGCAGTTAAATCCTCAGGTAACACCAGAGCTGGAGCGAATCACGCTCAAGGCGCTCGAAAAGAACGTCGAAGCGCGGTATCAAACTGCGGCTGAGATGTTAAAGGATTTGAAAGCTGCGGCGGACGGATTGACCGGCGACAGCGTGCCTGTGTCGAGCAAATCAGACAAGCCAACCGCGGGATTTAAGCGTGGGACCAACGCGTTCGCCACGCTGACCATGTCGCTCAAGCGACAGCGGTTCTCCCTCGTGTCGGTAATTCCCGCGTTTGTAATCGCCGGACTCATCATCTGGGCCATCATTTACTTTTGGCCACGCAGCTACTACCAGCCGACTTCCGCTGCGCAACACTGGTACACACAAGGCACTGACTACCTGCACAACGGTGCCTACTACCAGGCAAGCAAAGCGCTCAGCCAGGCCATCGATCTCGACAGCAACTACGCCCTCGCGCGCGCCCGCCTCGCGCAGGCATGGACCGAGCTCGACTACACGGATCGCGCCAAAGACGAATTGCTAGCGGTCACCAGCATCACCGGCGATCGCTCACACGTTTCGCCGCTCGACGCTCTCTACCTCGACGCAATCAACGCTTCCGTAACCAGGCGCTTCCCCGACGCTGTTAAGTTTTACAGCGAGATCGTCAAACTCACGCCCGAATCGAGCCCCGTCTACGTCGACCTCGGCTATGCCTACGAGAACGACGGCAATCTCGACAAAGCCCTCGAAAACTATCTCAAAGCCATCGAACTGAATAAGGGACAGTACGCGACTGCCTTTCTCCGCGCCGGAATCGTCTACCAGCGCAAAGGCGATGTAGATAAGGCAACTGCCAACTTTAACGAGGCGGAAAAGCTGTACCGGGCGGGCAGCAACAGCGAAGGCCTGAACGAAGTTTATCGCCAGCGCGGAATTCTCTTTCGTACCAAGGGTCTCTACGAAGAAGCAAAGAAGGAGTTTGAGCGGTCGCTCGAGGCCTCGCGCGCGATGGGCAACGAAGCCCAACAGATCACTTCATTGATTGACTTGAGTTTTCTCCATTCGAACCGTGGCCTGTTTGCGGAAGCCGAAAACTATGCGCAACAGGCAGTGGTCATCGGGCAACAGAAACAACTCGAAAACCTCACCGCGGGCGGTCTGCTCGAACTCGGCAACGCTTTCTCAGCCCGGGGCGACCTTGCAAAAGCAGAACACTACTTCAACCAGGCGATCCAGATTGCCCGCGCGAATAAAGGCAAGCTGACAGAACATCGCGGGTTGACGAACCTCGGCGGGTTGTACATTCAAACTCTGCGCATCGACGAAGGCATGCAGATGGTGCAGCAGGCGTGTGAGTACTTCCAACAGGAAAACTACCCGCGCATTGCCGGCCAGTGTCTGACGCAAATCGGTCGTGTACATCGTCGCAAGGGCGAGTATGCCGCGTCGCAACAGGCGCTGGATAAAAAGCTGGAAATTGCAAAACAGAGCAACAGCCAGCCAGCCCTCGCTGATGCGTATCTCGAATTTGGCGCGCTGCGCCTGGACGAGGAGAAGTATCCGGCGGCGCTGGAGCAATACGACAACGCGCTGAAGATTTACGAAACAGTCCGAAACAAATTTCGCATAGCTTTCTGCAAGGCTAACCGTGCAAAGATTTTGGCGCGGCTGGGTCAGTTTGAAGAAGCGAAGCGATTGCTCGACGAACTCTTCGCCACAACGACTGACTACCTGCAACTGGTGCCGGAACTTCATCTCGTGCGCGCTGAGATGAGTCTCAGTCAGGGCGACCTGGCCCAAGCCACGGCCGCCGCTAATGAGGCCATCAAAACGGGCGGCGAGAAATCGGACGTGGCGATCCAGGCAAAGTTTCTCCTGGGTGTGGTGAAAGCCTCTTCCGGAGGACGGCAGGAAGCGCAAAAGCTTTGCAACGAGGCAATCAGTGCCGCGTCAAACGCCGGTGATTTTAGCCTGCACTCCCGCGCGCTGCTGGCGGGCGCCGAGGCGGCATTGAAGGGAAATGACGCCCAAACCGCGTTAACACTGGCGACTCAAGCCCAGCAAAGGTTCGCACGCGGCGAACAACTCGAGTCGGAATGGCGGGCGTGGCATATCGCCTCACGCGCCAGCCAGCAGTTAGGCGACAGCGTCAAAGCGGAAGAGCAACTAAAAAGTGCTCAGAATACGCGTTATAAGCTGGAACAGCAGTGGAGCCCAGACCTTTTTAGACAATATGCTGCCAGGCCTGATATTCAGGTGTACAATCGGTAACAAAGTTGATCCAACTGGTTCAACTCCCAAAACTAGAAGGAGATCACGCGCATGAACCCAGATATTGAACCTCTCGAACCTATAGATCCACCAGATAACACTGGCGGCGGTGGCCGAAGAGCCGTCACCGACAACACAGATCCGGATGCCAGTGAAGCCCAGGCTCTCGCTATCGATCCACCGGACAACACCGGCGGTGGATAAGAAACTGCCACGGATAACACGGATAAATCCGGGATTTATTCCGTGTTATCCGTGGCTTACAATCCTCTCCCGCCAAGCCACTCTCGTACAACCTCCTTCGGATCGCGTTTGTTCCCGTCAATCTCGTAATTGAGCCGGCGCATTTCTTCGGTCGAGATCGCATTCGCCAGCTTCGTCAACACGTCCCGGAGCGCTGGTACACGTGTGACAGAATCCTGACGTACCAGGTAAACCGCTTCGTACGGAGGGAAGTAACGGCGGTCGTCGGCAAGTTGAAACAGATCGAGCGTAGCGATACGACCTTCAGTCGAGTTGCCGGCGATCAGATCGACCTGGCGCGACGAGAGCGCAATGTACGTCAACGACAGGTCCATCTCGCGCACTTCCGCGAACTTCAATCCGTACGACTTCGAAAACCCCGGATAGCCATCGGCGCGCGACATGAAGTCCTGGCCGAAGCCGGCCCGCCAGCGTGGCGCGTGCGGAGCAGCGTCTGAGATCGTCTTCAGGTTTAGCCGTCTTGCTTCGTCGCCGCGCACGAGGATCGCAAACGTGTTTTCAAAGCCGAGCGGCGGGCTGACTTCGACGTTGAACTTGCTCGCATATTCCTGTTTCACCTGATCGTAAACGGCGCGCGGATCGCCGATCGGCGCGTGGTGAAGAATCGCGGTGTACGAGGTCCCGGTGTATTCCGGATAGAGATCGAGCGTACCGCTGACCATTGCCTCGTGTGGCAGGTTCCCGCCCAGTTCGAAACGCCGCTCGACTGAAACGCCACGCGCCTCGAGCATCTGCGCAACGATCTCTGCCAGCAACGCCGATTCGGTGAAGTCTTTCGATCCAACGCTGACTCGCGCGGAGCTCGACGGGTCGCCGCTTCGCGAAAGCACGATGCCGCCGATTACCAGCAACACTCCTACGGCAAGCGCGATTTTTGGCAACAGCGATCTGCGTTTCGCTTCGAAACTGAATTGACGTTCCAGCAGTCCCAAAAAGAAATCCGCTGCCAGCGCCAACAATGCGGCTGACAACGCACCTGCGAGCAGCAAGTTGTTGTCATACTGTCGTAAGCCACGAAAGATGTAGACGCCGAGTCCACCAGCGCCAACCGCCGCGGCGATCGTTGTAACACCCACCGCGATCACCGTCGCCACGCGAATGCCGGTGACGATCACGCCCATTGCCAGTGGCAGCTCGACCTGTCGCAACACCTGGCCATCAGTCATGCCCATCGCCACCGCCGCTTCGCGAACGCTGGGCTCGACGCCGAGTATTCCCGTCACCGTGTTGCGAATGATTGGCAACAGCGAATAGAGCACCAGCGCAACTAACGCGGTGCGCGCGCCGATGCCGCCGATAAACGGCAGCGGAATCAGAAAGCCAAACAGCGCCAGGCTCGGAATCGTCTGCATCACGTTGGCGATTCCCAGCACCGGACCACGCAGCGCTCGATAGCGCGTCAGGAGTATTCCCGTCGGCATGCCGATGATGACCGCGGCGAGAATGGCGATGAACACGAGCACGACGTGCTGTCGCACCAACAGCAACAACTCCGGCCAGTTAAGCTGGAGAAATTGCCAGAAGCTCATTTGCCGCCTCCATCGCTTAGTTTCAACGTCTCGATGTAAGCGCGTGCCTGCGGGTGATCGGAGGCGAGAAAGCGTTCAGGCGTGTCGAGTAACACTAAGCGGCCTTTGTGCATGAGGCCGATGCGGCGCGCGAGAATCACGGCTTCGCGCACGTCGTGCGTGACGAGAATTGCCGTCTTGCCCAAACGGGTGGTCAGATCCGCGAATTCGCGTTGCAAACTCGCGCGGGTGAGTGGATCGAGCGCGCCGAAAGGTTCGTCGAGCAGCAGCAGCGGTGGATCGGCGGCCAGCGCGCGCGCGACGCCGACGCGCTGACGCTGGCCACCTGACAACTCGCGCGGATAACGTTCTGCAAAACGATCCGGATCGAGTCCCACTAAACTCAACAACTCACGCACACGCTCGGTCGTGCGTGCCTGATCCCAACCCGATAGAGCAGGAACGAGACCGACGTTGCGGGCGATGGTGAAGTGTGGGAAGAGGCCGCCTTCCTGGATTACGTAACCGATCCGGCGTCGCAGCGCGATCGGATCCCACTCGGTCGTCGCCCTGCCTTCAACCAGGACTTCACCCGCCGATGGTGTCAGCAAACGATTGACGAGTTTCAGCGTAGTCGTCTTGCCGCAGCCTGACTCACCGAGCAAAACGAGCGTCTCGCCTTTCTCAACCGTCAGGTTCAGATCGGAAATGATGTTTGCGGCGGTGGGTAGCGAGTAGTTGACGTTGTGAAACTGGACTAACGAATCTTTTGCCGAATCTTTTGTGCCGTCTTGTGGCATCAGTTGGCAAGCAACAGATTACTGCTGAAACGTTCCTGTGAATCGAGCCACGTGCGCGAGAGTTTGAATCCGGTCGCGGCGGCCAGCGCTTCGATGCCTGACTTGTCGTACTTGTAAGAGTTCTCGGTGTGAATCAACTCGCCTTCGGCAAACTCAACGGTGAGATCCAGCTTCTCGATGCGTACCTGCTGGCTGGCGAGACTCTCGATGTAGATCTCGATCCTGCCTATCGCCTCGTTGTAAAAAGCGCGGTGCCTGAAGGCGCGCAAATCAAACGTCCCGCCTAGCTCGCGATTAATTCGCGCCAGCACGTTGAGATTAAAAGCCGACGTGACGCCGAGCGCATCGTTGTAAGCAGCTTCGAGAACGGCGGGGTCTTTCTTCAAATCGGCGCCGAGCAGCAGCGCGTCGCCTTTTTCCAGCGTGCTGCGCATCGCGCGCAGGAACCGGAGTGCTTCGTCTTTATCGAAGTTGCTGATGTTTGACCCGAGGAAGAGCGCCAGGGTTCGCGTGCGCGGCTTCTTGCCGAGCTCTGCGAGACCCGCGAAGTAGTCGGCCGCGTAGGCCTCGATCTTCAGTCGCGGGTACGACTGGAGCAAAATACGTGAACTGCTCTCCAGCGCGGTTGCGGAGATGTCGACCGGCATAAATAACAGCTCGGGCTGAAGTCGCAGCAGAGCTTCGATAATCAGCCGGGTCTTTGACGCACTGCCACTGCCCATCTCGACGAGAGTCTTCTGGCCGTCGATCGAGGCGACGATCTCGTCGGCGTAACGTTCGAGAATCTCGTTCTCGGCGCGCGTCAGGTAGTATTCGGGCAGCAGGCAGATCGCTTCGAAGAGCTGAGAGCCGAGCTCATCGTAAAAATACTTGGGCAAAAACCGCTTCGGCTGTGCAGACAGGCCCTTCCGCACGTCTTCCGCCAGTCCTGCAAGCGGATCTCTCTTAACGAGATTATGGATGTAGAGACGTGAGTCCCTGGTGGGTTCTGTTCTGGACACGGTTAGGACATGATAGCTCACGTGAAATCCGTGTCAATCTGTGGCAAGATCTCCCGGCAATGCGTAATACATTCTTAACAGTAATTCTACTGATCGTTGGAGTGTGCTCACCAGCACTCGCCCAGACCTACAAGCAGGAGCTCGAAACGCCTGAAAAGGTGTCGCTTTCCGTCAAAAACCTCGATGGCCGGGTCAGTGTTGTTGCCTCTGAAGAGCAACAAAAGAAGATCACGGTCGAGGCGAAATCCACCGGACTGGCCGTCGATCCCGCCGACGTCAAGGTTGAATCGAAAGGCACGAGCATTCACATCGACGTCCGCCAGCGCGGAGAGAAGGATCGCATCGATCTGACGGTGACGATCCCGACGCGCTCCAAAGTCGAAATCGAAGGGCAAGCGGGCGCCGTTGACGTAATCGGCAGTTTTGAGTCCGCCTCAGTAAAAACCGACACCGGGACCATCCACGCCGATGTCCCGCTCGAAGCGGTCAAGTTTAACTTCACCTGGGAAGCCAGCAAGCCGCGCTACATGAGCGACGTCGAGCTGCCGCCCGTCAAAGAAAAAGCCGCCGGCGTTTACAAACTGTCAGGCCGGCTTGGCGAAAAAGACGTCGATAAGGAACTGCTGGTCGCGCTCGACTTTCGCACGCAACGTGGCGTGGTGCTCCTGAACATCGATCCGGAACGCGCGCCCGCGGATCTGCGTGAACGACCTCTGACCGAATCCGCGCGCGCGATTGTGCGCAGCGGCGACAGCCACCTCGTCGAAGCGATCCGGAAAGTTTCACCAAAGATGTTTGGCGACTACGCGAAGACGTTGCCGCAGCCCGATAAAGAACCCGCGTTGGTAAAACGCGCAGCGCCGGGTCGAATCGTGAGCTCAGTTTCCCCGCAGTTGATGCGGTTCACAGCCAGCGTAACCGATCGCAATGGACGCGCGATCGGCGGCATGCGTGAATCAGACTTCACCGTTTGGGAAAACGGGATCGAACGCCGCGTCACTAACGTTGCTCCCGCGAATGAACCGTTCAACCTCGTCTTGTTGCTGGATGTTTCCGGCAGCGTCGAGGAGCGAATGGATTTTATTCGCAAAGCCGCGCGTGACTTCCTGCGCACCACCAGCCCGCAGGATCGGATCTCGATCATCACTTTTCGCGACGACATCCAGGTGATTTCCGATTTCAGTACCGATCGCCGGATGCTCTCGCAGAAGCTGGATGAGTTTGACGCCGGTGGCGGCACCGCGCTTTACGATGCGCTGGGATACGTTTTGAGTGAACCGCTCAAACGACTGCGTGGCGAGCGCACCGCGATCGTTGTGATGTCGGACGGCGACGACAACAAGTCGTTTCTTCCGTTCCCTGCGATTCTGGAAGCGCTGCTCGAGTCGGGCGCGCTGGTTTATCCGTTGTACGTGCCTTCAGGGTTGATACCTCAGTCGAGCGTGCCGAATCCGGAGATCACGATCGATCCATTGCGCACGCGTTATCTCACCTTGACGACGCGCGCTGATGACGAAGGACGCAAGCTGGCCGCCGCTTCAGGTGGGGTTTACTATCCGATCCGCCGGCTCGAGGATCTGCAAAAAGCGTACGACGACATTGTGACCCAGTTGCGATCCGCTTACACGATCACGTACGCGTCGAATTCAGCGTCGTCGTCGCCGCGTGTGCGCGTGCGCACGAATCGCGATGGCGCTTCGGTGCGATTAAGCCCGGTGGTGGAGTTGAATACTCCGTAATGCAGCAAGTCATGTCCCGATGCCTGTTAATAATCAACCCCTTTTTAACGCCCTCTTCGACGAAACCGAACGAAAACCGCTAACTGTCTCTCAGCTAACTAACTCGATCCGGATCGCGCTTGAATCACGCTTCGCCGCCGTCTGGGTTGAAGGCGAGATTTCAAACTTCAAAGATCACTCGTCCGGGCACTGGTACTTCACGCTCAAAGACGAGAACGCGCAACTGCGAGCCAAGTGCTTTCGCTCGACGAACATTCGCATCCGTTTTCGACCTGCCAACGGTTTGAAGGTCCGCGCGCGTGGAAAACTTTCGGTTTACGCGCCGCGTGGTGAGTATGAGCTCGTCATCGATGCGCTCGACCCGGTTGGCGCCGGAGCGCTGCGCATCGCGTTCGAACAACTTCGCGATCGACTGCAAGCGGAGGGACTGTTTGCGAAAGAATTGAAGCGGCCGCTGCCGGTGTTTCCGCGACGTGTCGGGATCGTGACCTCGCCTACCGGCGCTGCGATCCGCGACATTCTCAACGTGATTTCGCGACGCACAAGAACAGTTCACGTGTTGTTTTCGCCCGCGCGCGTGCAGGGCGACCTCGCGGGGCCGGACATCGCACGCGCGATCGGTTTCATTAATCAGTATCACGAACGCGCGCTGAATGAAGGACGCACTGCTGATCTCGTGGATGTTTTGATTGTCGGACGAGGTGGTGGTTCGACTGAAGACTTGTGGGCTTTCAACACGGAAGAGGTGGCGCGCGCGATTCGCAAGTCGGTGATTCCGGTGATCTCGGCGGTGGGCCATGAAACCGATTTCACGATTGCAGACTTCGCGGCGGACGTTCGCGCAGCAACGCCCTCGGCTGCGGCTGAGATCGTTGCTGCACATGAAGATCAGATCTGCTCGGCGCTCGATAATCTCGGCCGGCAGCTCGTGCGTTTGACGAAGTTTCAGGTAGTTAACCTGCGCGCACGAGTTCAGGAGCAGGCGCTGTCGCACGCGTTTGATGAGGTGAAGTCGCGATTGAATAACGCGCGGGCGCGGCTCGATGCGGCTTCATCGTCGTGCGACGCGGCGGTGGAATCCAAAGTGCAACAAGGACGAGAACGTCTTGCGCTCGCTGCTGCTTCGCTTGACGCACTATCGCCGCTTGGCGTCTTGCAACGGGGTTATGCGATAGCGCAGGATGCGTCAGGCAAACTATTGCGTGATGCGGCAACGGTGACACCGGGTGATGCGGTGAGCGTGCGACTGGCAAAGGGAAAGTTGAACGCACGGGTGGAGAGTAAGGAAGCCACGGATTAAGACGGATTGATTACGGATTTAGGTTCTAAATGCGCCAGCGGATTGTGATTAATGTCGATGGGCCGCCGAGTGAAGCCACCAAGCGTGTGCGAACGCCTCGCAAAGGCCGGCGCTGGTTGCGTGTGTTAACGATTTTTGGTGTGTTTGTTTTGGTGGTGGTGGTTGTTGCAGTTATCGGTGGGTACCTGTGGTGGCGAAATTATCAATCAACGCCGTCTTATGCGTTGACGCTGCTCATCGATGCGGCACAGCGAAACGATCCGGCCGAATTTCAAAAGCGCATCAACGACGACGAGATCGCGAAAAACATGGTCGCGAGCGTCAGCCAGAAAGCAGCCGCGCGCTATGGTCTCGCGTTCAATAGTTCGGTTCAGCAGCGGATCGATACCATGGTGCCCACGCTGTTGCCGCGATTGAAGCAAACGATTCACGACGAAGTGGTGAAGCAGATCAAGGCGTTTGCTTCAAAGTCGGAACCGAAACCGTTCATCCTGCTCGTCGTTGCCGTTCCGAGATTGATTACGGTGACGACTGAAGGCAACACGGCAAAGGTCAGGGCGCCGTTGGACGACCGCACGATAGAACTCACGATGCAGCGCGATGCCGATCTCTGGAAGGTAACGGAGTTCAAAGACGACGTGCTCGTGCAGCGCGTGGTTGATAATGTGATGCGGGAGTTGCCGGCAATCGGAAGCATTCAGTCGGATAGCCCATTGTTCAAGAAACAGCCACGCAAGCGATCGAGGAAAGTTAGATGACGAATGGTCAGGAACAAGCACGGACGTTTGAAGCTTCGCTGGAAGCACTCGAACAGATCGTCCGGCAGTTGGAAGACGGCGACTTGCCGCTGGAAAAGAGTCTCGAGTTGTTTGAGCAGGGCATTCGGCTTTCGCGTGAATGCCAGGAGCGTCTGAGCCAGGCGGAACGACGCATCGAGATCCTCTT
The DNA here is from genome assembly GCA_036379695.1 of Pyrinomonadaceae bacterium. Taxonomy (GTDB): domain Bacteria; phylum Acidobacteriota; class Blastocatellia; order Pyrinomonadales; family Pyrinomonadaceae; genus PSRF01. Next base: position 6,486 of record DASVGE010000067.1, on the reverse strand, counting down.
GCGCGACAACCAGGGACGTGCAGTGACAACCGCCTTCAAAGAACCACCGAGCGATGCAAACAACCGTGCAACCGAAGAATGAAAATCTCGATCGTCTGCTGGCGGACAGTCGCGCGCTGGTGGAGGTCGAGTTAAACAGCCTGCTGCCCTCGACTGCCACCGCGCCCGAAAAGATCCACCACGCGATTCGCTGGAGTGTTTTTGCCGGCGGCAAACGTTTCCGGCCCACGTTGTTACTGGCTACCGGCCAAGCCTTCGGCGCTGCCAACAAAGTCTTGCTGAAAACGGCGTGCGCGTTTGAGATGGTTCATACCTACTCGCTCATTCACGACGATCTTCCGGCGATGGATGATGACGATCTGCGGCGTGGACGTCCAACCTGTCACGTGCGCTTCGACGAAGCGACGGCGATCCTGGCCGGCGATGCGCTGCAAACACTCGCCTTCCGAACCATTGCTGAAGACGCGGGGCTGAGCCCTGAAACCCGCATCGCGCTCATTTCCGAGCTCTCGTGGGCGGCCGGCACGCCGGAGGGTATGGTCGCAGGCCAGGCGCTGGATATGGAGGCGGAGACGCGCCAGGTGAACGGCGCGCAGTTGGAGGAGATTCACCGTCTGAAAACCGGGGCGCTGATCGTGGCCGCGGCGCGTTGTGGAGCGATTATCGGAGGCGCCAGTGAGAACGAGCTCCTGGCGATAACGAGTTATGCCTCACATCTCGGATTATTGTTCCAGATCACCGACGACTTCCTCGACGTAACCGCCACCGCCGAAGCCCTCGGCAAAACCCCCGGCAAAGACGCCCGCTCGAACAAAGCAACCTACCCCGCCCTGCACGGCATGGACGAAACACGAGCCGCAGCAATCACCGCCCATCGCGACGCCCTCGAATCCCTGGACCAAATCAATCACCCAACCGACACCCTTCGCCACATCGCCGACTTCATCCTGCACCGCACCGGTTGAGCCGCAGATGAACGCAGACAAACGCAGATCAGCGTTAATCCGCGTTCATCTGCGGCTAAAGTCTTACTCGTAAGCGAGCGCCTCACGGACGGTCACGCGTGAAGCCTTCCACGCCGGCAGAAAACTCGCGACGCCGCTCAAACCGATCGAAACGATCATCCAGATCACTAACCCCAACGGTTCAAACGTAAAATCCAATCCACCCCGAAACATCACCTTCACAAGCACATCCCCGATCACTTTGCTCACCGGCCACGCCAGCAGCCCCGCGATGGCCCAACTCAACACTCCAATCACAACCCCTTCCGCAACGATCATCAACCAAACGATCCTCGGCGTCGCACCGAGCGCTCGCATCACACCCATCTCGCGTCGCCGCTCGAACACGTTAAGACTCATTGTCGTCATCAACCCCAATCCACCAACACCACCGATAATCGCCGACATCACGATCAGAAACACGTAGATCATCACCATGTGCTGATCGAAAGCGAACCGGCTCTCCGCCTGGCTGGAACTACCGCGTGCCCGCACTCCTTCCTGCTCGAGGTTCCCATCGAGATCCGTCTTCACAGAACTAGCTACGTCCGCGTCAGCATTCTCCAACGCAAGCCGCAAGCTGTTGACCATTTGCGGTTGTTGAATTGAACTTAGCGGAATGTAAGCGACGGCAGGTGAAAACGCCTCCCTTGCGACTCCGACCACGCGCCTTGTTGATTCAGCGCCCGCCATCCGCAACACAACCGTCTCCCCGACGCGCATCTTTCCCTCTCTGCCCGCCAGCGCATTGTTGACGACGATGGCATCCGTATCTCCCGGCGCGAGATTCCTGCCCTCGATGATTTCCAGATCCAGCAGTTGCGTATCCGTGGGCACGGCCACGACAGTAAAGCGACTCTCGAGCGAGGCCTCAGTCACGAACCAACCTTCAGCACGAGCAACTCCCGCCGTCTTGCTGATCGCTCTTTGAATCTTCTCCATCTCGTATGGATTCGCGAACGAGATCGTGAGGTCAAACTTCCGCGTCGCAAACATGCGATCCAACGTATTGATCATCGAAGCGCGCACGTTGAGCGCCGACAGGAAAAACAGCCCTCCAGCCGCCAACGTCAAAAGCGTCAACACCAATCTCACGCGACGGCGAAAGCTATTGCGTATCGCCAGCACAACCAAACTAAACGTCCCACCGATCCGCGTCAGCGCGCGATCGAAAGCACTCGCGCCAAACGTCGTTTGCGACAATCCAAAATCCGACAGCGCGACTCTGACCGGCACTGCCGTCCCACGCAAAACCGGAAGCGCTGCAGCAACAAGCGGCGCCGCAATCCCGATTACCAGGACGAGCACGTAAACCCACCACGGCACCGCGTAGCTGTTGATATCGAAATTGAGAAACATCGCCATATAGCTGCACAGCGCGCGGCTGCCGACGATTCCCAGTGGCACCGAAACGATCACCGCCGCAAGCCCGAGAAACAACGCCTGGCCGAAATAGATGCGCGCTATAGCCCAGCGCGTTCCGCCAATCGCTTTCATCACGCCGATCTGTCGCACCTGCGACGCCATCATCGCCGTGAGCAGGTTGATGACGAGAATGCCGCTCAACACAAGGACAAACAGTCCGAAGCTCGACATCGCCAGCAACAAAATGCCGGTCAGATCCGAGTGCGGATGCTTGCCGGGTCGCGGCACGTCGATGCGTCGTACCTGGTGGCCGCGGCTCTTGATCAGCGTCTCAACATCCGCCACGACACGCTTGATGTGATCTTCGTCAAACCTGTTTTGGGCCACCAGGATGTTCAACTGATCGAGCGTCGGCTTTTCGCCGAGTTGGACCAACGTAGCGAGATTGATGTAACCGTAGACAATGTTCTCCATGCGTGCCTGCGCCTGGCCCACGTCATGAACGCTGCCGCTGACTACTAACGGCTGCTCGACGCCGTTGGCGGTTTTCACAAACACGGCGTCGCCGATCTTTGCTTTCGCAACCTGGAACGCGTCGCGCTCGATCAGGATCTCGCCCGTTGCCGGCGGCCAGGCGCCCTGCTCGGGCACGAGCTTGCTGACGCGAATGTTGCCGTAGTCGTGGACCACAAACAGGATCAGGTTGCGCCACTGCACCGGCCCGGCTTTGATCTGCCCGCTGATGCTGCGGCGCGGTTCTGCGTCGCTTACTTCCGGGTTCTGTAGAATCGCTTTGACCAGATCGTCGTCAACCGAATCAAGGCGAAACACCGCCGAAGCGGGGTTCGTTTCGAGATAACCGCGGTCGAGTTCGCGCGTCAGAATTGCGTACGACGAGAGCACGGCCGCGAACGCGGAGATGCCGAGTGCGATGGCGAGCACGACGAGCGCCGTGCGAGCGCGTTCGTGCCAGAAGTCGCGAATTGCTTTGCGCCAGAGTGTATTCATTGTTTGAGAATGGCGCCGTCGGAGATCTCGATACGGCGATCGATTACGCGTGCGATGTCGGCTTCGTGAGTGGCAATGACGACGGTTGTGCCTTGATTCGCCATGTCGCGAAAGAGATTGAGAATCGCGGTGGCAGTAACCGAATCGAGATTGCCGGTCGGTTCGTCTGCGAGGACCAGCGGCGGTTCGTTTGCGAGTGCGCGCGCGATCGCGACGCGCTGTTGCTCGCCACCTGAAAGCGTCGCAGGCAGTTTGTCCGCGTGCGCGCCGACGGCCACACGTTCAAGCAATGCCACAGCCCGCTTGCGCCGTTCGCGAAACGGAACGGCGCCGGAGAAATCCATCGGCAGCATGACGTTCTCGGCCGCGGTAAGCGTGGGCAGCAGTTGGAAGAACTGAAACACAAACCCAACGTTGCGTCCGCGCCAAACGGCGAGCTTGTTTTCCGAGAGGCCGTGAATCGTCGTTCCGGCAACGGCGACCGAGCCTGAAGAAGGTCGATCGATGCCGGCGACCAGGTTGAGCAGCGTCGATTTTCCACTGCCGGATTTGCCGACTACACCGACAAATTGACCCGGTTGGATTTCGAGATTGACGTCTTTCAGAGCGGCAAACTTTCCCGCCGGTGTTTCGTAAGTCTTGTTCACTTGTTGTAAGGAGATCATAGATCCATCCACAGATTACGCAGTTTTTTCCTGTGTAATCTGTGGATGGCTTTTCTGTCCAGCGGTATGATGGGTAATCGAACAAAGAGGTGTTGAATGTCCAATAACGACCACCTGCATCTTGCGCCGCCGAAGAAGAAAACCGATGCTCGCGTCAGGCGAACGCGCGACGCGTTGGGCGATGCGTTGATTGCGCTGATGCAGGAGAAGCCGTTCGACACGATCACCGTGCAGGACGTTCTGGACCGCGCGCACGTCAGTCGTTCAACTTTTTACACGCACTACAGCGACAAGGACGATTTGCTGATGAGCGATGCGGACGAGTTTTTCCAGGCGCTCTCGATGGCGCTGTCGGAGCATGGCGACAAGTCGGATCGTGTGTTTCCGGTGCGGGAATTCTTCACACACCTCTCAGACGTGCAACCGTTCTTCAAAGCTCTGGTCAAATCGGGCAAGTACCAGGAGAACATGGAATTGGCGCGCGGTCACTTCGCACGCGGCATCGAGCGACGTTTGGCGGAACTGCCGCGGAGCCAGTTAATTCCTCCTCACGAACTACCGGCTATTGCTTTCACGCATGCGGGGGCGTTGTTGTCGTTGTTGACGTGGTGGCTCGATCGGGGCATGCGCGAGTCGCCGGCGGAGATGGACCAACTCTTTCATCGCATGGTTTGGAACGGTGTCGCCACAGATTACACCGGTTCTTAAAATCTCCTTCCTAAAACGAACGTTCGTGCTATATACTCTCCCGCTGCATGGCGACCCCCGCAAAACCCGAGACCGCAAAAGGCCGGAAGGCACAGGGTGAACGTACGCGCCACGCTATTCTCGAGGCTGCGGTGCACATCGCTTCCGCACAGGGACTCGAAGGTTTGACCATCGGCCGGCTCGCTTCAGAACTCTCGATGAGCAAGAGTGGTCTCTTTGCTCACTTTGGCTCAAAGGAAGAACTTCAAGTCGCCACGGTCGAAGCCGCCCGCGCGATCTTTATTCGCGAAGTAATCAAACCCGCATTCGAGGCGACCGAAGGTCTGGTCCGTCTCTACAAACTATGCGACATCTGGCTCTCTTACGTGCAGAGCGGCGTGTTTCAAGGCGGCTGTTTCTTTGCCGCAGCGGCCGCGGAGTTTGACAGCCGTCCCGGGCCGGTTCGCGACCGCATCGCCGAGATCATGAAGGAATGGCTCACTACGTTGCGCCAAGCCATCGTCGAAGCCCAAAACGCCGGCCAGCTAAACAAAGACATCGACGCCACTCAACTGGCATTCGAATTCAACTCTCTTGAACTGGGCGCCAACTGGGCCTACCAGCTCTACGGCGACTTGCGCGCCTTCAAACGCGCGCGCGAAGCGATTCGTGATCGCCTGAGCAGATACGCAACCGCAGCCGGTGCGCCGTTGTTGGCCGCGAAATCGCAGACGAACCGGGCCCGCGCCTAAATCCATGGAAGAAGCTAACCAAGCCTCGGCCATTGTTCGTAAACGCAAAGCTGCATGGGACGGCATCAGGCTCGAACACTGCCAGCTTCGACCAGGCGAGTTGCCGCGTCACCGTCATCGCGAACACGTCGTGCTGCTCTCGTTGACCGATGGTTGTAAAGGCGAACTGATTACTTCGAGTGGCATCGGCGTTCGCGGCACGCAAACTAAAGGGAACGTCTGCGTGTTGCCGTCAGGCCTCGATCACGAGGCGGCGCTCGAGGGCAACTCGGAGCATCTCGCGCTATATCTGGATCCGTCTCTCATCACGAAAGCCGCCGCCGAAGCACAACTGTCCGGCAGCGTCGAAATCGCCGAACGATATACCCGCCGCGACACGGTCATAAACAGTGTCGGCATGGCGTTGCTCGGCGAGCTCGAAACGGAAGGATTGAGCGGGCGGCTTTATGCGGAGTCGTTGGGAAACGTGCTGGCGGTCCACCTGCTCAGGTACTACGCGGTTCCGACGTCGCAGCCACTCACTTTCACCAGTGGCCTTTCCGCGGCAAAGCTGCGACAAGTAACAGAATTCATCGGCGACAACTACAGTAGAGACTTAAAACTGGCTGAACTGGCCCAGGTCGCGGGAATGAGCAGCTTTCATTTTGCACGCGAGTTCAAGCGCACTACCGGCACGACGCCACACCAGTACCTGATCAAGTTTCGCATCGAGCGCGCTAAAGCCTTGTTAGCGCGAAATGATCTGCCGCTGACCGAAGTCGGACTGCGCTCCGGATTCAGCCATCAAAGCCATTTCACGCGCCTTTTCCGCCGGATTACGGGCACCACGCCCAACTCTTACCGCCTTACTCTTCAGACCTGAAATCAGTAGCAAGATCAGTCAACCGTAGCAATAACAGGAAAGACCGTTGGTCCATCTCCGTTGGAAACTGTCAAAACGGAGGTGAACTGTGAACATCAGAGATTTCTTCTACTCAACGCTCATCGTTGCTTTGACTGTTATTG
>DASVGE010000066.1:0-21703 GCA_036379695.1 Pyrinomonadaceae bacterium | reverse complement strand
ACCGTGCGGGTTGAGGTCTTCATGAGTGTTGATCCTTTGAGTGAGTGCGATCAGCGCGGCAGAATCGTTACGTTGCAGGTCCACTCCGGATGATGCGCCACCGAGAGCACATACTCTCCCGGAGGCAGATCAACCACTTCTCTCCACGAAACTTTTCTTTTTGGAGCCTGCAGGGCATTCAACCGCTGCCCATCTACTCGCCTGAACTGCAACTCGAGCGACTCAACTCCGGCACGGTTGTCCACCCCGAGAATGAACGCGCCTTGCGGACGTCTGATCTCGTTTGGCTCAAAGCCCGAAGGCTGCAGAGTTATCAACTCCGTTTCCAGACGCACCTGTTTCTCGCGCTGCGGTGAAAGCGCATCCCTCTTCATGTAAGCACTGCGCGCGAATGAGGCGATGGCGACGATAACCACGGCCATAGCTATGCCCGAGGAAATGCGGGCTCGACTTTTACTTTTCATGGAGTACTCCTTACTCACCCAGCAAACGGACCGGTGACGAGGTGTGTCGGGGCAGACACGTAATAGGAAGTGGGATTAACGGGAGCGAGTGCGCCGCATAATAGTGATGGCTTCGCACACTGTCAATAGAATTCTTGGACCTTTGAATTGGCGGTATCAGAAGTCGGACCAGAGTAAATCTTCAACGAAGATCCGTTACAATCTCCGCATGAAACGATCGGGAATCGCGGATCTTCCTCTACATAACGGCCGGGTGCCGCCGTGGTTGGCTGAGCGCATGACGAAGCTCGGCACCGCGATTACGGAAACGATTGTTCATCACTACGGCACGTCAGCCTTTCTCACGCGGCTCAGCGATCCTTTCTGGTTTCAGGCGTTCGGAGCGGTGATGGGGATGGACTGGCACTCCTCGGGCATCACGACGTCCGTGATGGGTGCGTTGAAGCGTGGACTTGCTCCACAAGCCCATGAGCTCGGTCTCTACGTATGTGGTGGGCGTGGCAGGTTCTCACGAAATACACCAAACGAACTCCGTTCACTTGCAAACCAGCGTGGCTTCGATGGCGATGCACTCGTGCGCACCAGCAGACTCACCGCTCGCATCGACAACAACGCCATCGCCGATGGGTTCCAGATCTATCTTCACAGTTTCGTCGTCACATCAACCGGCGAGTGGGCCGTAGTGCAACAGGGCCTGAACGATCAAAACGGCCTTGCCCGCAGGTATCACTGGCATTCAACTTCAGTGCGCGACTTTGTCGACGAGCCACACACAGCAATCTTCGGCGAGAACCAGGGCACGATCATGAACCTGGTTGACGCCAAAGCCGATCGCGCACAGTCAGCGCTACTCGAGATCGCAAACGAACGCCCGGAAAAAACGATCACCGCCGCACGTCACCTGCGTCTGCCCGCCCATCATGAAGTGCGCGCCAAAGATGTCGATCTGAAACGCCTCGGCGCCGTCCTCGCCGTTGCTTATGAAAAGGGTCTACAGGATTTCACTGAGCTACTGCTGCTCGAAAAGCTCGGTCCACGCACACTGCAATCGCTGGCACTCGTGGCCGAAGTAGTACACGGCGCCCCCAGCCGTTTCAAAGATCCGGGCCGATTTTCATTCGCGCACGGTGGTAAGGACGGGCACCCGCACCCCGTTCCCTTGAAAACCTACGATGAGTCCCTGAACTTCCTGCGCCGTTCGCTCGATGCCGCTAAAGTCGGGCACACGGAGAAGCTCGACGGGTTCCGGCGCCTGGACGGCTTTGTTCGCATGGTTGAAAAGCAATTTAGACCATCAGTGGACCTCGATGCGCTCATTCGTCACGAAAATGCAATCTCCCCAACTCTCGACGGGCGCACTGTTTGGGACGATAAGCGCAGGCGTGCTAATCCGAGGCAGGGCTCATTGTTCTAATTTGAACACAACCTTTGATTTTGCAGCCGCTTTTGCTAATCTTTTTTGGACCCCCACTCACAAACTTGCCCCGACAGTGAATGAGCGCTCGGAGTGCGCCATTTGCATTCCGATTTGAGGTATTGAAGGAGCAAAAAATTATGAGCCTTAACAAATTTTACCCACTTACGTTGGGCTGTGCGTTGGCCATCCTGATGTCGATGGCGCCTGCCGTTTTGGGTCAAGTGTCAAATCCGCAAGCGCCGGTACAAGCGCAGAATACATCGCTTCGTTCGGTTCCCAGTGGATCAAAAATGAAATTCAGGGGTGTCGTGATTAGCCGCGACGCTGACGTTTTCACCATTCGCGACCGGAGTCGTGCAGACTATCAAGTTCTTATTACTGACAATACGAGCATTAAAACCCACGGCGGCTTCCTTCGCTCCGGAAAGAAATATCCGGTTACGGACATCCTGCGAGGATTGATCGTCGAAGTAGAAGGACGTGGAGATGCGCAGGGTCAGTTAGTGGCCGACAAGATTCGTTTCCGCGAATCGGATATGCGCGCGGCGCAAACGACTGATGTCCGCGTCGGTCCGGTGGAAGCGAACATGGAACGTGTGGCCGGTCAGATGGACGAGCTTTATGCGGTGGCCGCCGAAGCTCGAGCTGAAGTAAAGCGTGTAGATGAACGCGTTTCAGCACTCGATGACTTCGACGTGCAGGAAACAGTTTCAGTCAATTTCCGCACGAACAGCGCCGTACTTTCGCCGGAAGCCAAGGCTTCGCTCGACAGCCTCGCTTCGAAGGCAACGGCTGCCAGAGCGTACATGATTGAAGTAGCCGGCCATACCGATTCAACCGGCAGCGACGCGAAGAACTTCCGTCTCAGCCGCGCACGTGCCGATGCCGTCGTGCAATATCTCGCAGTCCAGCACAAAATTCCGCTGCGGCGTTTTGTCACACCGATGGGATATGGAAAGACGGATGCAGTGGCTGATAACACGACGCGCGAAGGGCGTTCGCAAAATCGACGCGTGGACGTGAAGATGATCATCAACCGTGGTTTGAACCAAACGACGCCAGCCTCGTCGTCAACCACGCGACCGTAAATCGGGCAGCACCAAGCATTAATCGGGAGCAGGACGAGTCACTTCGTCCTGCTCCTGCTGTTTGCCTCTTGTCGGATGGATGAAGTTTTTATTGCCTTCCTTGTAGTTCCTTTGCGATTCGTTTAAGCAAATTTCAACACTTTTTCACGAGTACACGGTTTCCGTAAGTTGGACCCGCTTTGGGTCGAAAGTCCCCGAATATTACGACGCAATTTCGTGATTTGTGGGCTTTTTAACCCGACTTTCATGGCCCCACGTTTGCAGAGTATGCAGACTATGACTAATAGCGAAGTCTTCCCAATTGTGCATGGTGGGCTGGCAGCCCCGAAGAAATCTGAACCGGCGCCAAACTCGGATCTTGCCCTGGCGATTGCAGCCGGCAAGGGCGATATGGGCGCATTCGAAAAAATCTACGAACGCCACAACCGGCGCGTGTACTCCCTGTGTCTGCGAATGACGCAGAACGCAGCTGAGGCTGAAGATCTCGCGCAGGAAGCGTTTATTCAGTTGTTCCGCAAGATTGGCAGTTTTCGCGGCGACTCGGCTTTCACGACGTGGCTGCACCGGCTGACGGTGAATCAGTGCTTGATGCACTTCCGGAAGCGGAGCGTGAAGCTGGAGAAGACCACTGAGGAAGGTGAGACGCCGGTACAGATTGTCAGCGGCACGGAGAATCCAAACTCGATGCCGGTGATGGATCGGATCGCGTTGGACAATGCGTTAACACAACTGCCGCCAGGGTATCGAACAGTCTTCGTCCTGCACGACGTTGAAGGTCACGAGCACGAAGAGATCGCGAAGATGCTCGGCGTGGCGGTTGGTACGTCGAAGTCACAGCTACATAAAGCGCGTATGAAGTTGCGCAAGATTCTCCGCGCTCGCAACGAGCCTAACAAGAACTAAACTTAGCCACAAAAAGGCACAAGATAAAGCTAGCCACAAAAAGGCAAGATAAAACTAGCCGCAAAAAGGCACAAAAAGCACAAAACCTGAAAGGGGTTTGTGCTTTTCTGCTTTTTGTGCTTTTTTGTGGCCTAACCTACCGCCGGAGATAACACATGACTGAACGAAGTGTAACTTTTTACCGTTGGGACGAAATGCCCAAAGAAGAACTTACAGAGGAGTTCTCTCGCCGCCTGATAACCGGTGACCGTGTCATGCTGGCCCACGTTTACTTAAAGAAGGGCGCGATCGTGCCGCGGCACTCACACGAGAACGAGCAGATCACTTACATCCTCGAAGGCGGTCTGCGCTTCTGGATCGGCGAAGACGAAGCGCAGGTAGTCGACGTGATGGCCGGTGAAGTGCTGCACATACCTTCGCTGGTCCAACACAAAGCGGAAGCGCTCGAAGACACGCTCGACGTCGACATCTTCAGTCCGCCACGCCAGGACTGGCTCGACAAAACCGACGACTATCTGCGTCACAAGTAATCATGGATCTCGGATTAAAGAACAAAGTCGCACTCGTTGCTGCCGGAAGTCGTGGACTGGGGCGTGCCGTTGCCGAAGAGCTCGCAGCCGAAGGCGCGTCGCTGGTGCTTTGCGCGCGTGATTCGCGCACGCTTGACGAAACAGCCGCGGCCATTGCGAAGAACAGCAATGCGCACGTGCTGGCTGTCCCGGCCGACGTCACCGTGACGGACGATATCAAACGTGTAGTTGAAACAGGCACCGAGAGATTCGGACGCATCGACATCCTCGTCACCAATGCAGGTGGACCGCCAGCCGGAAGATTTGAACAACTGACGCACGAGCAGTGGGAAGAAGCGATCCGTCTCACACTCTTCAGCGCGATCGAATTGACCCGCCAGGTCCTGCCGGGAATGAAAGAGAGACGTTGGGGACGAATACTGAACATCACCTCGATCGCCGTCAAACAACCCGTCGAAAACCTGCTCCTTTCAAACAGCCTGCGCGCGGGGCTCACGGGTTTTGCGCGCACGCTGGCAAACGAAGTTGCGGCCGAGGGGATCACAGTCAACAACATCCTGCCCGGTTACACACGCACAGAACGTCTCGACGAACTGGCGCAGATGATGGCAGAGAAGCAGGGAATCAGTGCTGACGAGTTCAGAGGCAAGTGGGAAAAAGAGATTCCGATGGGACGTCTCGGCGAACCGCGGGAGTTTGCGGCGCTGGCTGCGTTCCTTGTTTCCGAACGTGCCAGCTATATAACCGGCACGTCGATCCAGGTTGACGGTGGTTGGATCAAGTCTCTACTCTAACGCTGGAAAGGGCACGTGACGTTATGATCAAGGCAATTCGTGGCAGCACCATCTGATAACTGGATAAAACCGCCTTCGACGAACTCATCAGACCATACCGGCGAAGGGGTGATCATCGACATCGGAACGGGAGACGGACGCTTTGTCTACCAGTCTGCCCGGCAAAATCCGAACAAGTTCTACATCGGGATCGATCCGAACACGCGGCCGCTGGAGAAGATCTCCGAGAAGATCTATCGCAAGCCGGCGAAGGGCGGCGCTCCTAATGTGCTGTTCATGCAGTCGGCAGTTGAAGACTTACCGGCAGAGTTGAACGGCGTCGCTGATGAAGTACACGTGCATTTTCCATGGGGCAGCTTGTTGCGCGCCGTGGCAACCGGTGACGTTGAGGTGCTGCGAAACGTTGCGGCGCATCTGTTCGACTGGAGCGTTGCTGGAGGTTGTGACCGGACTCGATCCCGAGCGCGATCAGTCTGAGATTGAACGACTGGGCCTCACGCCACTCTCGCTGGAGTTCATCGATACCGTTCTAGTTCCAAAGTACGCGGCGGCGGGATTCCAGATTACCGAACGAGGAATCCTCGCCGCTTCCGAATGGCCTGAATTCGAAACCTCCTGGGCGAAACGCTTGAAGGGAAACGAGCGCCGCCCGATCACTTACTTAGTCTTTCGAGCCGCTTAGAAAGAACAAGTCACAGGAAGAGGGGCTTCTCCCGCGCTGGTTGCAAGAGCGGGGGCAAGCCCCTCTTCCTAACTTGTTCCTATCTAACCTTCTTTAGAATTCCTGCTCATTCGCTGACTCTAGAATTCCTGCTCATTCGCTGACTCTAGAATCCCTGCTCATTCGCTGACTCTAGAATTCCTGCTCATCCGCTGACTCTAGAATTCCTGCTCATTCGCTGACTCTAGAATTCCTGCTCATCCGCTGACTCTAGAATTCCTGCTCATTCGCTGACTCTAGAATTCCTGCTCATTCGCTGACTCTAGAATTCCTGCTCATCCGCTGACTCTAGAATCCCTGCTCATCCCCTGATGGTCCATACAAAGCGGGGACCTTCGCTCCCATCAGACGCAGGTAGACGGTCATCTGACCGCGGTGGTGTGCCCAGTGATTGATCGTGTCCTGGATCATCTCGATGCGCGTTCCTTCCCACACCACTTGTCCACGCGCCAGTAACTTCCAATTCGTAGCCAGATGCTCGTCAGTTGTATTCTCGAGTGCGCTGCGTGCCTCTGCGGCTGCTTCGTCGAGCGCCTTAACTAAATCCGCGCTGGTCTCTTTTGGCGCCTTCTTTGTGCCCTGACCTTCCGCTGGAGCGATATCCAATTCGTCGCGGTTGATCTCCATTGTGATCCACGTCGGAATCGTCGCAACCATATCGGCGAGGTAACCGAAGGTCATCGATTTGTCGTGCGGTTTCCACTGGTACTTTCCATCCGGTACCTGCTCGAGCGCCTTGCGTGAACGTTCGACTTCGCGGTCCAACTCTTCCCGAAAAAACTCAGTCAGTTTCATCGCTTAACTCACCCTCCAAAATGATGTGATATTAAAAATACAGATCACCTGTCACATCGATATGACAGAAGACGAATTCAGTAGTTAGTGTATTATGAGTCATCGATGCTCCTGCAACAGCACTTGGCACAAGCTCTCCAGTCTCCAGTCATTCGCATCCTCGTAGCCGCTCTCTTAGTTGCTATTGCAATCGGTCTGCTTTACGTGTTTTACCGGGAGGTGCGAAAGATCCCGGCCAAGTTGCTGACGCTCATGTTGACGGCGTTCATCGACATGGTCGGACTGCTGATGATCATTCCGCTGCTGCCGTTTTACGTGAAGGCACTCGGCGGTGAGGGAATCAGTTTTCTGGGATTTCACGTCGGCATCGGCATTATCACAGGCTTCATTATCTCTGCGTTTACTGTCGCACAGTTGCTCAGTGCGCCATTGTGGGGACGGTTTTCCGATCGAGTAGGACGTCGACCAACGCTGCTGATAGCGTTGAGCGCTTCTGGCATTGCGTACCTGATTTTTGGTTTTGCTGACTCGCTGCTGCTGTTGTTTCTATCGCGAATCGTGCAGGGCGCAGGCGGTGGAACGGTTGGCGTGATCCAGGCTTATGTCGCCGATTCGACGGCGCCACAGGATCGCGCACGTGCTCTCGGTTGGCTTTCTGCGACGACGAACCTTGGCGTCGCGCTTGGTCCGGTGCTCGGTTCGTTTGCCATCACGCTGGGTACACGCGATCTGATGCCGGGCTCGCAAACGCTGCAAATGGGCCACGCCGCGCCCGGCATCATTGCGGCTGCACTTTGTCTGATAAACATCGCTTTTGCGGCGCGGTATATCACGGAGTCGCGGGATCTGGCGGAACACGCGCCCGTCGAAGGTGAGGTCAGGCGGTCGTCTCGCGAGGCCATCTGGCGAGTAATCTCTCATTCGAGCGAAACATCGTCACGACTGATCTGGATTTACGCCATCTCGATGGGTGCATTTCAAGGCAGCTTCGCGGTACTCGCTCTCTTTCTTAATGCTCGTTTCCAGGTAACTGAACAAACCATCGGTTACTTTTTCATGTACATCGGCTCGATCTCCGTCTTTACACGCGTGCTCCTTCTCGGTCGCATGGTCGACTGGCTCGGGGAAGTGAAGCTGTCGCGTTTAGGACTGTTACTACTCGCCGTTGGAGTGTTGGGCATGCCGCTATCGCGAAACCTGTGGATGCTCGCGATAGCTGTTGCCCTGATCCCGCTCGGTACGGCGTTCACATTTCCCTGTGTGACGGCGATGTTGTCGCGCGTCATCAGTCCGAGGGAACGCGGGCTCTACATGGGAATGCAACAGACTTACGGTGGGGTAGCGCGAGTCATCGGGCCGCTTTTCTTCGGTTGGTCGTTTGATTCTTTGGGTGTGTCGTCGCCGTACTTCTTTGCGTCGGCGTTTATTGTGGCGACGATCCTCTTGAGTCCGCAGATCGCCGGAATCGTGCAGAAGCCTGCTGCATCGACGCAAGCCGCGGACAACGCCTAACAGGTCATTCGTTCAGGTTATCGAGACCCGTAAACTTCCAGCCAGTCCGCGTCAGTTCAAAGTGATAAATCACGACTTCATTTCCAGCCGCATCCGGACACGCAACACTGAAATGTTTCGGATTAGCTGCGTCCATTTCCGGCCTGGCTTTGCTGAAGCAAGCAGCGGCGTCGGTTTGTTCGTTGAATAACTGGCGATAACGTCTGGTGAGCTGGGCTTTGTTTTTGATACTCGGTATGCCGTACGACATTCCGATCGGAAACTTCGAATACCGCGCGATTGTTGCTATGTCACGTTTGCTGACTGCGGTTTTGAATGCCTGCCAGAAGTCATTGGTCGCGTCGGCTCCGGTGAGTAAAAGAACGAGAGATAGCGTAGTTATGGTTTTCATGGTGGTACAATCCGCCGCTAATACTAAAACGAAAGGTGCTTTTTGGCGATGCTCAATAGGTTCGTGGTTGCTTTGATCTGTCTGATGGTAGTGTTGGCTTTTAATGGTTGCACTAAGAAGGATAGCCCCTCGACGCGGACCGCGGAATCAGGTCCGGTGGAAGGCGTCGAGAAGGTGAAGCCGGCTCCAGGAACGGGCAACGTGCAAGGAAAGGTTCTGTATAACGGCGCGCCGGTCGAGAATATTGAAGTGAAGTTGTGCGAGACGTTCAGCCGTTTTCTCAGTGGTTGTGGTGGGAAGATCTATACGGCCAAGACGGACAAGGAGGGCGATTTCGTGATCACGAACGTGCCGCCGAAGGAGTATGAAGGGTTGACCGTGCGCGTGTTTGAGACGGATTCATACGTTTTTGCGACCACGGGCATCGCCGGGATTAGTTCCGAGAAGTACAACGTCGTTGCCGACAAGACGCTGTTTGTGAGGCCGACACATTTGTTCAAAGGTGATTTGAAGGTGGTGAATCCGAAGGCAGGTTCGACTGTCAGTGGCCAGGATCTCGAACTCAAGTGGGAACCGTACCCGGACGCGGCGTATTACAAGTTCTCGCTCGCTAACAACAATCACATGGTCACACCGGCCTACACGAATCAACGTGTTGACGATGCGTCGTTCAAGGTTAACAAGCCGCTTGAGAAGGGAAGTTACCGGTTCAAGGTGGAGGCCTTCAACAAAGAAGACCGGAAGCTCTCTGAAACCAGCGATGACATCGGATTCACGATCGAATAAATAAACAAGCCACGGATTACACGGAGCGATCCGTGTAATCCGTGGCCGGAATTTGAACTACTTGGGTGTTCTGACGGTAACGATGTTCGAGAACGCTGAGTTACCGGTGGCGTTGAAGGCCCGCACACGATAGCGATATCGAGTGTTACCGGTGAGCCCGGTGTTAGAGAACGTCGTAACGTTTGCTCCTACCTGCGCTATCTGCGCAAAGTTCGTGCAGTTGTTGCCCGTGCAACGCTCGATACGGAAACCCTGCTCGTTCGTCGCGTTATCCGTCCACGACAAATTGATTTGAGACGAAGACACCGCATTGCCAACCAGGTTCGTGGGCGCGTTTGGTAACGGCACCGGCGTCGGTGTTGGGGTCGGCGTAGGTGTCGGCGTTGGAGTTGGTGTCGGTGTCGGCGTAGGTGTCGGTGTTGGCGTAGGTGTTGGTGTTGGAGTCGGCGTTGGCGCACCTCCGCAAGTCGGGAATTTGAACGATCCGATGCGCGTACGCCAATTGAAGCTCGACGTCGTCGCGTAGTACTCGCTCGTAAACCAGAAGGTGCAATCGTCGACAGGATCGACAGTCAGCGCAGCGTAGTCACCCCAACGACTGCCCGTGCCGGTTTGACTTCCCGTACCCGAGAAGAGAGTCGCTTCACCCTGGCCCAATACGTTCAACGGATCCGTGGCCAGCCGCCCCGCATATCGTAATTGCGGGAAGATGGTTGCATCCGAAGCGCTGTAACCGATCGCGATGTTTCCGTCGCGGTCCATCGCCGCACTTCCCATCCAGCGCCAGGTCGAGTCAGGCTGGTAGGTGCTCTCCTGGGCCACTGTCACCGGTCCGTTAGACACATTACGAAGCTCGAACCAGCGAATGCCGGCAACGGCACCTGAACTCACCGTGTAGTTGCCGACGACAGATTCGTGAGTGCCGAAATTACGATATGCGACTCGATACATTAAACGGTCGCCAATTTCGTCAAGACGCGAAGTGGTACCCAACTGCGGCACACACGATCGAGTAAGTGGGCAGAGCTCTGTAAACCCTGCGGCCGCCGGACTGGCAAAGAGCGTGAAACTCGAATTTGCCGGCGTCGTGAAGTCGGCCTGGAAGTGAAAGATCCTGTAACTGCCAAGACCCGGCCATTGAATAAACGTCGCCGGCGCTCCGGCTGGTGGCGGTGTCGAACCGTCGAGATCCGCGGGGAGGTAAGTCTCTTCCAGCGGTCCACCGGTGATGCCGGTCGTGATGAATGTCGCCGGCAGGCCCGCGAGCATCTTGGCGCGGTCGAAAGCAAAAGGTTGCGGTCCAAGGAACGACGTGCCCGTTGAGTTGAACACGTTCATGCTCATGTAATAGCCATCAGGCCAGACACTCAGGTGCGGGTAATCGAAGAAGTTTGAACCGAGGTGAAAGTCGTAACGATGATAGGAACCAGTGGCGTCGCCCGTGGTGGAGACTGCCACGCACTCGTCAGTCGGTACGGAAACACCGGCAAACTGCGAGATGATCCAGCGATCTGCTAACTGATCGTACAGCACCACCGGATCGCCGCGGCCA
Source organism: Pyrinomonadaceae bacterium (assembly GCA_036379695.1). Classification (GTDB taxonomy): domain Bacteria; phylum Acidobacteriota; class Blastocatellia; order Pyrinomonadales; family Pyrinomonadaceae; genus PSRF01. Next base: position 10,750 of record DASVGE010000066.1, on the reverse strand, counting down.
TTAAACTCACAAACACCGCCGAAGCCACCCCAAACAGTCTCGATACCCGCTGGTCCAAGCAAAGAGGTGCCGGTGGTCTTGTCAAAGACCTGAAAGCCCTCGTTGACCATCTGCACATACTGCGTCGCTCCTACTTCACCGACTGTATCCGGCGGCGCACAGTTGCACGAAACGCCGGGGAAGGCCATGCCGTCGAAGTTCATGTTGGCAGTCGGCATGTTCGCGCTGGTGAATTCGTCAGCCGCGATCGTCTTTTGAACTACGCGATCCGGAGCGTCTTTGTGGAAGTGTGGGATCTTGGGGTTCGCGTTTGCTTCTTTCTTGGGTTTGAAAACCGGCTTTTGCGGCAGTTCTCTGAGCGGCGGTGACGTATCGTTCCGGATAGACTCGCCGACCGTCACTTGCTGTTTTCGCCCCTGGACGGGAGTGGTTGGGGTGGCGGCGACGGCGGAACGTTTGGCCTCGATAATCTGAGGAACAGTTAGTATGGCGGCGAAGAGTAGAACTGCTATTACCAGAACAACAATCCTGATGCGCATGGTTGGTTTTCCTCTCATTCATTACCCCTGACACACATTAGGGCCATCTCGGGGAATACTTACGTCGCTAGTAGAGCTTGCGGCGACAGGGCGTGAGGCAGTGGCACGCTACCATAGTTTGGGCAAAAAGGCCAATAAAATGGGCCAAGGGTGCGCGCTCGTGCGGCAGCAGCGGGGGCAAGCCCCTCTTCCTGACTTGTTCTTTGTTCAGGTTGTGAATTCCGACATGTAACAAGTCAGGAAGAGGGGCTTGCCCCCGCTGTTGCGCTCCGGTTTAATAACCAGCCATGACAAAGAGCCGTGTGTTTCTTCTGGGCGTGGTGTTGCTCCTGCTGGTGGCGTGTCAACTGCAGCCGATCAAGATCGGCGCATTCCTATCGCTGACCGGCCCCACCGCGGCGTACGGAATCTCCGCTGCAAATGCGATCAACCTTGCCACCGCAGAGGTGAATGCCGAGGGTATGATCAAAGGACAGCGAGTCGTAGTCGAGATTGAGGACGATCGTTCAAACGCACAGGAAGTGCCTGGCATCGTCAAGCACCTGATCCAAGAGCACGAGGTAGACGCGCTAATCGCTGAACCGGTTAGCGTCAGGGCCATGATCGCCGCGCCTATCGCGCAGCAAAGTAAAATCGTGATGATCTCCTCCGCTTCAGTAAAGCCGGAACTCACCATGCAAGGCGACTACATCTTCCGCGCCTGCTTCGTAAGCTCAACTGAAGGCGAAGCGATTGCCAGGTTCGCGAGCGAAAACTTAAAAGCAAAGACAGCAGCGATTATTCTGGATGATAAGAACGACTACGCCGTGGTGTTGGCCGGCTTCTTCGTCGAGTCGTTTAAGAAGCTCGGCGGGCAGATCGTACGTCAACAGCAGTATGACGCAAACGCTACCGATCTGAGCACGCAGATGCAGGCGATCAAGACTGCCGCACCTGATATCATCTTTGCACCCGGGTTCTATACAACAGCGCCCCTCGTAGCACGTGAAGTAAAGCGGGCTCGCATCAAAGCGATCCTGATCGGTAGTGATGGCTGGGACTCACCGGAGTTGATGAAAGACGGAAGCGACGTCTTCGAAGGTGTCTACTTTGCAAATCACTTCTGGGCCGGCAGCGACGATCCAATCGTGAAGAACTTCGTCGCCAACTACCGCGCGAGGTACGGTGTGGATCCTGACGCCGGTGCAGCCGCTGCGTACGACGCCGCGCGCATGCTCTTCGACGCTTTCAAACGTGCGAAGTCGACAGACAGTGCCGACGTCCGAGATGCACTGGCGCAAACAAAAGACTTCCCCGGCGTGACTGGAAAGATTACTCTCGATGCAAACCGTAACGCGCAAGTTCCCGTGTACATGCTGCGCATCGAGAAGGGTGGTAAATTCACCCTACAACACCAAGGTTAATCCCCGACGGGTACGCAAATCATAAGGAGCAGAAGCAATGAAAGCATTTCGCATAGCTGTGGCCGCACTTGCCTTTGCGGCGTTTACGATCCTGGCACAGACGCAAACCCGACCGGCGGCTACTCCGGCGACTATAGCCATTATCGATTCGTCCGCATTCAGTGATGAGAAAAACGGCATTTCCCGCGTGATGGCGGCAATGCAGCAGATGGAGACGAAGTTCACGCCGCTGCGAAACGAACTCCGCACCATGCGCGAACGTCTGACCACGATGAGGTCCGACCTGCAAAAGAAACGCGCAATACAAGACGCACGAATGACGGCACAACAGACAGAGGAAGCTGATCGCCTGGAAGTAGAGATCAAGCGTAAGGCTGAAGATGCGCAGTCGAGTTATCAGAAAGAGTCTTTGGCGGTTCTCGATCCGTTGCAGAAAGATATCGGCACCGCGTTGATTGCGTATGCGCAGTCAAAAGGCATCACGTTGGTGATCGATGCCAACCGCGTACCGATCGTCTATGCAGCCAATAGCCTGGACATCACGAAAGAGTTCATTGCCGATTACAACCGGACGCATCCGGCGACAGTAGCACCCGCGCCGGCGCCGGCAAGACCAACAACATCGCCCGCAAGACCAACGGCGTCGCCCGCGCGACCAACGCGGCCATAAAATAGATGTTGAAAAAAGTTCTCCTCTTATCGGCCTCCGCTGGCGCGGGGCACGTGCGCGCGGCTGAGGCCGTCGAGAAAGCTTTCAAACAGCTCGACGACGGCGAGAGCAGGGAAGTGCATCACTTCGACGTGCTCAACTACACCAACAAACTCTTTCGCCATCTTTACTCAAAAGCCTACATCGACCTGGTCAACAAAATGCCCGAAGTGCCGGGTTGGGTTTACGACAAGCTCGATAAGCCCTGGAAGAACGAACGGCGCCGTCTCGCGCTCGACAAGCTCAACACGCGCCCGTTCGTTAAGCTGCTGCGCGAGTATCAACCGGATCTCATCGTTTGCACTCACTTCCTGCCGGCCGAGATCGTTTCGTGGCTGAAAGCGAAAGAGCGGCTGGCGAGCAGGCAGGTGATCATCGTCACTGATTTCGACGTGCATGCGATGTGGCTGGTCCATCACTTCGAGCGTTACTTTGTCGCGCTTGACGAAGCACGCGTCTATCTCGAGGCGTTGGGCATACCAGCCGAGAAGATAACCGTCAGTGGTATTCCGATCGATCCGGTTTTTGGGATCAAGAAAAACAAGCTGGAGATGCGCGCCAAGCACGGTCTGGCGCCGGATCGGACGACGATACTACTCTCCACGGGTGGATTCGGCGTTGGGTCTGTCGATGCGCTGGTCAATTCGTTGCTGCCTTTGCAACATCGCGCACAGATCGTAGCCATTTGCGGCCGCAATGAAGAGTTGAAGCAGCGTTTGACTAAGCTGGCGGCGCGCACCAGGCCCGATGCCACAGTAACTCTGAAGCCGTTTGGTTACACGAAAGATATGGACGAGTTGATGACGGCATCGGATCTCGTGCTCGGCAAGCCTGGTGGCCTAACAACGTCCGAAGCGTTGGCGAAGGGATTGGTTTTCGTGATCGTCAACCCGATACCGGGTCAGGAGGAGCGCAACTCGGATCACCTGCTCGAGGGCGCCGCCGCGATCCGTTGCAACAACCTGCCGGCGCTGTCTTATAAGCTCGAACGCCTGTTAAGCGACCCGGCTCGGTTCAAGTCGATGCAGGCAAACGCATTGCGCATGGGACGTCCCAACGCAGCCAAAGAGATCGTCGAACAATTGGTGAATTGAGATGCCACGGGCTTGTCCCGTGGAGTCTCACGCTTGTAGCTACAGAAGAGCCAAAACTAAATATTAGATGCCACGGGCTTGTCCCGTGGAGTCTCACGCTTGTAGCTACAGAAGAGCCAAAACTAAATATTAGATGCCACGGGCTTGTCCCGTGGAGTCTCACGTTTGTAGCTACATAGCGACGAACGTGAACCTCCACGGCTCAAGGCCGTGGCATCCAAGAAGTGTTATTAATTCGCTGATATAGCAACAGTCGTGAATACTCCACGGGACAAGCCCGTGGCATCTCTGAACCAAACAAATTTGCGGTGATTATTCGACCAGCCACCATGGATGAACGTGAGCCGATCAGGCACTTGATCGCGGAGTCGGCGCGGTATCTTAGTCGCGAACATTACGACGACACGCAAATCGAGACGGCGATTGCGACGGTGTTTGGGGTCGATACTGATCTTATTGAAGATGGCACTTACTTCGTGGCGGAGAGCGAGGGAGTGTTAGTAGGCTGTGGCGGCTGGAGTAAAAGGAAGACGCTTTTTGGCGGCGATCAATACTCGTCGAGAGATGCCGGTTATTTAGATCCCGCCACAGAACCGGCGAAGATTCGCGCGTTCTTTATTCATCCGGAACACGCGCGCAAAGGCATCGCGCGCGCAATCCTGGAGCGATGTGAGACTGAAGCGCGCGCGCAGGGGTTTCAAGCACTGGAGTTGATGGCGACGCTGCCGGGGATCGAGTTTTATAAGTCCTGTGGGTTTTCGGCAACCGGCGATTTCGAACTGGAGCTTCGCGAAGGAGTAAAACTCGAGCTCGTTCCAATGCGAAAAGAATTAGCCACAGATTAACGCAGATAAAAAGGCACAGATAAATGAACCGAAAATCTCTAATTCTCGTCTCGTTACTAATCTCTCTTGCGGTGTTTTGTCAGACCGCGATCGCTCAGGAAGAATTCAAACCCATCACTGTCTTTGTCGTTCGACACGCAGAGAAAGAAGCCGAACCAAAGCAGGATCCGCCGTTGACGAAAGAAGGTGTCGCGCGGTCGCAGGAACTGGCGCGCGTGCTTGGCGGCGCAAACATCAAGGCCATTTACACGTCGCAGTTTGCCAGGACGAAGCTGACCGCCGGCCCACTCGTTGCGAAAACCGGCCTGACCGTCACGCCCCTCACCCTCAAACCGAATCCCGAGAATCTGCGACTCATCGCCGAAGCATCCACCATGGAACTAATCAACAAGATCCTGCAACGACCGGGCGAGAATGCCCTCGTCATCGGTCACAGCAACTGGGTCCCCGACGTAATCAAGATGCTCGGCGGTGATACGGTTCCAACCATCGACGAGCAAAAGTTTGACGACCTATTCGTCGTCACCGTTTACGCCAAAGGCAAAGCAAAAGTAGCGCAACTGAAGTATGGCGCCCCGTAACTGACCCGTTTCAGGGCATTACTGCGCGTTAGATTTGGAAGAATGTGTAACTCGTGACAGCCATTGCCGGCATGGTTTGCCGGTCGCAGGAGATTTCTTATGAAACACCTGTTATTTGTGATTTTGCTGCTCGTTCCCATCGTAGTTTTTGGTCAACACGGCAGCCACGCTCCAGCTAAACCCGCCGCATCAGTGGCCCTGGAAGCTGGACTCGGCGATATCAATCATCCAGTAACAACCAACAATCCGGAAGCCCAGAAGTTTTTCAACCAGGGACTGGCATACATCTACGCCTTTAACCATGAGGAAGCCGTAAACTCGTTCAAACAAGCCGCCAAACTCGATCCGCAACTCGCCATGGCTTACTGGGGCGTCGCCCTCGCCATGGGCTCGAATTACAACGTCCCGGCCGGCGGCCCGGCACTGCTCGAGGCCTATGCGAGTCTACAAAGGGCAGTCGAGCTCGCGCCGAAAGCGTCAGAGCACGATCGCGCTTACATCAACGCGCTTTCGAAGCGTTACTCAAAAGAACTCAACGCTGATCAGAGCAAGCTCGAAGTCGCCTACAAGAACGCGATGGGCGAGTTGTCGAGAAATTATCCGGACGATCTCGACGCCGCCACGCTCTATGCCGAAAGCATGATGAACCTGCGCCCGTGGAAACTCTGGACGCTCGACGGCAAGCCCGAGGAAGGCACGCTCGAGATCGTAGCGGTGCTTGAAGGTGTGTTGCGTCGTAATCCGAATCACAGCGGCGCAAATCACTACTACATTCACGCCGTCGAAGCTTCAAACAACGCGGAGCGCGCGCTGCCGAGCGCCGATCGTCTCGGCAAAGTCGCGCCGAAGGCGGGCCATCTGGTCCACATGCCGTCGCACGTCTACATTCGCACTGGCGACTACTACGCGGCGGCGAAATCAAACGTCGATGCGATCGCGGTCGATCGCGAGTACATCAAGAAGAGCGGCAACAACGGTCTCTATCCCGCGATGTACTACAACCACAACGTCCATTTCCTGGCGGCAGCAAGCGCCATCAATGGGAATTATGCTGACTCGATCAAGAACGCGCGCGAACTCGAAGGCAACGTGAAGCCACTGCTGAAAGCGATGCCGATGCTGGAAATGTTTGCTCCGTATCCGCTCGTTTCGATGACGCGTTTCGGCAAGTGGGATGAGATCCTGAAAGAGCCAAAACCGGATCCGTCACAGAAAATCGTGACCGCGTTCTGGCACTTTGCGCGTGGCAGTGCCTATGCAGCTTCGAAACAGACGGCGAAGGCTGAAGAAGAGTTGGCCGCGCTAAGAGCTGTTAACAAGTCGTTGACGCCGGAAGTGCGAGTCTTCAACAACGCTGCCGCGGACGTCACCAAGGTCGGCGAACTGGAACTCGAAGCCAAGATCGCGCTCGCTCGCGGTGATAAGAAAGCGGGTATCGATCTCTTGCACAAGGCAATCGCCGCCGAAGACGCAACCTACTACGCCGAACCTGCTGACTGGGATCTTCCAGTTCGAGAAGTGCTCGGCGCGGTGTTGTTGCTGCAAGGCGATAACGCGGCTGCGGAAAAGGCGTTTCGTGATGAGATTCTGCGACGGCCGCGTAACGGACGCGCGCTGTTCGGACTTGCCGAGAGTTTGCGAAAGCAGGGCAAGGAAGGCGCCGCGAAATCCGTCCAGGGTGAATTCGAGAAGGCGTGGCAATACGCAGACACGAAGCTCAGCGTGGCATCGCTCGCCGGCGTTACGACCGGCACGGAGAGTGGTTCGACTGCCAAATCCACTTCCGACGTGCAGTTCTCGAGCACGCTGCTTAAAACCGGCGTGCGCCTGCGTTATGCGTACAAAGGCGACCCGGCAGGAACTCCGGTGATCATGCTGCACGGCATCACCGATTCGTGGTTTTCATTCAGCCAGGTGTTGCCGCTGCTGGATAACCGGTATCGTGTTTACATTCTGGACCAGCGGGGACACGGCGATTCGGATCGTCCGGTGGGAGGCTACGCGTTACAGCAGTTTGCTGCGGACGTTATTGCCTTCATGGATGCGATGAATCTTGAGAAGGCCACGATCGTGGGTCACTCGATGGGAAGCTTTGTCGCGCAGCACGTTGCGAATGAAGCGCCCGAACGAGTCGCGAAGTTAGTGCTCGTGGGTTCGGCTACCACCGCTCGTAACAATACGCTGCTGGACTTGCAGCGCGATTTCAATGCACTGTCTGACACGGTGCCGGAGAAGTTTGCACGTGATTTTCAGGTGAGCACGACCTTTCAGCCGCTCTCACCGGAGTTTCTGCAGGCGGTAGTGAAAGAGAGTCTCAAGACGCCGGCGCGTGTTTGGCGTGAAGCGCTCGCCGAGATGGTGGCGCCTGAAGCCAACGTGGAGTTGAAGAAAATCAAGACACCGACGTTGATCCTTTGGGGCGACAAGGAGAGTGTCTTCCCGCGTTCCGAACAGGATCTGCTGGTCAGTGTATTGCGGAATTCGGAGTTAAAGGTTTATCCAGACACGGGTCACGCGCTGCACTGGGAGCGCCCGGAGCGGTTTGCGAAAGACCTCCAAGAGTTTATCAATTAAGAATTGAGCCACGGATTGACACGGATAAACACGGATTTTTTATCTGTGTTATCCGTGTCATCCGTGGCTAAAATAATTGCATGGATTTTCGAACGGTCATAAGCTCGGCAAACAACGTCGCGAACGAAGCAAGATCTACTTTCGGTCACTTAACCGCTTCACAACTCAACTGGAAACCGTCCGCGGAGCGTTGGAGCGTTGGACAATGCTTCGATCATCTCATCAGCAGTAACAAAGGCTACCTTCCAATCATCGACAGCGTGCTCGCCGGACACAAACCGACGTTCTGGCAGCGTATGCCGTTAGTGCCGGGGTTGATGGGTAAGCTTCTCGTCAAGTCGATGGATCCGGCGTCAACCCGGAAGGTCAAGGCACCCAAGCGTTTTCAACCGGCTCAGAGTGATATTCGTGGTTCGGTTATCGACGACTTCGTCGATCAGCAAAATCAGCTCGTTGCAAAGATGAAGGCCACCGAACATCTCGACCTGGAGAGAATCGTCATCACCTCACCGGTCGCGGGCGTCGTCATTTACAGCCTGATGGATGCGTACCGCCTAATCGCGGTCCACGAACAGAGACACTTCCAGCAAGCGAAGCGCGTCACCGAAGAGCCTGGCTTTCCTGGTTAACTGCATCCGCGGATTACACAGATTCATAAATTAAATCTGCGAAATCTGTGGATTGCTTTTTTGTTCCTTTTGTGTTTTTTTGTGGCCCATTATGGAAATCAAAAGAATCAACACCCCGAACGCACCCCAACCCGCCGGGCACTATTCGCAAGCGACTGTTTACAACGGCCTCGTGTTTGTAGCCGGGCAACTTTCGATCGATCCCGCGACGGGTGAGAAGAAGATGGGGTCAATCGAGGAACAGACCGAGCTGGCGCTCAGCAACGTTCACGCAATCCTCAAGGCCGCGGGCAGCGACTGGGACCGCGTTCTCAAAATGAACATATCGATTGCCGACATCAATCTTTGGGAACCAGTCAACAAAGTCTACTCAAGAGTGCTTGGGGAGAATCGCCCCGCGCGCGCTATCATCCCGTGCGGCAAGCTTCATTACGACTTTTTAATCGAGATCGAAGCCGTAGCCGCCACAGACCTTTAAATGTTTTGTACTTGTCAACCTCATTAGTTTTCATTAGTGTATCCACCCAATATGAAGAGCACCCCCAGTAAGGACTCAAAACGCAAAACGCCCCAAAGTCAAATTAACCACGAACCACCTGCCGACGGCGGGCGACTGATCGTGTTGACCGCGCCGCTCACGGAAGCGATCGATCACGCCGGTTACTTCATTCAGATGGCACTGGCTTCGCTGCCAATCTGGATGGAAGGCGTCATCAACAGAAAGTATCCGAAGTGGCGGGAAGTCGAGCACAATCCGGACGGTTCGGCGCTCTACATGCCGGCCGGCGTCAGACTCGTCGAGAAGTCTCTGCTGCGTGAATATCGCAGCGACGACGTGGTGGCGTGTTACCCGGACGACCTGCACAAGTTTGTCGGACCACGCACGCGCGTCGTGGCAGTTTCCACGCACAATCCGCTGGGCGTTACCTTCGCGGCCGGTGTTTACACGTCGATCTTCGGTTCGTCGCGGATGCCCATCAACTCTCATTACTCGAGAGAGATGTTTGCCAAGATCAAAGCCAGCCCGTTTCGAGATAATTTTAAAGTCATCGTCGGTGGTTCAGGCGGCTGGCAGATCATCCAGACGAATACTTATGAAGAACTGAGCATCGATTGCGTGGTTGAAGGTCGCAGTGAATCGGTCGAGACGCTGGAGCTCTTTAGAAAGGCGATCCAGGGAGAGGAACTGCCACGTCAGCTCGAAGTCAGACATCCGGTGGAGCGCGACGCGATCCTCTTTCCAGACACACGCACGACGTTCGGCGTGGTTGAGATGACTACGGGCTGCGGGCGTCGTTGCAAGTTCTGCGTGCCCGATCTGAATCCGCAGATCGACCTTCCCAAAGAGAAGATCATGGACGCGGTCCGGGCCAACGTCCGCAACGGCAACAAGCAGATCTCACTTGCCACCGAGGACATGTTTATCTGGGGGCAGGTACACACTGACACGCCGTTTTACTTTCCGAATCGCGAAGCACTCGTCGATCTCTATTCCGATATCGTGAATACGCCCGGCGTCGAGCAGCACGTATTGAGTCACTGCACGATCGCCCCGGCAGTCGTCGATCCATTGCTCATCAAACAACTTTCGGATCTGCTGCTACCAAAGAGTCCGATCCACTTTCCTTACCTGAGCAGTCATCCGCAGAAGAAGGCGCTGGCGCCATTGATCGGACTCGAAACCGGGTCCGTGCGCATGGCCAAGCAGATCATGTCGAGCAAAGGTGTGCCGTTCTCGATTGAAGACTGGCCCAGCGTCGTGCTCGAAGGTTTGCGCGTGCTGAACGAGAACAACTGGTTCCCGGCGATGACCTTGATTATCGGCAACCCCGGTGAAACGGACGAAGACGTGATGGAGACTATCGATCTCGTTTACGAGATGGAGCGTCGCGGCTTGTTCGCTTTCCTCGTCCCCTCGATCTTCACGCCACTGCACGACACGCGCATGGAAAAGGAAAAGGGCGTCACGCAGACAAAACAATTAACACCGTTGCAGTGGCAGCTCATGATGAAGTGCTGGAAGATGAACTTGAGACCGGGGCAATACAGTTGGTGGGGACCGATGGCGTGGCGCGTCGGTTCGCTCGGAATGTGGCTTTACAAATTGCGCAGTCTGAATGGTCCAAACTTCACCTGGCCGCTGCTCATGTTCTCCGGCGCGATCTCCGAAAAGAACCTGCAGCGCATGGGCAAGATCTACCCGGGCAAACCACTCAAGGTAAAGACACGCAGGGAATTGCTTGCGTCGCTCAAACCGAAAGATTGGCAGTATCTGCGTGCTGACAACGGCGACCTGCCAATGGAATACGTCCCGCGTGTCGCTTCACATGCAGTAGCGACCGTGTAGCTCACGGGCGCCTCCTTGGAGTGCGGTGG
>DASVGE010000065.1:0-9372 GCA_036379695.1 Pyrinomonadaceae bacterium | reverse complement strand
TCCGAACTCGGCAAAGAACTCGCTGCACGAGGGCATACCGTCCACTTCATTTCATCGGCGCTCCCGACAAGGTTGACAGAGCTCAACGAGCGTGTGCGTTTTCACGAAGTGGAGATGATGTCGTACCCGTTATTCGAGCATCAGCCTTACACCCTCGCACTCGCTACGAAAATGGCGACCGTAGCGGAAGAAGAAAATCTCGATCTGCTACACGTTCATTACGCTATCCCACATTCGATCAGTGCGATTCTCGCGCGCGAGTCACTCAAGCCTCGACGACGTCTGCCTGTTGTGACGACCTTGCACGGAACCGACATCACGCTCGTCGGCGCGGATCGATCGTATCTGCCGATCACGCGCTATGGCATTGTGCAGTCAGACGGTGTTACCGCTATCTCGCATTATCTGAAGGACGCAACCAGAGAGATTTTCCACTTTGACGATATCAAAGTGATTCCAAACTTTGTTTGCCAGCACGACTACAAGCGACTGGAAGTTACGAGCCTGCGCGAGTCGCTGGCGCCCGAGAACGAACCGCTGCTGGTCCATGTTTCAAACTTCCGGCCGGTAAAGCGACCGGTTGATTGCGTCGAGATCTTGGCGCGGGTGTTGAAGAAGGGCCTGAAGACGCGTCTCGTGATGGTTGGCGACGGAAGCGAACGGCGGAACTGCGAGCATCGCGCGCGCTGTCTCGGGATTTATGAGCACTGCTTGTTTGTCGGCAAGCAACCGCGCATCGTCGACTATCTTTCAGCGTCAGACGTGTTGTTGTTGCCTTCGGAGCAGGAGTCGTTTGGACTGGCGGCACTGGAGGCGATGGCTTGCGAAGTCCCGGTTATCGCGTCGCGAGTTGGCGGCCTGCCGGAAGTGGTGACAGATGGCGAGACTGGCTATCTGAGTCCGGTCGGCGACGTCGATAAGATGGCGGCTGATGCGGCACGTTTGGTGGCCGATGAGAAACTGCGGCGGGAGATGGGCCAGCGCGCGCGTGAGTCGGCCATCAGTCGCTATCGCACTGACGTGGTCATTCCTCAATACATCGATTTCTATCAGCAAATAATGGCAAACCAATCCGTGTAATGTCTTCACTGATTGTCGGCACAGCAGGTCACATCGATCACGGAAAGAGCGCCCTCGTGCGCGCTCTGACCGGTATCGATCCGGACCGTCTGCCGGAAGAGAAACGTCGCGGCATTACGATCGATCTCGGCTTTGCCGATCTCGAGCTCGACGATCTGCGCATCGGTTTTGTCGACGTACCCGGACACGAACGCTTCATCAAAAACATGTTGGCAGGTGCGCATGGTATCGACTTGCTGGCGTTGGTGATCGCTGCTGACGAAGGCGTGATGCCGCAGACGCGCGAGCACTTCGACATTTGTCGTTTGCTTGGCGTGCGCAATGGCCTCGTCGTGATCACGAAAAGAGATCTGGTCGATGAAGAGATGCTTGTGCTCGTCGAAGATGAAGCGAAGGAATTGACTGCCGGATCATTTCTCGAAAGCGCGCCAATTGTTTCGGTGAGTTCGCGCACGGGTGTCGGACTCGATGAGTTGCGAACTCGGCTTACTGAGCTGGGGAAGCGTGTGCCGCCGCGGTCTCAGGATTTCGCGATGCGTTTGCCGATCGATCGATCGTTTTCGATGAAAGGTTTTGGAGCGGTTGTTACCGGCACGCTGATCTCGGGAAAGATCACGGAGGGTGATGAACTGGAGTTGTTGCCTTCGCAAACGAACGTGAGAGTGCGTGGGTTGCAGGTGCATGGCAAGTCTGTTCACGAAGCACATGCCGGGCAGCGCACCGCAGTCAATCTCGCCGGTGTTGATACTGCGCAGATCGAGCGCGGGATGGTGCTCGCGCCGGCTGGCCGTCTGCGGTCGACGCAGATCGTCGATGTTTGGGTTGACGTCTTGCCGGGCGCGACCCGCGCGGTGCGATCGCGTTCGCGAGTACGTTTTCACGTTGGTGCGGCAGAGGTGTTGGGTCGCTTAAGAGTGTTGGATGGTCCATCGCAGATTGCGGCGGGAAGCGGTGGCCTGGCTCAGTTGAGATTCGAAGCGCCGGTGGTTGCAGTACACGGCGATCGTTTTATCCTGCGGAGCTATTCGCCGGCGGAGACGATTGCGGGTGGAGTGATACTCAATCCGTTTGCGACGAAACATCGTGCCCGTGATCTCGAGCACGCACGCGAACTGTTGCGGCTGTTGATGAGCGACCAACGAGCGGAAAAGTTCATCGTGTTCGTTCGTGCGGTGGGTGAACGAGGCGTCCGACTCGGAGATCTGGCGGCGGCGACGGGCTGGACTGATGAAGTTCTGAACAAGGTAGCCGCGGCGGTTCGTGCCGAAGGTTCGGTGCTCGACGTAGGAGGCGTTTACCTTGCGCGTGAGAGTGTCGATGGTCTCAGTGGTGCGGTGCTTGAGGAACTGGAACGGCACCACAAACGCGAGCCGCTCGCGCGCGGCATGTTGCGTGAGACGCTGCGAGAGAAAGTCTTCGCCCACTCTGCACCGGAGCTGTTCGCCGGCGTGATTGCAAGACTTGAAGCGGCAGGCAAAGTTGTTTCCGAGAAAGACATTGTGCGTTCGAGCCAGCACAGTGTTGGCCTGTCAGAGCAGGAATTACAGTTGAGCAAACGTCTCGAGCAGATTTACCTCGCGGCGGGAGTTGAGGCGCCCTCAGTTGATGATGTAATGACCCGGGCCAACGTCTCGTCTTCCCAACGCGCTCAAGCCCGCAAGATCCTGCAACTGCTCATCGACGATCGAAAACTCGTCCGCATCCAGGGCGAGATGTTCATGCACGCACAAGTGGTCCAGAACCTGAAAGTGAAACTGCAAACCTACGCTTCCCAACACGAGCCCGATCGTCTGATCGACGTCGCCGCCTTCAAAGACCTCGCCGGCGTCTCCCGCAAATACGCCATCCCGCTCCTCGAATATTTTGACCGCGCACTGGTGACCCGCCGTGCCGGCGACAAGCGCCTCATCCTCAAACCCGTGGAGATTGTTCAGAAAACTTGACGCTCCTGGCTCCTAGCCAGACTCGAGAGTCTTCACCACTTCGCGGAATGGCTTTGATGCGGTCGGGTCTTGTACTACCTGTTTGAAGACGACTTCCCTGCGGTTAATTGAAACCACGTCACCGTCATAAAGTTGATCGCCCTCCTTGAGGAGGTAACTTTTGCTTTGCGTGCGATGTTTCACCTGCGCTACGTAGCCCTTATTGCTCCGCACTATTCCGACCAGGTCGATCTCATCGATCAATAGCCCCGGTATGCCATCCGGCTGCGGGCCGGCTAAGTTACGTTCGTCGTTCATCACGCCACCCCCTCTCCAAGCGAGTTCATGAAACCGGCTACTCCGTCCAATTTACCTGGTGATAATACACCCTAATCTTACTTGTAACGTTTGAGCTTTAATTTCATTAACGTAGTGAGGACAACTGGAATTTGTGTTGACAGTGGTCCAACAGGGGAGTACAGTGCGCTCCGTCTCTTGGATTCCTCTAACCCGTATCCTTGCCCAGGAGGTAGCCGATTTGAATCTCACGTTGTCCTTGCTTCTATTGTTCACGATTAGTTTGGTTACACCAGGTGTTTTTCGCTCCAAGTCTCATTTGGAACCTTCCAACCAGCCCGCAAGCAGTCTGACCAGCGCTCCAGAGCCGCCCGCATTCGAGAATGGTCCAGTGCGAATGATCCGGTTTGTGCTCTTGCGTGACGGCTTGTATCCGAGTCAGATGCGCGTGGACCAGGGCCTCCTGAATATTGCCCTGGAAGATAAGACTGGTGGTTCTGAGGGGTTGATTATCGAATCCGCCCAGGGCGATCAACGCGCAAAGGTCACGCAAATCCGTCGCGCCGAGAAACACTGGCGCGGCCGTGCTTTGATCAAACTGCCACCGGGCCGCTATGTAGTTTCAGATGCCAGTCAGCCCAGTCATAAAGCTGAACTAATCGTCAGTCCGTAAAGCTTCGGATACTCACCTGAGTCGAAGGCAATCAGCGCCTCGCGGCTGGTTGTGTCGCGTGAGTTGGAGTCAAATGCAGATGCCCAGAAACAATTACCTCATCACTTTCCTCCTGATCCTGACAAGCTGTGGCGCCGCTTTGGGCCAGGCCCAGAGTCAATACGACAAGGGCACTCCTCCGCAACTGGCCGCCGGTGTATCCTCAGTTGGGAGTTACATCTCGACTGAACTCGGAAATGTGAACGTCAGCAATGGTGGACTGAACTTCAACATCCCGCTGGGCACCGTAGGCGGCCGAGGCAATGTCACGATGCCGTTGACGCTCAGCTATAGCAGCAAGGTCTGGTCGGCCAGCCTCGACGTTGATACCGAACAAGGGAGCGGGAGCGAACAGTCGGTCGCTTACGCGGACTACGACATGGGGTCATCGTTAGGCGGTGGACCACTCGTGCCAGGCTGGACACTCGGCATCGGCATGCACCTCTCCTCTAATCTCGTGCGCATAAAGAGAATCGTCAGTGGTCCAAGTGCGGGTTGCTACACGTACGGTCTGCACAAGCTGACGCTGAATCTGCCGGACAAGGGCCAAATCGAATTTCGTGATGACGCGACCGATGGTGCGCCGCTGCTACTCAACTGCCAAACGCAGCAGACAACCAGCCGCGGGACCCGCTGGCACGCCACTGATGGCTCCGGGACAATCTTCATAAACGACGTGGAAAATGGCGTCGGACTCTTCCCTTTTCCGAATCTTAGCGGCACAATAATCTTCGCCGATGGGACCAGATTTGGGTCTACTACAAACGGCGCCCTGGTTGACCGGAACGGAAATCGACTCAGCTACACCCCAAATGGCTACCTCGATCAGCTAGGGCGAAATATAACGATTCAGTCCAACGTTAGCGATCCGGATAATCCAGGCGTTACTCTCGCTTTTCTCATAACTATTCCTGGTTATCAGGGCACGTCCCGGTATTACAAACTCAAGACCGGCGTCATGAACCAGCACTATCGCAGCGATATCAATCCCACGTTGCCGGTGATCAACGGCGACTGGGACCCGGAGGGCTGGGGCTACGGATGGGGTACGGCGACCAGGTTGTTTGCCAAGTCTTACGGTCTTTACGCGCAAAGGATTGACGATCGTGATGTCTTGACTGAGGTGATCCTACCTGATGGACGCTCGCTGAAATTCAAATACAACGAGTTTGGGGAGGTGGCTGAGGTCGAGTTACCGACGGGCGCAAAGATTCGCTACGACTACGGTTACACCAGCAGCATGCCGACTGGAAACTCGCCTTCGTGGGAGACGGGTACTGACGGCGTCGGTCCCGGCATCCCGAGTGACGTGAAGTTTGTGGACCGCTCGGTCCAGACGAAGCGCACATATCCGGACGGAGTGAATCTGGAAGGAACGTGGAGCTTCAGTTACGGTTCGAAGTCAATTGGCGGCGTTAACTATCCCTGCACGACGGTCGCCGTAAATTCAAACACGTCGGTGCTGTTGTCGAGGCAGCGCCATATCTTCCTGCCAGGCGGGCGGTACACGGAAGCCTACAACAGTCAGAGCGTCCACGATGGTACGCACTACACGCTGTGGTCCACGGGTGTCGAGTGGCGTACTGAGACACTCGATGCGGCGGGGAACGTTTTGGCTGCGACCGAACAGGATTGGACGCAGCGCACGGCGGTGTCGTGGTCCAGCTATCCGCAGGAGCAACCCGCCAACGATAATCGCGTGAATCAAACGCGCCGTTATCTCGAGACCGGGATGATGGCGAAGGTCGAGACGTTTTACGATCAGTTCAATAATCCGATCGAAGTCAAAGAATACGATTACGATCAGACACTCAAGCGCCGCACCGTAACTGCCTACCTATCAACCCACAACGGCGCCAACTATCAAACGGATGATTCCATTCACCTGCTGCGGTTGCCGGAGAGTCAGACGATCTTCGATGGCAGTGGTAATCAAGTCGCGAAGACCGTGACGGAGTACGACGTTTATGCTGACGATGGGAATCGTGGTTTGCTGTTGAGCTATGCTTCGGTAAGCCAGCACGATTCGAATTACGGCACGAGCAAAGTCACGCGCGGTAATCCCACTCGCATCGGTGTCTGGCTGAACACGACGAACGCTTTTATTTACACGTATCCTCGATATGACATCCTCGGAAACGTGGTCGCCCTGAAGGACGCGCGTGGGAACGTCAGTACCATCAGTTTCGCTGACAACTTTGGGAATGGCAGCAATCCCGCCAGTCCGGCGCAGAATCCGGCAACGCCGACGTATGCACTGCCGACGCTGATCACCAGCCCGCCGCCGGCACCCGGTGCGCCGGTCCATACGGCACGCTCACAATACGACTACTCAACCGGTTTGCTGACCGGCTTTCGCGACCGCAACAACGTGGTCACCCAAACCATCTACAACGATCCTTTTAATCGCCCCACCCTTGTGAAAGCGGCGCTCGGGATTTCGGGTATTGAAAGTCACGCGGTGATGTACTATGCGCCCACGACGACGCCGTGGGGCATCACGCTCGCGAACAACGATGTGCTGACGGCAAGAGATCAGGCCGCGCTGGACGATGCCAACCTGCGCTCCTGGACCGTCACCGATGGATTCGGCAGAACGAAAGAGGCGTGGATACGCGATCCGCAGGGCAATATCAAGGTAGTGACGAACTACGATGCGCTGGGTCGCACCAAACAGGTGAGCAATCCGTTTCGTTCTGGTGAGACAGCCGATTATTCCCAAACAACCTACGACCTGCTTGGACGCGTTACTGCCGTAACGACACCTGACGGCGCAGTTGTAAGCACCACATACGAGGCCAACACAGTTACGGTTACGGATCAGGCGTCGAAGAAGCGCAAGAATGTCACTGATGCGTTGGGAAGGTTGATAGCGGTTTACGAGAATCCGAATGGGTGGAATTATCTCACCAGCTACAGCTACGACGCGCTCGACAACCTCATCACCGTCAACCAGGACACGCAAACCCGCACGTTCAGTTACAACTCGCTTAAGCAACTCAGCTCCGCCACTAATCCCGAGAGCGGCACGATCACGTACAAATATGACGATGCCGGGAATATCATTGTAAAGACAGATGCGCGCGGCGTCTCGACGCACTATGCCTACGATGCTTTCAATCGGGTCACGCGGCGCTGGTACAACGGTTCGAGTGCAACCACCTCTACTACTCACAATGATCCCGCTCTACCTCAGGAAGTCGGCACGAGCAACGAAGCCAACTTCTTCTACGACGCACAATCACTGCCACAAGGCGCGCCCAGTTTTACACGTGGTGCAGCCAACGGCCGGCTGGTCGCAGTCACCTACGGCACGAGCAGCACTAACGGTGATTATCTCGGCTACGATACTGCCGGCCGGAACATCCTGAAGATCCAGCGCACCGGCAACGTGGATTACCAGACGAGTGCCACGTTGAATATCGCGAGTGCGCCGACGGCGATGGCCTATCCTTCGGGACGCGTGGTGAATTACAGCTACGACGTTGCCGGACGCACGTCGAGTGTCACTGGAACGCTGGGCGATGGCGTCATCCGCAACTACGCCACTGAACTGAACTATTCGGTTTGGGGCGGGCTCGCCAAAGAGAAGTTTGGCACCAGCACTGCCGTCTATCACAAGCTGCACTACAACGTGCGCGGGCAACTCTTCGACGTGCGCGCTTCCAACGTCAACGACGAGTGGGGCGGCGAGTTGGGCGCGCTGGCGAATTACTACAGCAGCAACCTGGTCCATGGCGGCAGCGGCGCGGACAACAACGGCAACTTATTGATGAGCCAGACCATCATCAACAGTTTCTTCATTGAAGATCGCTACACTTACGACGCGCTGAATCGCCTCACCTCAGTCAGCGAGTATAAAAACGGCACTGAACACACCGGCCTGCAGGAATACGATTACGACCGCTATGGCAATCGCACCATCAAGCTCACTTCCACGGGCACCGGCATCAACAGCAAACAGTTTACCGTCAATCCGGCTAACAACCGGCTGGGTGTGCCGTCGGGCCAGTCAGGCGTGATGAACTACGACGCGGCCGGCAATCTCAAGCACGACACTTACACGGGCGCCGGCAATCGCACCTACGACGCTGAGAACAAGATCACTTCCGCGTGGGGTGGTGACAACCAGGCGCAGCTCTACGGCTACGACGCAAACGGGCAACGGATCAAACGCACCGTGGATGGTGTCGAGACGTGGCAGGTCTACGGCCTGGGGGGTGAGTTGCTCGCCGAGTATCCGGCTGGTGGTGCGGCGTCCAGTCCGCGGAAAGAGTACTGTTATCGCAATGGGCAGTTGTTGGTTACGGCGGAGCCGGCGCCGTCGCAGCCACTGGCGCCGCCTGCATCACCCGCGAATGTGAACGTGGCGGCGGCCACTAATGGAGCCGTGGCCACAGCATCTTCGGCCCTGAGCACGTTCGTCGCGGGCAATGCCATAAACGGCGATCACGTTGGCAGTACAGGCCCCTGGGCGGACGATACCTCCAACGCCTATCCTGACTGGATTCAGGTTGAATTCGCGGGATTGAAGACCATCGGTGAGATCAGCGTATTTGGATTACAACAGAATTACAGCAGTCCCGTAGAGCCGACGCTCGCGCAGACTTCGACGTATGCGCTGACCAACTTCCAGGTGCAGTATTGGACCGGCAGCACGTGGGCCACAGTGCCGGGCGGAACTGTTACCGGCAACAATCGAGTTTGGTGCAAGTTCAGCTTCGCACCGCTGACGACGAGTAAGATTCGGGTTCACGTTACTAACGTCGCCGGTGACAACCGGAGCCAGGTCGTTGAGATTGAAGCTTATGGACCACGCAATCTAGCTGCGTCCGCGAATGGCGCCGTTGCCACCGCGTCGTCGACCTTTAGCACGGCTGTGGCTGGACATGTTATCAACGGCGATCATGTCGGGAGTGCATGGTGGGCTGACAATACGTCTAACACCTATCCCGACTGGATCCAGGTTGAGTTTCCCGGGTCGAAGACGCTCAGCGAGATCAATGTGTTCGGGCTGCAACAGAACTACGGCAGTCCCGTAGAGCCAACCCTCGCCATGACCTCCTCCTATGCGCTCACTAATTTCGAAGTGCAATACTGGGATGGCAGTGCCTGGGCCACTGTGCCTGAAGGAAATGTCACCGGTAATAACAAGGTGTGGCGCAGATTCACCTTCCCATCACTGACGACCAACAAGATTCGTGTTCACATCAGTAACGTCGCCGGAGACAATCGCAGCCAGGTGGTGGAGATCGAGGCTTTTGGACCACCGAACCTTGCCCTGGCCGCGAACGGAGCGGTGGCGACAGCTTCATCGACCTTCAGCACGGTTGTTCCCGGCTATGTTAACAACGGCGATCA
>DASVGE010000064.1:0-7324 GCA_036379695.1 Pyrinomonadaceae bacterium | reverse complement strand
TCATCTGGCCCACGTACTTGCGCGGCGATAGCTTTGTCATCGTCGATAGACCGA
Organism: Pyrinomonadaceae bacterium; assembly: GCA_036379695.1. Taxonomy (GTDB): domain Bacteria; phylum Acidobacteriota; class Blastocatellia; order Pyrinomonadales; family Pyrinomonadaceae; genus PSRF01. Next base: position 7,270 of record DASVGE010000064.1, on the reverse strand, counting down.
CCGGGCTCAAACACAACTCACCGAGCGTCTGCAGTATGTAACTGACTGCCAGCCACATCGGTGAAACCTTGAGTGCACCACCACTGGCAACAACCATGTACGCAGCCGGCACCATAACCGCGAATCCAAGACCGCCAAACAGCAATCCGAGTGAAAACTTCACCGGGCTCGAAGGATTGGCGCTGCGTCTGTCCAATGCCACCCAGATGGCGGCCGCGACTGGGGCAAGAAGAACGATGAAGACCGAGTTGATTACCTGGAACCAGATGGCCGGTATCTGCCAACCGAAATAGACGCGCTGCGTGAAGTCCAGAGCAAACAGGTTGAGCGAAGTTGGCGCCTGTTCGAATCCGGCCCAGAAGATCGCGGCGAAGAAAAACAGGATCAGGATCACAAATATCCGTTTCTTCTCTTCCCGATTCAAGCCGCCAAAAAGAAACACATAAGCAAAATAAAGCAGGGTCAAGCCAACCAGGACGTAGGTCATGTTTTTGCCGATAACCTGCGGATTGAGCACCAGTACTCCAGTCGCGGCCAAAACAATAACGAGCGTAAGCAGACCAAGCCCGATCGCGAGGGCTAGCTTCATGATTCGCTCCTGGCGTGCCTGCTTAACCGGATCCGGATCTCGGGCGATGTCGAGACCGAGATTTCCCAGCGTGCGCCGCGAACTGATTGCAAACCATATGAGGCCGATCAGCATTCCCACACCGGCAATGCCGAATCCCCAATGCCATCCAATGCTCTCGCCCAACAACCCGGTTAGAAGTTGGCCCAGCACGGCGCCGGTGTTGATGCCCATGTAGAAGATGGAAAAACCTGCGTCGCGACGTGCGCCACCTTCCGGATACAAGTCGCCAACAATCGCGGAGATGTTTGGTTTCAGCAGGCCCGTGCCTAAGACGATGAAGACGAGGCCAAGGAAGAATGGCACCCTGCTGTGGGCAAACGACGAAAGACCGATCGAGAGATGGCCCAGTGAAATCAGGACCGCGCCGAGCATGATGGCCCGCCGTAAACCGAGCAGTCGATCGGCAACCCAGCCACCCGGCAATGAAAAAAGGTAAACGCTGGCTGCGTAAATGCCGACGATCGCGGACGCCTGAGGCCGCTCGATGCCGAAACCACCGTCAGCGAGTGCGGCTGACATGAAGATCACGAGAAGCGGGCGGATGCCGTAGTAAGAGAAGCGTTCCCACATCTCGGTGAAGAAGAGTGTGGAGAGACCGCGGGGATGTCCGAAGAAGCTACGATCCTGGACAGCCGCATCTTGCGATGTGCTCATAGGTTGGTTTCCTTTGTGGTAATGCGGAGCTTAGGGAAAGACCGTGAGCATTCAGCCAAATGTGAGGAACGACTGTCAAGCGCCGCGGATAAAACGGATCTGTGTAAATCGATTTACACCGATCCGTGTTATCCGTGGTTGATATGTTGTTAGTCGGCGTGGAGCTGGAAGACTTCCGCCGCTTCGGCTGGCGGCAGGACCGGATGATAGATCTTGCCGTAACGCTTGGAGATGATCTTCACGTAGTTTTGCGTCTCGTTGTACGGCGGTATGCCATCGTACTTATCAACCGCACCTTCACCGGCGTTGTAGCCCGCGAGTGCGAGTTCGACATTTCCGGAGAATCGCTTCAATAGCCAGCTCAGATATTTCGTGCCCGCAGTGATGTTCTGGACCGGGTCGTGCGGATCCTCACAACCGAAGCGCTCTGCCGTCGCCGGTATCAACTGCATCAAGCCCTGCGCACCCGCGTGCGAGAGTGCCTTCGTCTGGTACCTTGACTCCTGCCAGATGACCGCGTGAATGAACCGCGGATCGACACCCTGCTTCTCACCGGCTTCAAAGATGATGCGGTCCAACGCCGGATCTCCGGAAGTGGGAATGTCTGCTGGGATGTGAAACGGGGTGACTTTGAGTTCAGTAGCGGTCACTTCAGGCGCCATAACGCGACTAAAGAGAACGCCGGTGAGGTTGCTGAACAGAAACAGCGAAATCAAAGCAACGGGTGCAAACTTCAGCGAGCGAACAAAGGGTAACCTGCGGGGAAACTTCATCCAGTAAATTCTCCATGGTTAGATCGATGACCATAAGGGCATCAGGTCTTCTTAATTGCACAGACTTTTTGGGAACTGCACCGAAACGGCCACAACTTCATAATCGAAGGACCGCGAGTCAGATGGATCAAGTACGCGGGCGGTTGCCCTTTAGTTCACATTTCTGTGCCTGTAAGTTGTTGTATTTACATGTACTTATTCGCTCCACCGGTTCCGGTCATTTTGAAGGAAGGGTCATCGTGACAGAAAAAACAAGACACTCAACAGCGACTCAGTTTCGGAATTGGGACTCGCTTAGGCCGGGTCAGTACCGTCACGCGGTAGCGTCGGGTTGATAGGTGGCAAGGACCTGACGCTACCGCGTTACAGTACTGACCCGGCCCAACCGAGCACCGCAAAGAAGCGCCTCAAACTTGACAGTTCGCAATTACGAGGCGTATAAGCAGCGATGAAAACGTGGTGAGTTAAGGCGACTTGCGGCCACGCAAAATAACCAGCTAAACAGCTCGGGCCACTGAAAAGAGTCCGAACAACTTCAAACGGATTTGAAGTCCCGCGTTGTTTAGCGCGGGATTTTTCTTGCTCTAACAAGATGCAACCATTCAAGGAACTTCTCTCCACTGATCGTATTCTCGTCGTCGATGGCGCGATGGGGACCATGCTCTATGCCAAGGGCGTCTACATCAATCGCTGCTACGACGAGTTAAATCTCAGCAATCGTGACCTCGTGCGCGAGATTCACACTGAATACATACGCGCCGGCGCCGACATCATCGAGACCAACACCTTCGGCGCGACCGCTCACAAACTTCAGCAGTACGGGCTTGAAGCAAACCTGCACGAGATCAACGCCATCGCCGCAAAGGTTGCCCGCGAGGCTGCCGGCGAACGCGCTTACGTCGCCGGTGCGATTGGCCCGCTCGGCTTGCGCATCGAGCCTTATGGTCCGACTTCGTTTGCGGAAGCCCGCGACATGTTCAAAGCACAGGCGCTGGGACTGCTCGAAGGCGGCGTGGATCTCTTCTGTCTCGAGACTTTCTCCGACGTCTCAGAAATCCGCCAGGCGATAGCCGCGATTCGTGATGTGTGCGATCTGCCGATCATCGCGCAAATGACCATCATGACTGACGGCAACACGATGTTTGGCACGACGCCGGAGCTCTTTACCGAACGTCTCGACGAATGGGGCGCCGATGTTATCGGGCTCAACTGCGGCGTGGGACCGGCAATCATTCTCACCGCTTTAGAGAAGATGCGCGCGGTCACGAAGAAGAAGCTGTCAGCACAACCAAACGCAGGACTGCCGCGCGACGTGCAGGGACGCCAGTTTTACATGTGCTCGCCTGAGTACATGTCGAAGTTTGCGAAACGATTTATTCAGTCGGGCGCGAAGTTTATTGGTGGCTGCTGCGGCACCACGCCGGCGCATATCAAGTTGATCGCTGATTCGGTGCGTGCAGCTTCACCGCGAGCGCAGCGCGTTGCGTTGAGTGGCGGCGCAGCGGCAAGTGTCGAGGACACGGCGCCGGATATTCGCGTCGTACCGCCTGAAGAACGTTCCAACTGGGGACGAAAGATCGAGCTTGGTGAGTTTGTGACTTCGGTCGAGGTGCTGCCGCCCAAGGGTGTCGATGCAAAGAAGACGCTCGATTCGATCCGTCTGTTGAAAGAAGCGGGTGTTGACGGTGTCAACATTCCCGATGGTGCACGCGCACAGTCGCGCATGAGCGCGATCGCGACGGCTGTACTGGTGGAACAACAGATCGGGATCGAGTCAGTGTTGCACTACTGCTGTCGCGATCGAAATCTGCTGGGCATGATGTCGGACCTGCTCGGGGCGGCCGCGCTCGGGTTGCGAAACATTCTCGTTATCACCGGCGATCCGCCGAAGATGGGACCATACCCGGATGCGACGGCTGTGTTTGATATCGACTCGATTGGCCTGACGAACATGGTCAACAAGCTGAACCATGGCCTGGACCTGGGGAACAACCCGATTGGCGAGCCGACGGCGTTTTGTATCGGCGTGGGTGTGAATCCCGGTGCGATCAATCTCGAGGAGGAGATCAAGCGCTTCGAGTGGAAGGTTGAAGCGGGCGCGCAGTATGCGATCACGCAGCCGGTGTTTGATACGCAGCAACTGCGTGAGTTTCTCAAACGGATCGAGCACGTGCGCATTCCGATTATTGCGGGCATCTGGCCGCTCGTCTCGTATCGCAATGCTGAGTTTCTGCACAACGAGGTGCCGGGCGTGCGGGTGACGCCGTCGATCATGGACCGCATGCGCACGGCTTCGAGCATCAGCAAGGAAGCCGGGCGCGACGAAGGGTTGAAGATCGCGCGCGAGTCGCTGCTGGAAGTGCGCGACGAGATTCAGGGCGTGCAGGTGTCGGCGCCGTTTGGGAACGTGAAATATGCGCTCGAGGTGTTTCAGGCGCTGCCTGAGTTTAGCCGCGGATGAACGCGGATTGTTAGGACGGATTTTTGTTGTAGACGATCTTGCCGTTGACAATCGTGTAGAGCGTTTCGGTTGTCAGGATTTCTTTTGGGGCGACCTTTAGCAGGTTCTTAGTCAGAACGGTTAAATCGGCGAATTTGCCGACTTCGATTGAGCCTTTGATCTTTTCTTCGAAATTCGCGTAGGCAGTGTTGTAGGTGTAGGCGCGGATTGCTTCTTCGATTGAGATTCTTTCGTTGGGAAACCAGCCTGCTGCGGGTTGGCCGGTGACGGTTTGACGCGTCACGGCCGCGTAGAGACCGAGCATCGGGTTGATTGGATACTCCGAGGCCGACGTTCCCGGCCAGTCTGTTCCAAAACTCAAGACAGCGCCGCTTGCTTGAATGCTTTTGAAAGCGTACGCGCCTTTGGTTCGCTCGGAACCGATGCGTTCTTCCATCCAGCGCATGTCGTCGCTCAAGTGAAAAGGCTGCACTTCGGCAACGATGCCGAGTTGGCCCAGGCGTTTGAAATCTCCGGGCGCGAGGACCTGCGCGTGGACCAGGCGGAAACGGCGATCGCGTTTGCCGTTCTGCTTGTTTAGCTCGTCGAGATAGTTGAGCAGCACGTTGTTGGCTTCGTCGCCGATGGCGTGAACGGTGAGTTGCAGGCCGGCTTTATCGGCGTCGAGCATGTAGCCGAGAAATTTTCCTTCGACGAATTCGCCTTTGTCGTTGACCATCAGAGGTCGCCAGCGGCCACGATTGTTTGCGTCGTTTGAATATGGCTCAAAGAAACGCGCGCTGCTGGTGCCCATGATGCCGTCGATGTGGCCCTTGAGCGCGCCGAGGCGTATCCACTCGTCGCCCGAGCCCACGCGAATGCCGCGATCGGCCAATTCTTTCCAGCGGTCGAGACCGGGACGAAAGTGAATGCGCGTGGTTAGTTCACCGTTGCGATGCAGCTCTTTGTAAATGTCCAACTGCACGTCGTCAGACATATCGCTGACGTTTGTCACGCCGTACTTGCGAATCTCGGCGAGCGCGTTCTTTGTTTGCTGCACGCGGCGCTCGCGCGAGAAGTTGCGCGGTATGATTGCGCTGAAGAGGCGTGTCACTCCTTTGCCGCGCATGTGACCGTTGATCTGGCCCTTGTTGTCGCGCAGGAATTCGACGTCGGGAGCGTGCGGGTTGTTCGGATCGAGTTTCAGGGCTTGAAAAGCTGCCTTGTTTGCTGCGAACTGGCTGTCGTCAAACTTGCGAATGAACATCGGGTAGTCTGTGGTGATGTCGTTCACCAGCGACATGTCAGGAGCGAAAGGCTCGCGGCGCTGATTGCCCGCACTGCCTGCTGCCCACTCGTCATACGCACCCCAGAAGCCGCCGACGATCCATTCGCCCTTCGGCAGTCGAGCGATGACTTCCTTCACGCGACTGACAAACTGCTCCTGCGTCGAGGCGCGCATGATGTTGAATTCGAGAAACTGCGCGGCGGACGCGAAATGGACGTGGTTGTCATTGAATCCCGGCACAACAAAGCTGCCTTTAAGATCGATAACGCGCGTATTTGGCCCACGTAGTTTTAATGCAGCGCTATTGGTTCCAACGACGACAAACTTCCCATCCTTTATCGCTACCGCCTGCACCGTCGGGTTCTTCTCATCGACCGTCCAGATCACGCCGTTGTGAAGAATCAGATCAGCTTGTGACGGTTGTGCTTGCGAAACGCCGGTCAGGATGAGTACGAGCACTAACAATCTGATCATAAATCCGCCTTTATCCGCGTCCATCCGCGGCTAATAAATGTTTGAGCGCAGGCTCCAGCGTGGGCCAACTAAATAAGAATCCCCTATCTTCGAGGACACTCGGCTCCACCCTTTGACTCGAAAGCAAAAGCGCATCAGCCATCTCGCCAAACGCGAGTCGCACCCCAAACGCGGGCACCGGAAAGATCGTCGGCCTTGAAAGAACGCGCCCCAGCGTCTTCGTGAACTCAGCATTCGTCACCGGATTTGGCGCCACAAAATTAACCGGTCCGTGAACTGACCCGTCTTCCATCAAAAACTTCAATCCATTGACGACATCGTCCAACGCAATCCAGCTCATCCACTGCTTTCCGTCACCAATCCTTCCTCCAATCCCCATGCGAAACGGCGGCAACATCTTCGCGAGCGCACCTCCATTCACATCGAGAATGATCCCGAACCGCGTGCAGACGGTCCTGATTCCCTTCTGCGCCGCCGGCCTCGTCGCTGCTTCCCATTCGGTACAAACACCCGCCAAAAAATCTTTCCCTGGCGCGCTCTTCTCGTTCAACAGTTCATCATCCCGATCGCCGTAGTAGCCAATCGCCGACGCACTGAGAAACACAGACGGTGGTTGAGAGAGCTTTGTGAGCGCATCGCTCAACAACGCTGTTCCTTTGACGCGACTCTCGCGAATCGAGCGTTTCTTGTCACTGGTCCACCGTCCCGATGCGATGCTCTCGCCCGCGAGATGCACGACTGCCTGAATCCCCTCGAGGGGCTCGACGTCAATCCGTCCCTGCTCCGGCTGCCACTGGACCTCGGGCGACCCAAACGCCCGCTCCCCACGCACCAGCCGTACGACCTCATGCCCATCAGCCGTCAGCGAGCGCACCAGCGCCTTCCCAACCAGACCATGCGAACCACTCACCAGGATTTTCATTTGCGTGAGAATACACCAACCTGAGGGTACTAATGCAGTTTAAGTTCAGGCCCCTCCTTGGAGTGCGGTGCCTTGGCACCGCTATGGC
>DASVGE010000063.1:0-7055 GCA_036379695.1 Pyrinomonadaceae bacterium | reverse complement strand
CCACCGCACTCCAAGGAGGCGCGCTGATTCAGGGTGCATGAAAATGACTAAAGTAAAGTACCCATTTGCAGATATTGATCTGGCGCGGCGGCTCGAGAAAACTGAGGCGCTCGGTAATGTTCAGTTTGTGGAAGCGCGTGTGAGAGCGTTTCCGGATCGAGGCGCGACGTGGATCGAAGTGGCGGGAACGTATGCGTCGTTTGACGGTGCCGGCTCGCCTTTGACGCAGACGTTTGGTCTCGGCATTTCTGAGCCGATCACAGCAGAGCAACTGGACACGATCGAAGAGTTCTTTCAATCGCGTGGCGCCGAAGTGTTTCATGAAGTTTGCCCGCTCGCCGATGCGACGGTGCCGCAGTTGATCAGAGACCGGAATTATCAGCCGGTTGAGTTTTCGAACGTGCTGTATCGACCGATCAGCGTCGATCTGCGTCTGGATGCGCCTCGAAATGAAGACATCAAGGTCAGGGTTGTCGGAAAGAATGAAGTTGAACTATGGGCGCAGACAGCTTCAGAGGGCTGGAGTGAGTTTCCGGAGGTGGCAGATTTCATGCGCGAGCTGAACCAGGTTGTGGCGCATTCGGAGGGACTGTCGTTTATAGCGGAGCTGGATGGACGACCGATTGGGACGGGGGCGTTGACGATTGCTGGTGATGTTGCGTTGTTGGCAGGAGCGAGTACCATTCCCGCGGCTCGCCGGCAAGGCGCTCAACTGGCGCTGCTCGAAGACCGCTTGCGTTATGCTGCGGCGCAGGGTTGTACCATCGGGATGATCGTTACGGCACCGGGCAGCGGCTCACAACGCAACGCCGAGCGTCACGGATTCAGGATCGCGTACACAAGGACTAAGTGGGGACAGAATTCTAATGATGCACGACTTTGAGAAGCTCGGCGCTTTTTATCTCGGCAAGACGAAAGACGGTTTGCTGCTCTACGACTCCAAGGACCTCGTCACGCACGCGGTCTGTGTCGGCATGACAGGCAGCGGCAAGACCGGGCTTTGCGTCACGTTGCTCGAAGAAGCTGCGATTGACGGCATACCAGCGATCATCATCGATCCGAAGGGCGACCTGTCTAACCTGCTGCTGACCTTTCCCAACCTCGCTCCGGAAGACTTTCAGCCGTGGGTCGAGGAGCGCGACCCGGCTCAGGAAGCAAACACCTGGAAAGAAGGACTGGCGCAGTGGGGCCAGGACGGCGAGCGCATCAAACGCCTGCGCGACGCCGCCGACTTTCGTATCTACACACCGGGCAGCAATTCGGGTTTGCCGGTTTCGATTCTCAAATCGTTCGTCGCTCCACCGGAAACAATCCGCCAGGACAACGAGTCGCTTGCCGAACGGATCAACACAACCGTTACGAGTCTGCTCGGCTTGATCGGCATCGAAGCCGATCCAGTTCGCAGTCGCGAACACATTCTTCTTTCCAACATTCTCCAGCAGGAGTGGACTGCGGGGAGAGATCTCGACATCGCGACCCTGATTCAAAAAGTGCAGACACCGTCAATCACGAAGATTGGCGTGATGGATCTCGATTCGTTTTACCCGGCGGATGATCGTTTTCAACTCGCCATGGCTCTTAACAACCTGCTCGCGTCGCCGAGTTTCGCGAGCTGGATGGAAGGCGAGCCGCTCGACGTGCAGCAGTTTCTTTACACGCAGGCGGGAAAGCCGCGTGTCTCCATCTTCTCGATCGCGCATCTCGCGGATGCGGAGCGCATGTTCTTCGTTTCGTTGCTGCTGAACCAGGTGCTCGGCTGGGTGAGAGCGCAATCGGGAACGACCAGCCTGCGCGCGATCCTCTACATGGACGAGATCTTCGGTTACTTTCCGCCCGTCGCGAATCCGCCGTCGAAGTTGCCGCTGCTGACTTTGTTGAAGCAGGCGCGCGCTTTCGGCCTCGGCGTGGTTTTGGCGACGCAGAACCCGGTCGATCTTGATTACAAAGGACTCTCAAACGCGGGCACGTGGTTCATCGGTCGTTTGCAGGCGGAGCGCGACAAGGCACGCGTGTTGGAGGGGCTCGAAGGCATCGCCGCGGGCACGGGCCAGAAGTTTGACAAGCAACAGATGGAGCAGCTCATCGCCGGGCTCGATAAACGGATCTTCCTGATGAATAACGTTCACGACGATGGACCAGAGGTTTTTGAGACTCGCTGGGCGCTGTCGTATCTGCGTGGCCCACTGACGCGCGCGCAGATTAAGACGTTGATGGATCCGCTGAAGTCAACACATACGCCGGCGCCAGTTGCTGCTCCTGTTACGGCACCAGTTCCACCGAGCGCTCCGGCTCAAAGCACGAAAGCAATACTGCCGCCTGAGATTACTCAGTACTACATTCCGGTTCGCTCCTCCGCCGGCAGAAACCTGACCTATCATCCAATGCTGCTGGGCGCGGGCGAGGTTTGTTACAGCAATTCGAAAACAGTCGAAGTGACTCAGCAGTTGACGTTGCTGGCAGCGATCTCCGATGGGCCGGTCAGTCTCGACTGGAGCCAGGCGGTACCGTTGGAACTTCCGGTCGAGGATCTAGAAACCGAAGCTCAATCCGAAGCTCAGTTTGCGGAAGTGCCGGCCAACGCGACCAAAGTGAAGAGCTATGCGACGTGGCGCAAAGATCTCGCGAGCTGGATCTACCGCAATCAACGTCTCGAATTACTCGAGAGTCCCAGCCTCGACATCGTCTCAAATCCGGGCGAGAGCGAACGTGATTTCCGAGTTCGTTTACAGCAACTCGCACGCGAACAGCGCGACGAAGCGGTGGAAAAGTTGCGCCGGAAGTACGCGCCGAAGTTCGAACAACTGGAAGAGAGAAAGCGTCGCGCGGAGCAAGCCGTCGCGCGCGAGATGGAGCAGGCGAAAGGCCAGAAGATGCAGACCGCGATCTCGTTTGGCGCCACTCTGCTCGGATCGTTTCTCGGTCGAAAGTCGCTCGGCAGAGCGACGACTGCCGTGCGAGGCGTCGGACGTTCGATGAAAGAATCGCGGGACGTCAATCGTGCGGAAGAGAATGTCGCCGCCGTGGCGCAAAAGCTCGCAGATCTGGAAGCGGAGTTCCAGGCCGAAACAGCAGCGCTGGAACGTTCTTTCGATCCACAGACAGAACAACTCGAAACAGTAAGTCTCAAACCAACGAAAGCAAACATCGCGGTCAAACTAGTAACACTCGCGTGGGCGCCCTACTGGCACGAGGGAGACGAAGTTAAGCCCGCCTGGGAATGAGCTTTTGTGCCTTTTGTGGCTACCAATGAAAATACCACTCAAATACGGACTGCTAATCACGCTCGGCGTGATGGCGTGGGTGCTAATTGCACGTAACACCGTCACCAATCCTCTGTCGGCCGTTCACACACTCGGCACACCAATCGTCATCAACCTTCTCCAGTTCGTCATGATCTATCTCGGCATTCAGTCGTTGGAGCGTGAGAAGCGCGACAAACCAACATTCAAAGAAGGACTGAAGACCGGCGCCGCGATCTCGTTCGTCTATGCGATCACAGCGTGTTTGTTTTTTGTTGGTGTGGTCGCGGTGGTTGGAACGGGGTGGCTGGCGACGGAGCCTGGAGCCGGAGAGGCGCCGATGTCGCGAGTGCTGGCAGGCGCCTTCCTGGGCTTGTTCCTGGGCGCTATGATCTTCGGCCTGATCTACTCGACGCTGATCTCGTTCTTTGTAGCGAAGCGCCGTTCAGAAGAATAGAGCCACAAAAAGGCACAAAAGGAACGGAATGAGCCAGGAACATTTTTGTTCCTTTTGTGCCTTTTGTGCCTTTTTGTGGCTCTATATCTTACGGGACCAGCACAACCTTCCCGATATTCTTCCGCTCTTCCAAATAGCGATGCGCCTTGCCGGCATCAGCAAACGCAAATGCCTGGTCAACGTGCGGGCGCACCCATTCCTCTTCAACGCCCTGCATAATGTCGCGCATCCACACAGCGACCTTCTCCGGCTCGTGCCACATGTGCCCGAGGTTCAATCCAAACACGCCACGATTCTTGTTGATTAGCGGAAACGGATGAAACCACGGCGTCTGAATCGCCGCCTTCAACATCTTGAGCTTGCCCGAGATCCCGTTCGCCGACGCCGTCGAGACTCCAAACATTCCCAAGCGTCCCGTGTGTCGCAGCGCCGCGTAACTCTTCTTCCAATGCGCGCCACCAATCGGATCGATCACCAGATCGACACCACGACCGTTAGTCAGTTTCTGCAATTCCGGTAGCCAGTCGTGCTGGCGGTAATCGATCGGGTGGTCCAAACCACGCTGCGTTAGAAACTTGTGCTTGCCCGGACTCGCGGTTCCATAAGTCTCCGCGCCGATCTTCTTCGCAATGTCGAGCGCCGCGAGTCCCACGCCACCGCCAGCGTTGTGGATCAAAACCGACTCACCCGCGTGCAGCGAACCCATCACCACCAGCAACGCATAAGCAGTCAGGTAGTTCACCGGGATCGCCGCCGCCTGTTCAAACGTCAACTTCTCGGGCTTCTCAAACATCTGCGTCGCTTTCACAACCAGCAACTCTGACTGCCCATTAAAGCGAGTCAACGCCACCACCGACTTCCCGACAAACGAACTATTTACATCCTTCCCCGCCGCTTCGACGACGCCACTCACCTCATATCCCATCACGCAAGGCTTCGGCGGTGAATCCGGATACAAACCCTGGCGCGACAGAATGTCGGCAAAGTTCAAACCGGCAGCCCGAACACGGACCAGAACCTCGTCTGCGCCCGGTGTTGGATCAGGCCGCTCCTCGATCTTCAGCACGTCGATGTCGCCCGTGCAGGTCGTCACTATTTGTCGCATAGACCAAATATATCAGTTCCGATCCGCGTCATCAGTGTTAATCTGTGGCGAAATATGAGATTAACGATATCCCTGGCGCTGGTATTGTTAGTTGGGCTCAGCAGTTGTACCAATAATTCCCAACCTGCAAAGAAACAACTCACACTGGCCGTCGTCTCAGGAGTTGAAGGCGAGGCACTCCAGCAAGCCGCGCGCGATTACGAGGCCCAAAAAGGCGTTCACATCGAAATCGCCACGTTTCCCTACACAAATCTTTTTGAGAAAGAATTGATAGATCTCAAAGCCCGGACCGGCGCTTACGATCTCATCATGCTCGACGATCCGTGGTTTCCGCGGTTTGCCAATGAGCAACTGCTGATGGAACTAGGTCCATTGCTGCAAAAACGCGGGCAATCCGGCCCTGACAGCGACTTCGTCGATACCTCGGTCGCGCTCTGCCGCCACCCATACGAGTCGGGGCAGCTTTATGCCCTTCCGTACGTCGGCAACTCACAATTATTTTTCTATCGCAAAGATCTTTTTGAGAAACATTCTCTGAAAGCGCCGGAAACGTGGAACGACGTGCTCGCCGCCGCGAAGACAATCCATGAAAAGGAAACCACCGGTGCGAACGGCGGCCGTATTCACGGTTACGTTATGCGGGCGGCGCAGGGGAACGCCGCGGTGGCCGACTTCATGCCGATCTTCTGGGCTTTCGGTGGCGAGATGTTTGGTCCCGACGGAAAACCGTCAGTCAACAGTCCGGAAGGAATCGCAGCACTCGAATTCATGATCGAACTCGGCAAGTACTCGCCCGCCGGCTACGCGAGTTTCAATGCTGACGAAGTGGGCGCGCACCTGTTGCAGGGAACCGCAGCAATGTCGATCAACTGGCCGGCGTGGATCAGCTCGTTCAGCGATGCGGCGAAGTCGAAAGTGATCGGGAAGATGGAGTTTACGACGTTGCCCGGCGCGCAGAAACCAGGCCAGGCTGAAATCGGTAACTGGCTGATTGCCATTCCGCGCGATTCGCAAAACGCGGAAGACGCGATCGATTTCCTGCTCTGGGCCACGAGCGCCGAACAGATGAAACGATCGGCAGAACGAGGCAATCCACCAACGCGCAAATCACTGTTTCGAGATGCTGAACTGGTCGCGAAAAATCCCGCTTACCCGGCGCAGTTGCGATCGCTCGAAAGCTCGCGGCCACGCCCGCGCACGCCGTACTGGACCGAAATCGAAAACGCCTTCGGCATCTTTCTCTCGAAGGCCAACAGCGGCACGCTGTCTCCCGCGGAAGCAATGAATCAGGCGAATGCCGAAATCGAGAAGATTCTTCAGCGCGCAAAATAGACGCCAACTGCTGTTGCCTGCGCTCTTCATCGCGCCGGCCCTGGCGGTGCTTCTCTCGCTTTCAATCTACCCGCTCATTTACTCCGTCACGATCAGTCTGCAAAAGGAAACTGCGGGCGGCGTGGTTTGGAGTCTCGGAAACTTCACTCGTCTCGTTTCGGATAGTTTCTTTTGGACGGCGATGGCACACACGTTTGTCTACACCATTGCTGCGCTGGCGTGCGAGTTCCTGCTCGGGTTGGGTCTCGCGCTCCTGCTCAATTCACAAATCCGCGGGCGCGGAATCTTTCGCGTGAGCCTGCTGGCGCCGATGATGTTGCCGGCGGTTGTGGTCGGCGTGGTGTGGCGTCTGATGCTCAATCCAAACTTCGGCGCGATCAACGGCACGCTGAAGCGATTCGGCGTCAACACGGAGAGTTTGACGTGGACCGCATCGCCGAAGCTCGCGATGCTGTCGGTGATTGCGGTTGACGTTTGGCAGTGGACGCCGTTTGTATTTCTCGTGCTGCTGGCAGGGTTACAGGCGATCCCGCAGGAACCTTATGAAGCGGCGCTGATCGACGGTTCGAGTCGCTGGCAGACGTTCTGGCACGTGACGTTGCCGTTGTTGAAACCGTCGATCCTGATCGTGCTGCTGTTGCGCACGATGGATCTGTTACGCGTGTTCGATCAGATCTTCATTCTTACTGAAGGCGGGCCAGGGTTCGCGACGGAGACGATCAGTCTCTACATTTACCGTACGGCGTTTCGCTTCTTCGACTTCGGATACGCGGCGGCGATGTCGTTTGTGCTGCTCGCGCTGACAAACGTGATCAGCGCTTTGTACATTAAATTACTTCAAGCAGAACCGAACTAGGCGTCTCCTTGGAGTGCGGTGCCTTGGCACCGCTTTTAGCCAATCATGAAGACATCTGACCAAAGC
>DASVGE010000062.1:0-31229 GCA_036379695.1 Pyrinomonadaceae bacterium | reverse complement strand
CGGCGGCTTGCCGCCGCTTTGGCCTCGATCAAGCGTCATCGATAACAAAGCGGCGGCAAGCCGCCGCACTCCAAGGAGGTGCCACACCGCAGCGGTTCGCGGTGTTCAGTTAGAAAGATTGTGTACACAAAATCCTTAAGGAGCGCATGATGAGTACTTCCGAGCCCCTAATTCACCTCTCTGACGTGAAGAAAGTCTTCTACACTGACGAGGTTGAGACACACGCACTCTCCGGTATTCACCTCGACATCAAACAGGGTGAATACGTCTCCATCGCCGGACCTTCGGGCTGCGGCAAATCAACTCTGCTTTCGATTCTTGGCCTGCTGGATACTCCGACCGACGGTAAGTACATCCTGAACAACCATCCAGTAGAAAATCTTTCGCTTTCAGAGCGAGCGAGGATCAGAAACCGCGAAGTCGGCTTCATTTTCCAGAGCTTCAACCTGATCGGCGACCTGACGGTTTACGAGAACGTTGAGCTGCCGTTGACCTATCGCGGCATGAGTTCCTCGGAACGCAAGAAGCGCGTCACCGAAGCGCTCGAGCGCGTCGGCATGGCGCATCGTGCGAAGCACCTGCCCAGCCAGCTCTCCGGCGGTCAACAACAGCGCGTCGCGGTTGCGCGTGCAGTTGGCGGACAGCCGAGCATCCTGCTCGCGGACGAGCCGACTGGAAACCTCGACTCCACCAACGGTGAAGCCGTAATGGAACTGATGCGCGAATTGCATCGCGGCGGCGCCACCATCTGCATGGTTACGCACGACCCGCGCTACGCGCAGCACGCCGATCGCATCGTCCATCTCTTCGACGGCTTGATCGTGGAAGAAGAAGCCGGATCTGATCGTCGCGAGATTCAGGAAGCGAAACGAGAATTGGCTGAAAGCGGCTTCGGAGCGATTTCATGATCAGTTTGCGTGGCGTCGAAAAATCCTTTCCCCACGGTCCAACGAGGACGTACGTCCTGCGCCGGATCGATCTCGATATCAAGCCCGGTGAGTTTGTGTCGATCATGGGGCCGTCGGGAGCAGGGAAGTCGACGTTGTTACACATCCTGGGCATGCACGATCAGTCGTGGACTGGTGAGTATTACTTCGAGGACACACCGGTCCACAAACTGGACGCGAAGAAGCGCGCCGCGTTGCGCAATCGAAACATCGGATTTGTTTTTCAAAGCTATCACCTGCTTGACGATCAAACCGTTTTCGAAAACCTCGAGTTGCCGCTTTCTTATCGCGACGTGAGTAAAAAGGATCGGCAGTCGATCGTTTGCGACACGCTCGATCGCTTTCAGATGGTAGGCAAGAAAGATCTGTTCCCGACCCAGCTTTCAGGTGGCCAACAACAATTAGTAGGCATTGCTCGTGCGGTGGTTGCGAGTCCACGAGTCATCCTGGCCGACGAGCCGACTGGAAATCTTCATTCGGCCCAGGGCAAAGAGATCATGGACATGTTCAAGCGTCTTAACGACGAGGGCACAACAATCGTTCAGGTGACGCACTCGGAAACGAATGCGGCCTATGGCAACCGGATCATCCAGCTGGAAGACGGCTGGATCGTAAATCCGCAGCAGGAGCAGAGAACAACAGGAGCGGTCAGTTATTAGCTGCCCCTGATATCTGTTTCCCAAGCGGGCTCAACTTTCAATCCCTGTAGTTGCTCAACAGGTAGTTAACTGAACGTTGGACCAAACAACGGTTCTACGTTGACGTCACCAGTGTGTCTGTTGGCAAGGGGTCAGCAGGAAAGTAGGTAAGTCGTGAATACAACAGCACAGGCTCCGCGAACTCTCATCGCAGACGATCAGCCGGACGTCCTCATGGCACTGCGGCTACTTTTGAAAGGCGCCGGGTATCAAACCGAAGCCGCCGATTCCCCCGCCGCAGTGCTCGATGCCCTCCAGCAGGAGAAGTTTGATCTGGTGCTGATGGACCTCAATTACGCCCGCGACACTACTTCGGGCAAAGAAGGTCTCGATCTTATTTCACGGATTCAGGCGCTCGATAACGATCTGCCGATTGTCGTGATGACTGCCTGGGCCACTGTCGATCTCGCAGTCGAATCGATGCGACTCGGCGTGCGCGATTTTGTGCAGAAACCGTGGGAAAACTCTCGTCTGCTCAACAAACTGCGGACGCAGATCGACCAGGGCCGGGCACGCCGGCGCGAGCACGATCGCGAGCACCAGTTGAAAGTCGATTTGAATGAAGCACGTGAGATTCAGCGCGGATTGATGCCGCGCCGCATGCCGCATCTTCCCGGCTTCAGTCTCGCGAGCGCCTGGCAGCCTGCACGTGACGTAAGCGGTGACTATCTGGCGGCGTTCAAATTAAACGAATCGCACGCGGCGTTGTGCGTTGCGGACGTCGCCGGCAAGGGCTTTCCGGCGGCGCTGCTCATGTCAAACATGCAGGCGGCGCTGCAGTCACTGGCTTCGGAAAACATCGCGACCAGTGAGTTGTGCACGAAGCTCAACCGGATCATGTGTGACAACACGCCGTTGCGGAAATTCATCACTTGCTTCTACGGCGATCTCGATGTCGCAAATAGAAAACTGACATTCACCAACGCCGGACACAATCCGCCGATGCTGATGCGAGCCAATGGCGAGTGCATTCGGCTGGACGATGGTGGTCCGGTTATCGGCGCCTTCTGCGATTCGACCTACAGCCAGCGAGAAATCCAGCTTCGCGAGGGCGACAAGTTGTTGCTCTTTACTGACGGCGTGACCGAAGCGCGTGATGCTTCCGGCGAGGAGTTTGGCGAGCACCGCCTGCAGCAGTGCCTGCGCTCGTATCGCGGCAACAACGCTGCTGAATTGCGAACCCGCATTCTCGAAGAGGTCGCACAATTCTGCGCCGACGATTTCGAAGACGATGCCACTTTAATGGTGGTCATAACTGAATAGAGCCACAAAAAGGCACAGAAGAAGTTAGCCACAAAAAGGCACATAAGGCACAAAAGAACTTAAGTCTGTTCAGCCAGGTTCTTTATTAGCCACAAAAAGGCACATAAGGCACAAAAGAACTTAAGTCTGTATCAGCCAGGTTCTTTATTAGCCGCAAAAAGGCACATAAGGCACAAAAGAACTTAAGTCTGTTCAGCCAGGTTCTTTAAGCTACAAAAAGGCACATAAGGCACAAAAGAACTTAAGTCTGTTCAGTCAGGTTCTTTATTAGCCACAAAAGGCACAAAAGAACTTAAGTCTGTTCAGCAAGGTTCTTTATAGGCCGAGTTCGGTATGAGCCAGGTTTTGTGAGCGCGGATTTCTTCTAATTCTTTTTGTGCATTTTGTGCCTTTTTGTGGCTCAAATCTTTTGTGGCTTTGGAGGAGCCAACTATGGAGAGTCTTTTGGGCGACGCCCGGTACGCACTAAGAAATCTCTTGAGGCGGCCCGGCTTTACTCTCATTGCCGTCGTCACGCTCGCGGTCGGCATCGGTGCGAACACTGCCATCTTCAGCGCCATTCATGCGCTCCTGCTGAAGCCGCTCCCATTCCCCGAACTCGACCGTGTCGTCGCGATCTGGGACAAGATGCCCAGCCGCGGCGTCATGCACAACGAGGTCGCAGTCGCGAACTACCTCGACTGGCAATCGCAGTCGCAATCGTTTGAGCAGCTCGCTCTCTATCGCTGGTGGAATGCGAACCTCACCGGTATCGATCCCCCCGAACGCATCCAGGGCTTTCTCGTTACGGCAAACTATCTCGACGCGCTCGGCATGAAGCCGATCATGGGCCGTAATTTCCTCGCCGAAGAAAGCCAGCCCGGCAAGGACGCAGTCGCGATCATCACCCACAGCCTCTGGCAAAGACGCTTCGGCGGCGATCCAAACATTCTCAACAAAACGATCACTATCAACAGCATCGTGCGAACAGTCGTCGGCGTCCTGCCGGAACATTTCAACTTTCCGAAAGGCGGCGAGATCTACGCGCCTTTGCCGATGACGCCCGAGTTGATGAAGAACCGTAACAGCCATGGTTACTACGTCGTCGGCAGGCTCAAACCCGGCGCTTCGATCGAAGGCTCGCAGGCAGAGATCGACAACATCATGGCGCGGCTCGAGCAGCAGTTTCCGGAGAGCAACAAGGGCTGGGGCGCCACTGTTTTTCCGATCGTCGCCGACACCGTGCGGCTCTACGACACCGCGCTCTGGGTCATGATGGCTGCGGTTGGTTTGGTGCTTCTCATCGCCTGCGCGAACGTCGCGAACCTGATGCTGGCGCGCGCGAGTGGACGCCAGCGAGAGATTGCTTTGCGAACTGCGCTGGGTGCGAGTCGCTTGCGCATCGTGCGGCAGTTGCTCACGGAAAGTGTGATCGTGGCGCTGATCGGCGGCGCGCTCGGGATGTTGATTGGCTTCTGGGGCATTGACGCTTTGCGCGCAGCCAATCCCGGCGATGCGGCCAGGTTTGCGCCCGGCTGGTATCAACTCGGCCTCAACTTCCCGGTGCTGATGTTCACGCTCGGGCTTTCACTCTTTAGCGGCATCGTCTTTGGTCTCGCTCCGGCGCTTCAGGTTTCGAAACCCAATCTCAACGACTCGTTAAAGGAAGGAAGCAGGCAAACGAGCGGCAGCTCACATCGACTGCGAAGCTCGCTGGTTGTGCTTGAAGTTGCACTCTCGCTCATGTTGCTGGTTGGAGCAGGATTGTTGGGCCGCAGTTTTCTCTCGCTGCTTAAAACCGATCCCGGTTTCAATCCTGACAACGTGCTGACGATGACTCTTGTACTGCCGGTGGCGAAGTACCGGGAAGAACCGCAGCGTGTCACGTTCTACCAGGATCTGGTCCAACGCGTGAAAGCGAATCCCGGTGTCGAGTCGGCAGCGTTAGTCAGCCATCTCCCGCTCGGCGGCGCCAATGCTTCGGACTCGTATTTGGTTGAAGGCGTGCCCGAGCCGGCACCCGGACAGGAGTACGACGGTCGCTATCGCGTGGCCACGCCCGATTACTTCCGCACGATGGGGATTTCACTCGTTCGCGGTCGCAGCTTCACCGACCAGGACAAAGCAGGTGCGACACCGGTGGTCGTCGTCAACGAAACACTGGCGCGCAAACACTGGCCCGGTGAAGAAGCCATCGGCAAGCGCATTCGTTTCTATGGACCACTCGAACGAGCGCCGTGGATGGAGATCGTCGGTGTGATTCGAGACGTGAAGCACGAACTGAATATTCCCATCGAGCCGGAGTATTACCTGCCACTGGCGCAGGATGCGTGGAGCGGGATGGTGCTGGTGGCAAAGACGAGTATCGAGCCGTCATCGCTTGCGCCTGCAATCAGGCAACACGTGTGGGCCATCGACAAAGACCAGCCCGTGTTCGACGTGAAGACGATGCAGGAAGTGCGATCGTCGTCCGTGGCGCTCTACTCGTTTTCGTCCGTGATGCTGGGGATCTTCGCGGTCGTGGCGCTGTTGCTGGCTTCAGTCGGCATTTACGGCGTGATGGCCTTCGCGGTTACACAGCGGACACAGGAGATCGGGATTCGCATGGCGCTCGGCGCGCGCACGGTAGATGTGTTGAAGCTGGTGGTGACACACGGAATGAAGCTGGCGTTGCTCGGGTTGTTGATCGGATTAGCAGGCTCGTGGGCCATCACCCGGTTCCTGGAGAAGATGCTCGTGGGTGTTGAGCCGACGGACGTGCTGACGTTCAGTGCGGTCTCAGTCTTTCTGCTGTTGGCGGCGTTTGTAGCGTGCTACCTGCCGGCGCGACGCGCGACGAAAGTCGATCCGCTCGTAGCGCTAAGGTACGAATGAAAGCCATCCACAGATTACGCAGAAGAAATAATCTGTGAAATCTGTGGATGGATTGCCTGGTTAAGACCTATCAATAAAGAGCTATGGAAAACCTATTCAAAGACATTCGCTATGGGCTTAGAGGGCTGTGGAAGCGGAAAGCCTTTGCCTTAATCGCGGTGCTTACGCTCGCGCTTGGCATTGGCGCCAATACCGCCATCTTCACGCTCGTCAATGCAGTGATGCTGAAGTCACTTCCGGTCAACAAGCCCGAGGAACTGGTGCTCTTCAGCGACACTACGAGCGAGGGAACGTCACTCGAAGACATCCCGCGTACCGGTGCGTGGCAGCGTTTTTCATACGGGTCCTACGAATACTTTCGCGATCACAACCAATCGTTCCAGGATGTTGCGGCGCTGCGCAGTGGCGAAACCCGGCTGAGTGTGCGTCGCACTGATGTCGAAGGTAGTGCGGCAACGCGCGCGCAGGGTCATCTTGTCAGTGGTAACTATTTTTCAGTGCTCGGCGTGCAGGCGATGCGAGGGCGCGTGCTGACGCCCGAAGACGATAAGCCCGGCGCGGCGCCCGCCGCGGTGATGTGCCATCAACACTGGGAACAGCAGTTCAACCGCGATCCAAACATCGTCGGAAAAAACATAATCATCAACGGCACCAACTTCACCGTCGTGGGAATCACGCCGCCCGAGTTCTTCGGCGTGCGCGTGCGACGTCCGCCTGACTTCTGGTTGCCACTCTCTTTGCAACCGCAAGTCGAACTGCGCCCGTCGTTTCTCACCAGCACAGAGGCCTACTGGCTCATGGTCATGGGCCGGCTCAAACCGGGCGTGAGCATGGAACAGGCACAGGCCAACGTCACCCTGGCGCTGCGGCAACATCTGACCGAACTATGGGGTGACGAGCTCACTGAAGAAGCTCAAAAAGATATTCAGAACACCTACGTCGCACTGGCCTCAGGTGAAGGCGGCATCTCCGGACTGCGCACGATCTACTCGAAACCGCTGCACATGTTGATGGTCATCGTCGGCATGGTTTTGCTGATTGCGTGCGCCAACGTCGGCAGTCTTCTGTTATCGCGCGCAGCTTCTCGCAAGGCCGAGATCTCTCTGCGCATGGCCCTGGGTGCAACGCGCTGGCGGATCATTCGCCAACTGCTCACCGAAAGCATGTTGCTCGCCGGGCTCGGAGGCCTGATTGGTGTGGTGCTGGCACAGTGGGGCGTATACGTGTTGGTTGGTTTGGTTGCGAGAGAAGCGCCGCTCAACACGCGGCCGGATGCCGGTGTGCTGGCATTTACGGCGGGCGTCTCGATCATTGCCGGTCTTCTGTTTGGACTGATTCCGGCGTTGCAAGCGAGCAAAGCAGACCTGTCATCCGCGATGAAAGAAAAGAACCGGATGAGGAGCGGTTTTCTGCGTCTTAGCCCGTCGTCGCTGATGGTCGTGATGCAGGTTGGTCTTTCGATGGTCCTGCTCACCGGCGCGGGCTTGTTCGCGCGCAGTCTGATCAAGCTGCAAAGCGAAGACGTCGGCTTCAATCGCGAAAACGTGTTGCTGCTCGGAATCGATCCGCGTCTGGCCGGATACAAACCGAAAGATCTTGCTTCACTCTACCAGCAACTGATCGAGCGTTTGAGTTCACTGCCACAAGTCCAGAATGTTTCGATGGCGACTTACGCGCCGATGAGCGGCAGTCGCAGGAGCAGCAGTATCGAGGTTCCGGGATATACGCCGCAGACCGGCGAAGATGCCGTTGTTCAGGACATCCTGGTTGGACCGAAGTACGCCGAGACGCTTGGCGTACCACTACTGCGCGGACGCGAGATCGAGGTACGCGATACGGCTGCCTCACCGCCAGTCGCGGTCGTGAATTCAAGATTCGCCGAACGCTACTTTCCTGGTCAGAATCCGATTGGACGTACGTTCAGGTTTGATGAGGCTGACGACGAAGCGCCACCACTCGAAATCGTCGGCGTCGTAGGCGACATCAAGTCGGAAGATGCGCGCGAGAAACCCGATCCGACTGTCTATCGTCCGATCGTTCAGATAGCGGAGCAGGGTGCTTATTCCTGCACGATTCACATTCGCACACTTTCAGATCCCACACCGCTGACGCCGCAAGTGCGGCAGATGATCAACCAGGTAGACGACAAGCTGCCGATCTTTGGTGTGACCACGCTCAGCGAGCAACTACGCGGCAACCTGAGCCAGGAACGTCTCATAGCGCAACTGGTCAGTTTCTTTGGCGCACTCGCTTTGATACTGGCGTGCATCGGTCTGTATGGCGTGATGGCCCAGGGCGTTGCGCGTCGCACGAATGAGATCGGCATTCGCATGGCGCTCGGGGCGCGTGGCGGCAACATCACGTGGATGATCCTGCGCGAGACGCTTTATCTCGTGTTGGCGGGGTTGGTGATCGGTGTGCCTGCTGCGCTATTGGGCGCGCGTTTGATCTCGTCGCAACTGTTTGGGTTGAACGCGACCGATCCGTTGACCCTGGTTTTGGCGGCGATCGTTTTGACGCTGGTAGCGCTGCTCGCCGGCTATCTGCCTGCCCGCCGCGCCGCCCGCGTGAATCCTTTGAACGCACTGCGCTACGAGTGAAAGGTATTCCACAGATTACACAGATTCAAAAAAATAATCTGCGAAATCTGTGGATGGATTTAAAGAGATGGATTCAATCATCAAAGACATCCGTTATGGCGCGCGGGGGTTGTGGAAGCATCCGGGTTTCACCGCCATCGTGGTGATAACGCTGGCGCTGGGGATTGGCGCGAGCACGGCGATCTTCAGTGTCGTCGATAGCGTGTTGTTGCGTCGCTTGCCGTATCGCACCGCGGAGCGCATCGTCGCGATTCCGGAATTTGGTAAAGAGGGGAAACGCGGCCAGGTAACTTCGGCCAACTTCCTCGACTGGCGCGCGCAGAACACCGTCTTCGAGCATCTCACGGCGATCAAAACCACTACCGCTAACCTCGCCCTATCAGATCAAGCGGAGCGGATCGATCTCGCGCAGACGAATGCCAACTTCTTCGACGTCTTCGGGATCACGCCGCAGTACGGACGCTTGTTCATTCCCACCGACGAACAGGCAGGACACGAACCAGTCGTGGTTGTGAGCCACTCGCTCTGGCAACGGCGCTTCGGTAGCGATCCATCACTGGTAGGAAAACCGATCACACTCGATGGCACAAACTACACCGTCATCGGCATTGCTCCGCCGGATTTTCGATATCCAAACAAAACCGAACTGTGGTTGCCTCCGCTCCGGCTCGTGCCGGAGTTGTTCCCGGGCCAGGACGTCACGCAGACGCGTCGCATGGGTTACCTCGCTGCCGTCGCGTTGTTGAAACCGGGTGTGTCGGTTCAGCAGGCCGCGGCGGAAATGGAGACGATCACCGCACGGTTGCGACAGCAGTATCCCGACTCAAACACGACTCGTTTTAATCGAGTGGTTTCACTGCACCAGGAGCTCGTCGGTGACACAAACAAACTGCTTTGGCTGCTGCTCGGCGCGGTGACGTTTGTGTTGCTGATCGGCTGCGCGAACGTCGCGAATCTGCTGCTGGCCAGCGGCGCTGCACGACAGAAGGAGATTGCAATTCGTACGGCGCTGGGCGCGTCGCGCTGGCGAGTGATGCGCCAGTTGTTTACCGAAAGCACGATGCTCGCGCTTGCCGGCGGCGCGGTTGGTCTACTGGTCGCGTTCTGGGGACTGGCGGCGATCACAAAACTCCTGCCCGCGGATTTTCCGCGCTTGAACGAGATTCAAATCGACCTGCGGATTCTCGGTTTCACGTTCGCAGCGTCAGTACTCACCGGAATAATTTTCGGCCTCGCGCCCGCGTTGCAGATCTCTCGCGCCGACGTTCAGGACGCGATGAAGGAAACCGGACGCGGCGCTTCCGGCAGTCGTCGTCAGAGTCGTTTTCGCCAGGCGCTGATCGTGGCTGAGGTTGCTTTGTCTGTCGTGTTGCTCGCCGGCGCAGGCTTGTTGTTCAGGAGTTTTCTCCGACTGCAATCAGTTGATGCCGGGTTTAGTTCGGAACAGGTGTTGACGGCGCGACTGACGCCCGCGGGACCAAACTATCGCGAAGATTCAGACTTCGCGAAGTTTTATACCCAGGTGCTCGAGAAGCTCAACAACCTTCCCGGCGTGGAGGACGCGGGCCTCATCAACACGCTGCCTTTGGATAAAGGACCAACGTCGGGATTTCGTGTTGAAGGACGGCCTGTTACCACTCCTGACAAGTGGCCGAGTGTGAACTATCGCGTTGTTAGTGCGGATTACTTTAGCGCTATGAGTATCCCCGTCTTGCAGGGTCGCGGATACACGGATCGCGATCGTGAAAACGCGACGCGCGTGATGATCGTCAACCAGAAACTGGCGCGCGACATATTCCCGAATGAAGACCCGATCGGAAAAAGGATTACGTTCGGGAACGTTGACAGTAATCAGCAGCCGGTCTGGTGGGAGATCGTCGGTGTTGTCGCCAATGTTCGCAGCCTGGAACTTCGCGAGGAACCTGCTCCGGAACTGTACTTTTCGGTTTTGCAGGACTTCTGGCCGAACCTGTCGATCGTGGTGCGGTCGAGCGTCGACCCTGCGAGTTTGAGTGGTTCGCTGCGACAGATCGTGAACGAAGTGGACAAATCCGTTCCGGTGTCGAGCGTGAAGACGATGGACCACTTAGTCAGCGAGTCGATCACGCAGCCGCGTTTCAATCTTTTTCTGCTTGGACTCTTTGGCGGGGTCGCGATGCTGCTGTCGGCCGCGGGCATCTATGGCGTGACTGCTTACTCGGTGACGCAGCGGACGCACGAACTCGGGATTCGTCTCGCGCTCGGAGCGCAGGTTAGCGACGTGCTGAAGATGATCCTGGGGCAGGGGATGGCGGTGATCGGCATTGGAGTGGTGCTCGGATTGGTGGCGGCGTTTGTGTTGATGCGTTTGCTGAGAAGTCTCTTGTTTGGTGTGGGTGAGAACGACCCGTTGACGTTTGTGGCGATCACGCTGGTGTTGTTGCTGGTGGCTTTGATTGCCTGCTACATCCCCGCGCGTCGTGCGACGAAGGTCGATCCGCTGGTCGCTCTGCGGTACGAGTAAAACCATCCGCAGATTACGCAGCTTTGCTCTGTGTAATCTGCGTAATCTGTTGATAAAAATTATGGACTCCATAATCAAAGACATTCGCTACGGGTTGCGCAGCTTGTTGAAGCGACCTGCTTTCACGGCTATCGCTGTGATCACGATCGCGCTTGGCATCGGTGTCAATACCGCCATCTTCAGCGTCATCAACGCCGTGCTGCTGCGACCGTTGCCTTACGACGATCCGGCACGACTGATCAGTTTCAGATCGAACCAGTCGGCGCCTGATCTCGCCGATGTCGAGGCCCAGAGCAAGACGTTCAGCCGGCTGGGCGGCATGGTCATGCAACCGCTGGCCTACACCGGCCAGAGCGAACCCGTGCAGTTTCAGATCGGGCAAGTCACCGGCGGGTTCTTTGAAACTTTCGGCGTCAGACCTGCGCGCGGGCGTTTCATCAACAACGAAGACGACCGCAACGGAGCTCCGTTCGTCGTTGTGCTGAGTCACGACTTGTGGGTGAAACAGTTTAATCGCGACGAACAGATACTCGGCAAGGCAATTCCCCTCAGCGGCAACATGTACACCGTTATCGGTGTGATGCCGGCGGGCTTTGTCACGCCTCGTGACAACACGGAAGCGTGGACGCCGGTACACGTTTCGAACCCGGTCGCGTCGAATCATCGTGGCGTTCATTTCCTGCGCACGTACGGCAGGCTTGCGCCGGGTGTGACGATCGAGCAGGCGCGTGCGGAAATGCAGGTGGTGGACCAGAACCTCGCCGCGCAGTACCCGGACGAGAACAAAAACCGTCGCACAGTGCTGTTTGGATTGCACGAACGGATCGTGGGCGAGACAAGGACGTCGTTGTTGATCTTGTTTGCGGCCGTGAGTTTCGTGCTGCTGATCGCTTGTGCGAACTTCGCGAACCTGTTGCTGGCGCGCGCCGCCGAGCGACAACGAGAGTTCGTGATTCGCGGCGCGCTCGGCGCTGGTCGTTGGCGGTTGATGCGGCAGTTGTTGACGGAGAGTTTGTTGCTGTCGCTCGCGGGTGGCGCGGTGGCGGTTGTGCTCGCGTTTTGGGCCACGAGTCTGTTGGTGTCGTTCAAGCCTGAGAACCTGCCGCGTGTGGCTGAGATCGGAGTTGACGGGCGTGTGCTTGCATTCACGCTTGGCATTTCAGTGTTGACCGGACTGATTTTTGGACTCGTGCCGGCCTGGACTGCGTCGCGCAGTCAGGTGGGTGACGCGCTCAAGGAAGGTGGGCGCAGCAGTACCGCGGGAAGTGCGCGGCAACGATTGCGCAGCGCGTTTGTCGTAGTCGAACTCGCGGTCGCGCTCGTGCTCCTGGTCGGCGCCGGATTGCTTGTCAAAACATTCTGGAACCTGCGTTCAGTCGAGCCCGGTTTCAATCCGGAAAACCTGGTCACGATGCGCGTTGAGCTGCCGGAGACTCGTTACGCAGACGTTGCCTCGCAAACGCGTTTTCGCAAACAAGTCCTGGCCGGCATGAACTCGCTGCCGGGCGTGCAGGCCGCGATGATCAGCGAACTGCCTCTCAGCGGTGACTCACTCAATCACGATTTTCTGGTCGAGAACCGCCCGCCCATCGCGCCCGGCGACGAACCGAGCGTCGAGACGCGCAGCGTGTTGGGCGACTACTTCAAAGTCATGCAGATCCCTTTGCAGCGCGGACGCGATTTCGCGGCGCCGGACTTTGATGAGAAAGCTCCTTTGGTTGGCATCGCGAATGAGACGCTCGTGCGCCAGCATTTTCCGAATGAGGATCCGCTCGGCAAGCGAGTGCGTTGGGCGCGTAACCCGCAGGTTCAGTGGATCACGATCGTGGGCGTCGTTGGCGACGTGAAGCATTTCGGTTTGGATGTACCCGAGGAGCCGGCGCTCTACACACCGTACACGCAGATCAATCCGTGGAAGCGATGGATGTCTTTTGCTGCGCGCACCCAGGGCAATGCTAACGATCTCAAACAGCAGATCTGGAAAGTCGATTCGCAGTTACCGGTAACGCGCGTTGAGTCGATGAGCGAAGTCGCGGCGAGTTCGTTTGCCGAGCGGCGGTTCAACATGTCGCTGTTGACTGTGTTTGCGGGTCTGGCTTTGGTGCTCGCCACGATCGGTATTTACGGCGTGATGTCGAATGCGGTTACGCAACGAACGCAGGAGATCGGGATTCGCCTCGCGTTGGGCGCGCGCACGACGGATGTGCTCACGCTGATCATTCGCGATGGTTTGGTGTTGGTGTGCATCGGCGTCGCACTCGGATTGGCTGGAGCTTATGCGTTGACGCGTTTGATGACGACGTTGTTGTTCGGTGTCACACCGACAGATGGATTGACGATGGGCGTTGTGTCAGCGGTTTTGATCGGCGTTGCGTTATTGGCGTGCTTCATCCCGGCGCGCCGGGCGACGCAGGTCGATCCACTGGTGGCGCTGCGCTACGAGTAAAACCCATCCGCAGATTACGCAGATTTGTCTGTGTAATCTGCGCAATCTGGGGAAAGAGAAACTATGCTGAAAGAATTGCGACAGAGTGTTCGTAGCCTGCTGCGGCATCCGGGTTTTACGGTGGTGGCGGTGATTACGCTGATGCTGGCGATCGGGGTGAATACCACGATCTTTAGCATCGTGAATGCGGTTCTATTGAAGGCACTGCCGTTTCAGGAGCCACAGCAGCTCGTGTCGATTCACACAGTCGCTGAGCAGGGTGGGTTGCCGGGGATTGCCGCTCATCAATACCTGACCTGGAAAGACAGAAACTCGAGCTTCGACGACATCGCCGCTTTCAGTGATAACAATTTCAACCTCACCGGTGTGGGCGAACCTGAGCGCATCTCGTGTGCGCAAGTGACTGCCAGTCTCTTCACTACGCTCAAAGTGCAACCGGTGCGCGGTCGGTTCTTCATGCCGGAGGAGGACAAACCCGGCGCGAATAACGTTGCGATCGTCAGCGAACGTTTCTGGCAACTCCGCTACGGAGGCGACGAAGCGATCCTGCAAAACACGCTGACTCTCGACAACAAGCTTTACTCGATCGTCGGCGTGATGCCTGCCGGTTTTCGTTACCCCGGTGAGTTCGACATCTGGCTGCCGCTGGCTCTGGATCCCGTTAAAGAAACCGGTGACTTCTTTACTTTGGTCGAGATGGTCGGCCGTCTCAAACCTGCCGCAACTCTGGCCGGCGCGCAAAGCGAATTGAACTCGATCAGAACACAACTGCCGGAAACGGGCAGGCAACCGTTGGAAACTGCAAAGGTCGAAGTTGTGCCGCTGCACCAGCAACTCGTTTCCGGTGTGCGACTGACAGTGTTCATCTTGTGGGGCGCTGTCGGACTCGTGATGTTGATCGCGTGTGTCAACGTCGCGAGCCTGATGATCGCGCGCACGCTCGCGCGACAACGTGAGATGGCGGTGCGCGCGGCAGTTGGCGCACGGCGCTGGCAATTGATCCGGCAACTACTCACCGAGAGTGTCATCGTTGGTTTAGTCGGCGGCGCGCTGGGCCTGCTCATCGCAGTCTGGGGCACGCGTGCGATTGCCAGCCTGGTCCCGGAAGGTTTTGCAGCTTCGGTTTACGATCTCAATAACATCCCGCTCGACTGGCGCGTGTTTGCTTTCACCTTGGGATTGTCCGTGCTCGCGGGAATCGTGTTTGGCTTAGCGCCGGCGTTGACTGCCTCGAAGCCAGATCTGATCAACGCACTGCGAACCAGCCGTTCGTTTGGCTTGATGAGTTTTGGTCTGCGCAGCTTTCGTGGCTGGCTCGTCGTCGTCGAGCTTGCGCTCGCGGTTGTGCTGTTGCTCGGCGCGGGGTTGCTGGTGCGCAGCTTCAACAAACTGATGGCCGTGGATCTCGGTTTCGATCGTGAAAACGTGTTGACGTTTCGAGTTGGCCTGCCCCGCTCGAAGTATGCCAAGCCCACGCAAACAGACGCTTTTTATAAAGACCTGTTGCAGCGTTTGAATACGTTGCCGGGAGTGGAATCTGTCGGAACGATCAACCACTCACCGCTGCGTGGCCACGCGATGATCGCCTTCATCGGTATTGAAGGACACGCGCCACTCGATCGAAAGAAAGATCCGCCGGTCGGGATCGGCGTGGTCGGTGGCGAGTATTTCAAGACGCTGAAGATACCGCTGCTCAGTGGCCGTCTATACGACGCGAGTGATCGAGTTGGCGGGCAAAAGGTCGCTATCGTTAACCAGGACTTTGCCAATCGCTTCCTCAACGGAGATGCACTCGGAAAGCGAGTCACTTTTGGCTGCGAAGAGACGGAAGGTTACTGCCGGACGATCGTTGGCGTGGTCGGGAACATTCGGCAGGAGAGCATTACAGACGCAGCGATACCTGAGTTGTACTTGCCGTTCGCGCAAATGCCGATGAATGGCACGACGGTGATGGTTCGCACGTCGTCGGATCCGCTTAGTCTCGCCGGCGTTGTGCGCAATGAAGTGCTGGCGATCGATAAGAACCAACCGATCTACGAAGTCAAGACACTCGCGCAGCGCGTGAACGAAGTTTCTGCTGTTTCGCGATCGTTGATGGTGCTCTTCACGGCATTCGCGCTGCTGGCCGTGGTGCTCGGTGCAGTCGGTATTTACGGCATCGTTTCCTACTCCGTCACCCAACGCACGCACGAGATCGGAATTCGCATGGCACTCGGCGCACGCGCCGGCAACGTGCTGAATTTGATCATGAAGAACGGGCTCACGCTGGTGCTGACGGGAATCGCGATCGGCATCGCCGGAGCGTTCGCCCTCACGCGTTTTCTGACTACGTTGCTCTTTGGTGTGACGCCGACTGACAGCGTGACGTTTGTCGTCGTGTCGGTGGTGTTTTTTGTAATTGCGGCGCTCGCGTCGCTGATTCCGGCGCTGCGGGCGACGAGAGTCGATCCGTTGGTAGCGCTCCGTTACGAATGAGCGCCTCTTTGGAGTGCGGCGGCTTGCCGCCGCTTTGGCCAAAGCGGTGCCAAGGCACCGCACTCCAAGGAGACGCCTGATTGGGATTAGCATAATGAATTCAATAATCAAAGACTTGCGTTTCGCCCTGCGGGGGCTGTTGAAGCATCGGGCGTTTACGGCGATTGCCGTCGTGACGTTGGCGCTGGGTATTGGTGGCAGCACGTCGATTTTCACTGTCGTTGATGCGGCGTTGATTCGTGGGCTGCCGTACAAGTCACCAGACCGGCTCTATCACCTCTGGGAGAAAACGCCGCAGGACAAGTTTTCCAAACGCGAGTTTTCCTATCCTGATTACCAGGACTACGAGAAGAACAACGTATTCGAAGGTGGTCTAGCTGCTTACACCGGTGGTGGCGCGCTGCTCAGCGGCTCCGGTGAGTCGGAGAACATCGGCGCGCCTCGGGTCAGCGCAAACTTCTTCTCGGTGCTCGGTGTCAATCCGATTCTCGGCAGAACCTTTCAGGCCGGCGAAGATCGACCCGGCGGAAACAGAGTCACGGTTCTCACTTACGGCTTCTGGCAGCGCAGGTTCGGCGGTGATCCTGGAATCATTGGCCGCGGCCTGACGATCAATGGTGAAGGCTACGAGGTCATCGGAGTGTTGCCGGCCAGCTTCCAGTTTGGTCTCCGCAACAACGATCTCTGGTTGCCGTACCAGCCGACTCAAAACCAACTCACACGCCGCTACATGCACGGCACGAATCTCATCGGACGGCTCAAGCCCGGTCTTGAACCAACCGAAGCGCAGTCAGAGTTGAGCGTGATCGCAAACCGGATCGAACAGGAGCACAACAGTTCACACGCGGGCACAACGGCTTACCTCGTTCCGCTACAGGAAGAGATCGTCGGGACAGTCAGGCCGATCCTGCTGGTCCTGCTGGCTGCGGTTGGATTTGTACTGCTGATCGCGTGCGCCAACGTCGCGAGCCTGGTGCTGACGCGATCGCTTTCACGTCAGAAAGAGGTTGCGATCCGCTCGGCGCTCGGCGCGAGTCGCTGGCGCGTGATCAGGCAACTGCTGACAGAGTCGGTCTTGCTTTCACTGCTCGGCGGCGCGGCGGGATTATTTATTGCCTATTGGGGCGTGCCTGCCCTCGTCGCCTCGATTCCGCAGAATCAATTGAACGCGATGCCGTTTCTGAAGACGCTCGGTCTCGACACCAGCATCCTCGCGTTCTCATTCGGACTTTCATTGCTCACGGGTCTAGTGTTTGGCCTTGCTCCGGCGCTGCAATCTTCGCGGCTCGATCTCAACGAAGCGCTCAAGGAAGGCGGGCGACAAACGTCTTCCGGCGCGAGTCATCGTCTGCGCAGTGCGATGGTTGTGACTGAGATCGCGCTTGCGGTTGTGTTGCTTGTCGGCGCGGGACTAATGATGAAGAGCTTGTTGCGACTGTTGCAGACGGACATCGGTTTCAAATCCGAAAACGTGCTGACGATGACCGTGGTCCTGCCGCCGTCGAAATACATGGAGGAGCACAAGCTGATCGGTTTCAACGATCAACTGCGCCAACGCGTGCAGACGTTGCCGGGTGTGGCGGGTGCAGGCACCGTCAACATTCTGCCGCTGAATGCGGGCAACACTACGCGGTTCTACGTCGAGGGCGATCCGGTTCCGCAACCGGGGAAAGAAACAGAGTCGAACATTCGCACGGTCAGCGACGACTACTTCAAGGCGCTCGGAGTGCCGTTGCTTGCGGGACGCATGTTTGACGCGCGTGAAAATCCGAACTCACCGGAGGTTGTAATCATCGGCAAGACTATCGCCGATCGGCTGTTTCCGGGTCGCGATCCGGTGGGGAAGAAATTGCGATACGCGGGAGTTGAAAATCCGCCGATCGAGATCGTGGGTGTTGTTGGAGATGTGAAGATCACGGGCCTCGATGAAGCGGTGAAACCGGTGCTCTACTATTCCTACCGGCAGAATCCTTCGACTTTTGCAAACCTCGTAGCTCGCACTAACAGCGATCCGAATGCCCTCGCGAGTTCGATCCGCAGCGAAGTTCGCAACCTCGAACCGGAAGCAGCGATTCTCAACCTGCGCACGATGGACGAGATGATCGCGCAGACGCCGGCGTCGTTTATGCGACGTTTTCCGGCGTTGCTGATCAGCATCTTTGCGGGTGTGGCGTTGTTGCTGGCGTCGATCGGGATCTACGGCGTGGTTTCGTATTCCGTCAGTCAGCAAACGCATTACATCGGCGTGCGCATGGCGCTGGGTGCGCGGCCTGCCGACATTCTCAAGATGGTGTTGAAGCAGGGATTGGTGCTGGCGCTGCTCGGTGTGGGGATTGGAGTGGTGGCGGCGCTCGCGCTGATGCGGTTGTTGAGTAGCCTGCTTTACCAGGTGAGCACGACTGACGTGAGCACGTTTGCGATAGTTACCGGCGCGTTGTTTGTGGTGGCGCTGCTGGCGTGTTACGTGCCGGCGCGGAGAGCGACGAAGGTCGATCCGCTGGTGGCGTTGAGATACGAGTAAGTGGGAGGGGAATGTGCTGAACGATTTGCGTTACGGATTTCGGATGATCATTAAACATCGCATGGTTACGTGCGTGGCGGTGCTGGCACTTGGCCTGGGGATCGGCGCCAACACAGCGATCTTCTCAATTATCAATGCAGTGGTTCTGCGGCCGCTTCCATATGGCGATCCGGAGCGACTGATGACGATCCTGCACGAGGGATCGAATCCGGTTGCTCCGGCTAACTATTTTGATTTGGCAACACAGAGCCAAAGCTTTGCAGGTATCGGTGCCGCACAGTATTGGGAGCCAAACCTGACTGGTCGCGATCAACCCGAACACCTGCGCGGATTGAAGTTAACGGCGCAAATGTTTCAAGTGCTGGGCGTCAGCCCCGCCGTTGGCCGCACTTTCAATGCGGACGAGGATCAACCGGGACGAGACCACGTCGTTGTTCTTAGTAACCAGTTGTGGCAGCGCCGGTTTGGTGGTGATCGCGGGGTAGTGGGCCAGCAAGTCACCATTGACGGCGAGAGCTACACCATCATCGGCGTGATGCCGCCCGACTTTCAATTCGCTCCCTTCTGGGCCACCAACGCGGAGTTGTGGTCGCCCTTGAACCTCACGCCGCGCGCAAACGATCGAGGCGGCCAATCGTTGCGGCTGTTTGCTCGACTCAAGCCGGGCGTGACACGCGCGTCTGCCCAGGCTGATGTAACGACGATCTTTCGCCGGCTTGAAGAGGAGCACCCGCAAGCAAACAAGGGACTCACGCTCGCCGTCGAACCGCTTCACGAAAAGGTTGTCGGGAAGACACGTCCGGCATTGATGATCCTGTTTGGCGCGGTCTGTTTTGTACTCCTGATCGCCTGCGCGAATGTGGCCAACTTAATGATGAGCAGGGCCACATCTCGACAAAAAGAGATTGCTGTACGAACGGCACTGGGAGCGAGCAGCGCTCGTATCGCGCGGCAGTTGCTAATCGAGAGTGTAATGATCGCGTTGGCGGGAGGCGCACTCGGTCTGCTACTCAGCGTGGCCGGGATGAAGGCCCTACTCTCCTTCGGTCCCAGCAGCGTGCCTCGTTTGCAAACGATTGGTCTCGATCTTCCGGTGCTTGGTTTCACGCTTGGCATTTCGGTGCTCACCGGTCTTCTCTTCGGACTCGCGCCCATACTCCAGACCCGGAAGTGGAACTGGAACAAGTCGCTCAAGGAGTCCACGCGCGGTTCGTCCGCGGGTCGTAGTCGCGTCAATGCGCGCCGGCTACTTGTTATTTCCGAAGTTGCCCTCGCTTTGATGTTGCTTATCGGTGGCGGGCTGATGGTGCGAAGCTTCGGCCGCTTGCGTGCAGTAGATGCGGGCTTCACTCCTGACAAGCTGCTGACTATGACGGTATCGCTCGCGGGCTCCGCGCATTCCACACCACCGAAGCGAGTCGCTTTTTTCAACGACCTGTTGCAGCGCATCGATTCTTTGCCTGGTGTTCAATCGGCGAGCGCGATCAATCATCTGCCGTTAAGCGGAGACATGTGGACGCTGCCCTTCACCATCGAAGGCCGTCCTGCTCCTCGACCCGGTGAAAAGCAGGGCGCTGTTTATCGCATCATCCGGCCTAACTACTTTCGCACGATGGGGGCGACGCTACTCAAAGGACGTGACTTCACCGCTCATGATAACGACGCGTCCCAGCCAGTGGTGATCGTCAATGAACAGTTCGCACAACGTCATTGGCCCAACGAAGATCCGATCGGCAAACGGATCGACGTCGGCGACGATGGCCCGAATCCGCGCGAGATAGTCGGCGTCGTAAAAGCGTTGAAGCAAAACCAATGGACCGGGGAGCCGAAGCTCGAGATGTATTTGCCTCACTTGCAGTCGCCGGCGCCACGCGCGCTGACCCTCGTGGTGCGAAGCGACAGTGACCCGCTCGCCCTCGTCGGCGCGATCGAGAATCAGGTCTGGTCTATCGATAAAAATCTGCCAGTCTCCGATGTCACCACGATGGAGGGAGTCGTCGCGCAGTCGATCGAACAGCAGCGTTTCAACATGTTCCTGCTGGGGCTGTTTGCGTGCGTGGCTTTGATACTCGCGATGGTGGGCATTTACGGCGTGATGAGCGAATCAGTTGCGTCGCGCACGCACGAGATCGGCATACGGATGGCTCTGGGAGCGCAAGCGACGGACGTGCTGCGAATGGTGGTGCGGCAGGGAATGGCGCTCGCCGCGATCGGGATTGCAATCGGACTCTTTGGCGCCTTCTGGCTGAGTCGATTCATGTCCACGCTGCTTTTTGAGGTTAGTCCGACAGATCGCATCACGTTCCTTTTGATCCCGTTCATAGTGGCGCTGATCGTTCTGTGCGCATGTTTGATACCGGCGCGGCGCGCGACGAAAGTCGATCCGCTGGAAGCGCTGCGCTACGAATAGGTCCTATCCGACCAATAGGACCTATTCAAAATTTTAAAAGAGGACAGGACTATGACTTCGTTCTGGCAGGACTTGCGCTATGGAGCGCAGATGCTGATGAAGCATCGGGCGTTCACGGCCGTGGCGGTTTTGACTCTGGCCCTCGGCGTGGGCGCAAACACTGCGCTGTTCAGCGTGGTCGATGCCGTGTTGCTGAAGAAGTTGCCGGTGAAGGATCCGGAGCAACTGGTGTTGTTGAAAGCGAGTTGGAACGATGAGAAATTCGGACCAGGCGGATTCAACGGCACCAACTCCTACGATCCCGAAACGAACCTCGTCGTCGGCACGTCATTTCCGATCCAAACGTTGCAACGTTTGCGTCAGGAAAAAGCAGTCCTCTCCGACGTTTTTGCTTTCTCGCCAATGGAGTTGAACTTCAACGTTGGCGGGCAGGCGGAAGTTGTCAGCGGTCAGGTAGTCTCCGGGAATTACTACTCGGCGCTCGGCGTTCCGGCAGTTGTCGGACGCACTATCACTGATTCCGACGATAGCGCGGCTGCCACTCCAGTCGCAGTGCTGAGTCACCGTTTTTGGACCAACCGGTTTGGCGCCGATCCTTCCATAGTCGGCAAGCAAGTCAATATTAATAACGTTGCCTTCACCGTCGTGGGAGTTTCCGCGGCGGGATTTGCCGGTACGAGCAACGTCGGGACTGCGCAGGATGTTTCTATCCCGCTGGCGTGGGAGCAGCAGGTTGCGGGTGAACAGAGCAACATGCTGGGGGCAGGCATCTGGTGGTTGCGTTTGATGGGACGACTGCAACCGGGCGCCACTCTCGCGCAGGCGGAAGCGACTCTCGCCGGACCATTCCAACAATCAGTGCTCGAACATCGCGCCGGGCGACAGGCGTTAGCGCAACGTGCGCTCGCCAATGTCGATCCAAAAGACCTGCCAAGGCTGGGAGCCGTTTCCGGTAGCCAGGGTGAAATGGATTCGCGCGAGGGTTTCGCGGTACCGCTGTACCTGTTGGTCGGAGTGGTCGGGCTCGTGCTGCTGATCGCGTGCGCGAACGTTGCGAATCTACTGCTCGTGCGTGGGTCCTGGCGAAAGAAAGAGATCGCCGTGCGACTCGCTTTGGGCGCCAGTCGCGGACGTTTGATCAGGCAGTTGCTGACCGAGAGTGTTTTATTGGCGGCAGTTGGCGGCGCGCTCGGGATTCTTTTCGCGTTGTGGATCAAGAACGGACTGTTGCTGGTGGCGGAGTGGGGCGGAAGGGAAATGAACGCGCTCGATCCGCGGCTCGATCTGCGTGTGCTTGCTTTCACGCTCGGTCTTTCGCTTCTCACAGGCATCGTCTTTGGCATTCTGCCTGCCCTACGCGCAACCAATCTCGATCTGACGCCAACGCTGAAAGACACCGGCCGCAGTTCGAGCTCGCTCGGACGCTCGTGGCTCAGCAGGTCGCTGGTGGTCGTGCAGGTTTCGGTGTCGGTGTTGCTCCTGATCGGCGCGGGACTGCTGGTTCGCACACTACGAAATCTCCAGCACGTCGAGACCGGATTCAACACCAATAATCTGCTCCTCTTCAACGTCGAGCCGGGCATGCTTGGTTACAAAGACGACAAGTTGGTGGCGCTTTACGAACAGGCTTTCAGCCGGCTCGAAGCTGTTCCCGGTGTGCAGTCAGTCACGTTCTCGCGAAATGCACTGCTGTCATTTAGTTCCAACACGAGTTCGGTGTTTCTGCCGGGAGAGGTTGGACCAGACGACAAACCGGTCGACAGTGAGGCCAAGGTTCATACGGTGCGTGAGAACTTTCTTTCGACAATGGAGATTCCGCTGCTCATGGGGCGAAACCTCTCCGCACAGGACGATGCGCGCGCGCCGAAAGTCGCGGTCGTGAACCAGGCGTTTGCGAAAGTCCATTTTGGAAATGAGAGCCCGATCGGGAAGCGCTTCAGCTTTGGTCCCGAGAATGTCAATGAGATCGAGATCGTTGGACTCGCGCGCGATGCGAAATACACGAGCCAGCGTGCCGCTATTCAGCCGACGGTTTACCAATCGTGGCGGCAGTCGCTGTCGCGGGTGAACATGGTTGTGTTCGAGGTGCGCACTGCCGGTGATCCGATGTTGTTGGCAGGGCAGATTCGTTCCGCGATGCGCGAGGTGGATAGCAATCTGCCGCTCAGCAACATCCGCACGCAGGTGCAACAGGCTGACCAGACGCTGGCGATCGAGAGAATGTTTGCGAAGTTGTTGACGCTGTTTGGAGTGATTGCGCAAACGCTGGCGGCGATCGGGTTGTACGGCGTGATGGCGTATGCGGTGTCGCAGCGGACGCAGGAGATTGGGATTCGCATGGCGCTGG
The DNA here is from genome assembly GCA_036379695.1 of Pyrinomonadaceae bacterium. Taxonomy (GTDB): domain Bacteria; phylum Acidobacteriota; class Blastocatellia; order Pyrinomonadales; family Pyrinomonadaceae; genus PSRF01. The sequence goes on along the minus strand of DASVGE010000062.1, from coordinate 8,166 downwards.
GCGCGGATCGGCGCCGGGTGTTGATGATGATCGTGCGACAGGGAATGACGTTGACGTTGGTCGGGATCGCGATTGGGATTGGTGCAGCTTTTGTGTTGATGAAGTACCTCGAGAGTTTGACCAATCTCTTGTTTGGAGTTGAGGCGCGAGATCCGGCGACGTTTGTGGTGATTGCCGGGTTGCTCGGAGCGGTGGCGTTGCTGGCGTGTCTAGTGCCTGCGCGGCGTGCGACGCGAGTCGATCCGCTGACGGCGCTTCGCTACGAATGAAAGGCAATCCGCAGATTACGCAGATTTTCAAAGAGTAATCTGCGCAATCTGTGGATGGATTGATCGTGATGGAGAGAATATTTCAAGACCTTCGCTATGGGTTGCGCAGTCTATTGAAGCGCCCAGGGGCAACGCTGGTTGCGCTCGTCACGCTGGCGCTGGGTATTGGCGTTAATACCGCGATCTTCAGTGCGGTTGATGCCGTTTTGCTGCGGCCACTGCCTTTCGAGGAGCCGGAACGATTGGTTTCGGTTTGGGAGCAGGGGCTGAAGCTCGGCATCAAGCAGAACGAAGTCGCGCCCGCAAATTTCTTCGACCTTCGCAAGCAGAGTCAGGCGTTCGAGGACATCGGGGCACACGGGCCGCAGGATATGAATCTTACCGGCGGCGATGCCGAGCCGGAGCGGCTTAACGGGGAGCTGGTCACCGCGAATGTTTTTTCGATACTGGGTGTCGAACCGGTGTTGGGCCGGACCTTCTCGCCGGATGAAGACACACCCGGTAAACACCGGGTCGTGGTCCTGAGCGAACGCCTCTGGCAACGACGCTTCAATCGCGATCCCTCGATTGTGAATCGCGACATCACGCTCAATGGCGAATCGTTCACCGTCGTCGGGGTGATGCCACGCGGATTCTTCTATCCCGAGCGTGAGACAGAGCTGTGGGTGCCGTGGGCCATGGAGCCGGAACAAGCGAATGGACGCGGCGACCACTATCTGCGGCTCGTCGCGCGTTTGAGGCCTGGAACCACTCTCCAGCAGGCAAATGCCGACGTCGGATCGATCGGAGCACGACTGTCTGGTGAATATCCGAAAACGAATGAAGGGCTGACGTTCATCGTTAATTCATTGCACCAGGATTATGCCGGCGATCTTCGTTTACCGATGCTGGTTCTCTTTGCCTCCGTGGGGCTGGTGCTGCTGATTGCGTGTGCGAACGTTGCCAACTTGCTGTTGGCCCAGGCGACGACACGGCGCCGGGAGATTGCGATACGCATCGCTCTCGGCGCGCGTCGTTGGACCATCGTCCGGCAGCTGCTGATTGAAAGCCTTCTGCTGGGCGGGGCCGGTGGCCTGCTTGGTTTACTCGGCGCTGTGTGGGGCGTTGAAGCGCTGGCGAAGTTACTTCCGGACAGTCTTTCAAAACTCCAAGGCGTCAGCGTTGATGCGCGTGTGTTCCTGTTCACGTTCGGAGTAAGTGTGCTCACGGCATTGGTCTTTGGCGGCGTGCCGGCGTTGCTTGCCGCTCGGGCTAAACCGGGTGAGACATTGAGTGACGTCGCGCGAGACACGGCGGGAGGACTATCAGGCCGTCATGTTCGACGCTTGCTCGTCGTCTCTGAAGTTGCGCTCGCAGTCGTGTTGCTTGTCGGCGCCGGACTGTTGATCCGCAGTTTTCAGATCCTCCGCCGGGTTGAGACCGGATTCACGACCGAGAAGCTGCTGACGATGAAGATGGTCCTGCCGATGCCGAAGTATCGAAATCCTGAGGCTCGACGGGCTTTCTACGATGAAGTGCTGCATCGCGTGAAGGAGCTTCCCGGTGTTGAGTCCGCGGGCGTGATCACGTTCCTGCCGCTGTCTTTCAACGGGATGAACTTCGCTTTCTCAGCCGAGGGCCACGCATCTCCCGGCGATATGAAACTGCCGTTTGCGCTTTATCGCGCCGTCAGTCCCGACTACTTCCGCGCGATGGGTATCACACTCCAACGTGGCCGCTTCTTCGATGCACACGATTCTGCCGACTCGCAGCCCGTGATCCTCGTTAGCCGTCGTCTCGCAGAACAAACCTGGCCCAACGAAGACGCTATCGGAAAGCGGCTCAAGATCGGGCCACTCGATTCGCCTAATCCGTGGCTCACGGTGGTGGGCGTCGTCGGTAACGTGCGACAGGCCGGGCTCTATGGTGATGAGCGAATGGATTTGTATGCGCCTTACGCGCAGGAACGCCGCGTGTTCGTAGCGCCTCGCGATCTGGTGTTGCGCACGAAGGGCGATCCGACTTCTGTAGCAGGGGCCGTGCGTCAGGCGGTTTGGTCGGTAGACAAAGACCAGCCTATCTCACACGTTCGCACGATGGACCAGGTGTTTGCCGCGGCGATTTCGCAGGAACGTTTTCAGGCGCTGTTGCTGGGGTTGTTTGCGGCGCTGGCGCTGGTGCTCGCGTGTATCGGGCTTTACGGAGTGATCTCTTATGCAGTTGCGCAACGGACGCATGAGATTGGCGTCCGGATGGCATTGGGTGCGCGACCGGGCGACGTGCTGAGGCTCGTGCTGCGGCAGGGGATGTCGCTGACGATTGTTGGCCTCGTGCTCGGGATTGCGATCGGATCGGTGGCGACGCGTGTTTTGTCAGACTTGCTTTATGGCGTGACGGCGCGAGATCCGCTGACGTTTGCGGGCGTTCCGATATTGCTGTTGCTGGTGGCTTTTCTGGCTTGCTACATCCCGGCGCGCCGCGCGACGCGGATCGATCCGCTCGTGGCGCTGCGATACGAATGAAAGGGCCATCCACAGATTTCGCAGATTACACAGAAAAATTATCTGCGAAATCTGCGGATGGATCGATGAAGATGAACACATTAATTCAGGATCTACGCTATGGCGTGCGGATTTTGCTGAAGCAGCCTGCGGTTACGTTCGTGGCCGTGGTGACGCTTGCGCTCGGCATTGGCGCGAACACTGCGATCTTCAGCCTGGTGAACAGCATCCTGCTGCGGCCGCTGCCGTTTCGCGAGCCCGACCGCGTGGTGCGTTTGATCCAGTCGAGCCCGAAGATTGGGCTCGCCACGTGGGGAGTTTCGCAAGCCGACTTCGGCGCGTATCGCGATCAGAATCGCTCACTCGAATCGATTGCCCTGTACAACAGCAGCGCCGTCAATCTCACCGGGCAGGGCGAACCTGAACGCCTGCCGGTTACGAACGTCACTGCCGATTTCTTCAAAGTGTTCGGCGTGAACCCGCTGCTCGGACGCACGTTTGTCGCAGGCGAAGACGCGCAAGGCAAGAATACCGTGTGCGTGATCAGCTACGCGTTCTGGCAACGACGCTTCGGCGGCGATCCGAACATCACCGGCAGAATGCTCAACCTGAACAACACGCCCACACAGATTGTCGGCGTGATGCCGGCGGAGTTTAAGTTTCCACGTCTCGAGATCGATCTCTGGATTCCGCTCGCCCTCGACACCAAGCGAACCTCGCCTTATACGTTTGCCGTTGTGGGCCGTTTGAAAACGGGCATGCACCTCCCGCAGGCGCAAGCGGATACGACGGGCGTGCTTCAGAACTTTGGCTGGCAGAATCCCAACCTCGGCGAAGCTGTCGGACTGAGTGAAGGCAATGGTCCAAGGACCATCGTCCAGCCGATCAAGGAAGTGCTGCTCGGCAAGACCGAGAAACCGTTGCTCGTGTTGCTCGCAGCGGTTGCCCTCGTGCTGCTCATCGCGTGCGCCAACGTCGCCAACCTATTGCTCGCGCGTGCTACTTCACGCACCCGGGAGATCGCGGTTCGTGTCTCACTCGGAGCGACGCCGCGTCGCGTCGCGCGCCAGCTCTTAACTGAAAGTGTGTTGCTGTCGTTCATCGGTGCCGTTGTTGGCGTTGGTCTCGCGGCGCTCGGCGTGCGCATGCTCGACCGGCTGCCGATCGGCGGCATCGTGCGCATGGAAGAAGTGAGTCTGGATGGCCGCGTACTCGCCTTTACGGCGGCGCTCACGGTTCTGACCGGTTTGTTGTTTGGACTAATGCCTGCTCTGCGCGCTTACTCGATGGGAATCGAAAACGGCATGCGCGAAGGCGCGCGTGGCACTGTCTCTCACCGGCGTTTGAACAGCTCATTGGTCGCGGTGCAGTTTGCGCTCTCACTCGTGCTGCTGATCGGCGCGGGCTTGTTGTTGAAGAGTTTTCAGCGACTCGGGACAGTCGATCTCGGTTTCAATGCGGAGAACACGCTGACGATGGTCGCGACGTTGCCGCGCGCGAAATACGACAACGGAGAGAAGGCGTTGCGGTTTTACGGCAGTGCGATCGAGAACCTGCGTACCGCGCCGGGTATCAAACACGTTGGCCTCACCACTAACTTGCCGTTCGGCGACGGCGGGAACGTCGATGGAATCATCGTCGAAGGACAGGAACCGCCGGAAGGCCAAAACGTCTCGCAAGCAGAGCAGGCCGAACAGGTAAGCGTGACACCGGGAACCTTTCAGGCCCTGGGGATGCCGATCTTGCAGGGTCGCGATTTTCAAACGTCGGACCACGACAAGTCTACCCTCGTAGCGATCGTCGATGAGCCGTTGGCGCGGCGGTATTGGCCGGCTGGCGATGCACTCGGAAAACGCATTCAGACAACCGGCGGGCGCCAGTGGTTGACGATCGTCGGCATCGTCGGCGGTATCAAACATCTCAACCTCGCTGAGGAGAAGCGGCCGCACCTCTACTTTGCGATGGCGCAGAACCCGGCCCCGCGTGCGTCGTTTGTGGTGCGCACTGATGGTCCACCGCTAGCTGCGATCCCGACGTTCAGGGCCGCGATCAAGCAAGTGGATCCTGACATGCCGCTATACCTCGTCCGATCCATGGAGGAGATCATCGGATCAACGCTCAGCACACAACGACTCACAAACATACTACTCACTGCCTTTGCGATTATCGCGCTGACGCTTGCCGCGGTTGGTATTTACAGCACGATGTCGGTTTACGTCGGCAGTCGCACGAAGGAGTTTGGGATCAGGCTCGCGCTGGGCGCGCAACCGGGTGCGTTGCGGCGTGCAGTGCTGCGTCAGGGGATGTGGTTGACGGCGATCGGAGTGCTCGCCGGCATAGGCGGCGCACTGGCGTTGACGCGCACGATCAAGAGTTTGTTGTTTGAGGTGAGTGCAACGGATCCGGTCGTGTTTACTGCGATCCCAGTGTTGCTGGTGATCGTGTCGCTGGTGGCGTGCTACACGCCCGCGCGCAGGGCGACGAAAGTCGATCCGTTAGTTGCATTACGTGACGAGTGAGGTCGACCCGACGCTACCGCGTACGGTACTGACCCGGCCCAAGATCCGCCGAAAGATCGGGTCAGTACCGTAACGCGGTAGCGTCGGGTCAGAGTTGGAGCAACAATGCTGAGCGATTCAGCGTGGTGTTGTTTGCGAGCTTTGGAGCGCTGGGGCTGATGCTCGCGGCGGTTGGGATTTACGGTGTGATGGCGTTTGCCGTCGCGCAGCGCACCGCTGGAAGCGCTGCGGTGTGAATAGAGCCACAAATAGCACAAAAAACACAGGTAGAAATGATGAACACTCTGCTACAGGATCTGCGCTATGGGTTCCGGATGTTGCTCAAGCAAAAAGGGCTGTCGGCGGTGGCGCTGCTGTCGCTCGCGCTTGGGATTGGGGCGAATACGGCGCTGTTCAGCATTGTCGATGCGATGTTGTTGAAGATGTTGCCGGTGAAGGAGCCGGAGCGGTTGGTCCTATTTAAATCCGTGGCGCCGCGCGAGTTTAGTGTCGGCAGTTACAACGGCAATTCGAATACGGATGAGGCAACTGGTCAGCGGACGATGACGTCGTTCGCGTATCAGACCTATCAACGCATGCGCGAACAGCAGGGGCCGATGTCGGACATCTTCGCGTTTGGCGGCGTGGGGCTAAACCTCACTGCCGATGGCCAGGCTGAAGTTGCCAATGGACAGGCTGTGTCGGGGAATTACTATTCAGCGCTCGGAGTGCAGCCCGCCCTCGGCCGTTTGCTGAGTGACGAAGACGACAAAGCAAACGCACAACCGGTCGCTGTTTTAAGTCATCGCTACTGGGAGAAACGTTTCGGCAGCGATCCGGCAGTCGTCGGCAAACAGATCAATCTCAACAGTCTCGCGTTTACCGTCATCGGTGTCTCAGCCAAAGGTTTTGACGGCACGATGAGTGTCGGTACTACTCAGGACGTCACGATACCTCTCGCACTGGAACCGCAGATCTATCCCGATCCTAAACGCTCCTACACGAGTGGCAACGTTTGGTGGTTGCGCATCATGGGCCGCCTGCAACCGGGTGTTACGAGGGAGCAGGCGCAGGCGCAACTGGAGAATTCTTTTCATCAATCGGTGGTCGAACATCGCGCTGCGCGGCAGGCGGCACTGAAGGCAAGCGGCGGCAACCAGATCAGCGATTTAGATCCGAAGCAGTATCCAAGGCTCTACGCCGACCCCGGCGGGCAGGGCGAGATGCACCGGCGCAAGTATTACGCGCCTTCGCTCTACCTGTTGCTTGGTGTGGTTGGATTAGTGTTGCTGATTGCGTGTGCAAACGTAGCGAACCTGCTGTTGTCGCGCGCAGCCGGGCGACAAAAAGAGATCAGTTTGCGTTTGGCGTTGGGTGCCAGCCGCTGGCGACTGATCAGACAACTGCTGACTGAGAGTGTGCTGCTTTCAGTGTTAGGTGGCCTGCTCGGAATCCTTTTTGCACTCTGGATCAAGGATGGGCTGATAGCCGTCAGTCTTTGGGGCGGCCGCGGGATGAACGCACTCCAACCGCAACTCGATTGGCGTGTGTTGGGATTCACACTCGGACTCTCCTTATTGACGGGGATTGTTTTTGGACTCGCGCCGGCGTGGCGATCAACGCGCGTCGATCTGACGCCTTCGCTGAAAGACAGCGGACGCGGATCGAGTGCGGTGCATCGTTCGTTACTGAGCCGCGGTTTGGTAGTGGTCCAGGTGGCGTTGTCGTTGTTGCTGCTGGTTGGCGCGGGGTTGTTTGTGCGCACATTGCTCAACTTGCAACGCGTCGATCCCGGCTTCAATACGCAGAACCTGTTGTTGTTTGACGTGCAACCATCCCTGGTCGGTTACAAAGACGAGCAGCTGCGTCAGATTTACCAGCAGATCAGCGAGCGGATTGAAGCTGTTCCGGGAGTGCAGGCAGTCACGTTTTCGCGCGTACCCTTGCTGTCATACAGTTCGAGCTCGAGCAGTGTTTTCCTGCGCGACGCTTTGTCGGCGCAGCCGGATTCGGAAGGTCGCATCAAGCCCACGGGGGAAGGTTATCGTCACACAGTGCGCGAAAACTTTTTGGAGACGATGGGTATTCCATTGCTCTACGGGCGCACGTTCGGGTCGCAGGACGGTCCGACTTCCCCCAAGGTTGTAGTCGTTAACCAGACGTTTGCGAACAAGTTCTTTCCGGGTGAAAACGCGATCGGAAAGCGTTTCACGCTCGACCCCGCCAAGCCCGACGAAATCGAGATCGTCGGCATCTGCAAAGACGCGAAGTATCAGAGCCAGCGTGACGATATCCCGCCAACTATGTACGGCTCGTATCGACAAGAGCGGCCGCTGAGCGGCGCGGTGTTTGAAGTGCGCACCGTAGGCGATCCAGGCGCGACGGTTGCGAGTGTGCGCAACGTGGTGCGAGAGATTGAGCCAAACCTGCCGGTGCAGAACGTCAAGACTCAGGTTGAGCAAGCCGACGAAACGCTGCGCATGGAGCGTTTGTTTGCGAAGTTGTTGAGCTTGTTTGCGCTGTTGGCCCAACAGCTCGCCGCGATCGGATTGTTTGGTGTGCTGGCTTACACGGTTTCGCAACGCACACACGAGATTGGTATTCGCATGGCGCTCGGTGCGAACCGCGGCAACGTGCTGAAGATGATCGTGCGCCAGGGGATGACGCTCGCTGTGTTGGGCGTGGTGCTGGGATTGGTGGGCGCGTGGGTGTTGACGAAGTATCTCGAGAGTTGGGTGAGTCTTTCGAAGATGTTGTTTGGCGTGAAGGTTAACGATCCGTTGACGTACGGGTTGATTGCCGTGCTGCTGACGGTGGTGGCGCTGATCGCGTGCTACATCCCGGCGCGCCGCGCGACGAAGGTCGATCCGCTGGTCGCTTTACGCTACGAGTAAAGAGCGCCTCCTTGGAGTGCGGTGG